>CBIGPF010000105.1:0-20798 GCA_966191535.1 uncultured Pseudomonas sp. | reverse complement strand
CTACGCCTTCAACAAGCTCGCGCGCGCCCTGATCGGCACCAACAACATCGACAGCAACTCGCGCCTGTGCATGTCCTCGGCGGTGGTGGGCTACAAACGCAGCCTGGGCGCCGACGCCCCGCCCTGCAGCTACCAGGACATCGAGCTGGCCGACTGCGTGATGATCGCCGGCAGCAACATGGCCTATGCCCACCCGGTGCTGTTCCGCCGCCTGGAGGAAGCTCGCGCGCGTCGCCCGGAGATGAAGCTGATCGTCATCGACCCGCGCGTCACCGACACCGCCGAGCAAGCCGACCTGCACCTGGCAATCCTGCCCGGCACCGACGTCGCGCTGTTCCACGGCATCCTGCACATCCTGCTCTGGGAAGGCTGGATCGACCGCGACTTCATCGATGCCCACACCGAGGGCCTGGAGGAACTGAAGGCCCTGGTACGCGACTACGGGCCCCTGACCGTGGCGGAAATCTGCGGCATCGCCGTGGACGACCTGCAACGCGCCGCCCAATGGATCGGCCAGGCGCCCTCCTTCCTCTCGCTCTGGTGCATGGGCCTCAACCAGTCCAGCGCCGGCAGCGCGAAGAACAGCGCGCTGATCAACCTGCACCTGGCCACCGGGCAGATCGGCCGCCCCGGCGCCGGCCCCTTCTCCCTCACCGGCCAGCCCAACGCGATGGGCGGCCGCGAGACCGGCAGCCTGTCCAACCTGCTGCCCGGTCACCGTGAAGCCGCCAATGCCCAACACCGCGCCGATGTCGCCGCTTACTGGGGTGTCGATCAGTTGCCGGAAAATCCCGGCCTGAGCGCCATCGAGCTGTTCGATGCGGTGCGCGACGGGCGCATCAAGGCCCTGTGGATCGCCTGCACCAACCCGGCGCAATCGCTGCCCGACCAGACCCGCGTACGCGAAGCCCTGGTCGCCTGCCCCTTCGTCATCGTCCAGGAAGCCTTCAGCACCAGCGAGACCTGCCAGTACGCCGACCTGCTGCTGCCGGCCGCCAGCTGGGGCGAAAAGGAAGGTACTGTGACCAACTCCGAACGCCGCATCAGCCACGTGCGCCCGGCCATCTCCGCCATCGGAGAGGCGCGTGCGGACTGGAGCATCGTCTGCGACTTTGCCCGGCGCCTGGAGCAACGCCTGCGTCCCGGCGAATCCAGTCTGTTCGACTTCGACTCGCCGTCCGCGCTGTTCGACGAATACAAACTGCTGACCCGCGAGCGCGACCTCGATCTCTCCGGCATCGACTACGCGCTGCTGGACGCCGTTGGTCCGCAGCAATGGCCCTTCCGAACTGGCGCGCTGCAGGGCACCGAGCGCCTGTACGGCGACGGCCAGTTCCCCACCGCCAATGGCCGCGCCCGGCTGATCGCCGAGCCCTACCGGGCACCGAAGGAGAAGCGCGACGCGCGCTATCCACTGATCCTCAACACCGGCCGCCTGCGTGACCAGTGGCACGGTATGACCCGCACCGGCACGGCGCCGCAACTGTTCGGCCACGTGGAAGAAGCCGTACTCGGCCTGCACCCGGACGAACTGCGCCGCCGGCGCATCAGCGACGGCCAACTGGTCCGCCTGCACAGCCGCCGTGGCGAACTGGTGCTGCCGGTGCAGGCCGACGACCGCCTGCGCCCCGGCCAGGCCTTCCTGCCGATGCACTGGGGCGACCGCTTCCTCAAGGGGCTGGGCATCAACGTGCTCACGCTACCGGCGGTGGACCCGCTGTCCCGCCAGCCCGAGCTGAAACACGCCACCGTGGAAGTCAGCCGCATCGAGCTGCCCTGGCAGTTCTTCGCCCTGGTGGAAGGCGACGTGCAGAAGCGTTTCGACGCCCTGCGCCCGCTGTTTGAAGATCTGCGCTACGCCAGCTTCAGCCCCACCGGCCGCGAGCGCCCGGCACTGGTGATCCGCGCCGCGCACCCGGTAGCGCCGAGCGCGGAGTGGCTGTCGCGGATCGACGCCCTGCTCGATCTCGGCGACGGTCCGGTCATGGCCTACGACGACCCACGCCGTACCGTCGGCAAGCGGGTACGCCTCGAACAATCGCGAATCGTGGCGCTGCGCCTGGCCGGCGAGACCGCTGCCCGCGCCTGGCTGCGCGAACTGTGGAAGGAAGGCCGTGCCGACCAGGAACTGCGTCGCTGGCTACTCGCCCCGCTCAGCGCCGCCCCGGGTAAAGCCGGCGCGGCAGCAGACAAGACGCTGTGCAACTGCCTGAACGTTAGCCAGAGCCGCATCCAGGCAGGCATCGACAAGGGGCTGGATCTGGAAGGCCTCAAATGCGAACTCAAGTGCGGGACCGCCTGCGGCTCCTGCGTACCGGAAATCAAGCGCCTGCTGGCCCAGAAGCCGCTGGCTGCTACTGCGTGAACCAAGCCGCGAAGACGGCAGCCTGAGGAGAACGACATGAGTGGAAAAGTCTGGCTGATCGGCGCAGGCCCTGGCGATCCTGAGCTGCTGACCCTGAAGGCCGTCCGTGCCATGGCCCAGGCCGACGTGGTGTTGATCGACGACCTGGTGAATCCCGACGTGCTGGAGCACTGCCCATCTGCGCGTGTGATCTCCGTCGGCAAGCGTGGCGGATGCCGCTCCACGCCGCAGGAGTTCATTCACCGCCTGATGCTGCGCTACGCCCGCCAGGGGCACAGCGTGGCTCGCCTGAAAGGCGGCGACCCGTGCATCTTCGGCCGCGGTGGCGAAGAAGCCGACTGGCTCACTGCGCGGGGCATCGAGTGCGAACTGGTCAACGGCATCACCGCCGGCCTGGCCGCCGCTACCCAGTGCGGCATTTCGGTAACCCTGCGTGGCGTCAGCCGGGGCGTGACCCTGGTGACCGCGCACACCCAGGACGACAGCTCGCTGAACTGGCGCGGCCTGGCCGAAGGCGGTACGACGCTGGTGGTGTACATGGGCGTGGCGAAACTGGCGGAAATCCGCGAGGGCCTGCTGGAAGGCGGCATGTCCGCCTGCACGCCGGTAGCGATGATCGAGAACGCCTCTCTGCCCACCCAGCGCGAGTACCGCAGCCAACTGGCGAACATGCTCGAGGACGCCCAGCGCTTCGCCCTGAAGAGTCCGGCGATTCTGGTGATCGGCGAAGTCGCCGCCGCAGCGCGACAGGCAATCCTCGCCCGCAGCGCCTGAGCCTCACATTTCTGCAGGCAAAGAAAAACCCGGCCTAGGCCGGGTTTTTCTCAGGAGCTCAGGCTATTACTGCTTGGCCTGGGCTTCTACTTCGGCTTCTACGCGGCGGTTAACAGCGCGGCCTTCAGCAGTTGCGTTGTCAGCAACCGGACGGGACTCACCGTAACCAACAGCGTTCACACGGCCGCCTTCAACACCGTACTCGTTGACCAGTACGTCACGAACGGCGTTGGCACGACGCTCGGACAGCTTCTGGTTGTAGGCGTCGGTGCCGACGGAGTCGGTGTGGCCTTCAACGGTGGTGGAGGTGGACGGGTACTGCTTCATGAAGTCAGCCAGGTTTTTGATGTCAGCGTAGCTGTTCTCTTTAACCTTGGACTTGTCGAAGTCGAACTTCACGTCCAGCTGTACGCGTACGACTTCGGCAACAGCCGGGCAGCCGTTGGCGTCAACGGTAACGTTGGCCGGAGTGTTCGGGCACTTGTCGACGTTGTCGCAGACGCCGTCGTTGTCGGAGTCGGAGCAAACTTCAGCAACCGGCTCGGGAGCCGGGGCCGGCTTGGCGCCGCCACCGAAGTTCATACCAACGCCCAGGCCAGCCATCCACTCGCCCTGGTGACCGTTCTGACGCTGCTCCAGGCCGTACTGGCCGTCGAGGCTAGCTTTGGCGTAGAAGTTGTCGGTGAAGTAGTACTTCAGGCCGGTGCCGATCATGGCCATGGTCAGGTTCTGACGGCTGCCGTTGGCATCGCTGATGTTGGTCAGGCTCTGGTGGCCGATACCTGCGGAAACGTACGGACGCAGGTTGCCAGCACCCGGAGTGCCGAAGTGGTAGATGGCATCCAGAGTGCTCAGGTTGCCATGGACCTTCTTGTTGCCGGTCTCGTAGGTGCCACGTACGTCGTGGTACTCACCGTAGGACAGAGCCAGCTCGACGTCGTCGGTCAGGAAGTAACCAACGGAGCCGCCGTACAGGTCCGCGTTCTTCATGTTGCGGGTGCTGTCGGTGAAGTAGCGCTTGCCGAATGCTTCGACTTCGACGGCGCCCTGGCCTTGAGCGAACGCATTGACAGCGGCGGTGGCGATCAGCGAGCCAACTACGACGCCTAAGGTGTTCTTCAGTTTCATCCGTTAAATCCCCATCTTGGTGGTCAATAAGTTGTCTAACCAGAGGCCGTACAACTTGGGTGGCAAGTTTATCAGAACTTGCCAAACAGAGAGACAATATTTCCCGGACTAAGATTCCGTCACATTCGAAAACTTTTCTCTCATTCGATCGAGTGCACGTTTGTAGCGCATTTTCGTGGCGCTAAGCCCCATATGCATGATGTCCGCGATTTCCTGGAACTCCAGTTCCGCAACAAATCGAAGCACGAGGATTTCCCGATCAATGGGATTGACATGAACTAGCCAGCGGTCTAGTCCACCCCGTTCTTCGACTTTCGGAGCCTTCTCTTCAGAGGCTTCCTCAACTGGATCCAGACTCAGCGCATCGAGCAATCTGCGTTTACGCCGTTCCTTCCGATACTGCGTAATGCACTCGTTGTAAGTGATGCTGTACAGCCAGGTCTTGAACTTCGACTTTCCCTCGAAGTTCTTCAGACCATACAGCACCTTGAGCATGACCTCTTGACACACATCATCGGCGTCCCGGTCGTTGCCCAGGTAGCGCGCGCAGACGTTGAAGAGCGTGCGCTGGTAGCGGCGCATCAGCTCTTCGTAGGCACGCGTCACGTGGTAAAGCTCCTCGTGAGAACGCTCCACCAGCTCCTCGTCGGTGAGCTGGCGCGGGTCATAGCGCAAGGAGAGTGGTTGCGGCTTGTTCAAGTCAGGTCGGGCCAGGTCAAGTCAGCGTCCGGCACGGCTTTCAGGAAGCCGTACCGGCAATCGGTCATCATCTTCAGCGACTGGTTACACGCTGATCGAGCAGGATGCGGTTGGCGATCGACACCAGCTCACCCTCGTCTGTCAGCAGGATAGTCTTGATGGTACCAATTTCCTCGATGATGCCTTCGACATCCGCCACTTTCACCTGTTGTCCGACCTGATACAGCTCCCGCACGTAGATCCCAGCAATGATCTGCCCCGCCACTTCGCGACTACCCAGCCCCAGCGCCAGGGCAGCGGCCAGTCCGATAGTGATCAGCACGATGGCGATGATGTAGTTCAGCAGGTCGGTCTTGACCTCCAGCTGACCGATGGCCACCGAAATGCTGATGATGATGACCAGCCACTGGGCGACACGGCCCAGGCCGTTCGAGTACTCCAGACCGACGCCGTCGGCAGCGCCGCGCACCAGGCTGTTGGCCAACTGGGCGAGCAGGATGCCGACGATCAGTACCAGCGCCGCGCCGAACACCTTGGGCAGGTACAGCGCAAGCATGTCCAGGGTCGCCGAGACGCGCTGCAGGCCGAGCGATTCCGCGGCGGAAACCAGGAAGACCAGCAGCACGAACCAATAGACGATCTTGCCGATCAGCGTCGAGACCGGCACCTGAATGCCGGCACGCGACAGCAGCTTGGTCAGGCCGGTGCCGGCCATCAGGCGATCGAGGCCGAGCTTGGCGAGCAGCTTGGAGAGCAGCGCGTCGAGCAGTTTGGCGACGACGAAGCCGAGCAGCACGATCACCAGCGCGGCGAGCAGGTTCGGAATGAACCCGGCCAGCTTGCCCCACAGGGTGTTCATGGCGGTGAGCAGGCTTTGCGTCCAGATGTCGAATTGCATGTTCAGTCGGCCTTGTCAGCGGAAGGGGCGGAATTCTGCGCGCGGCGCGAGACGGGCGCAAGATGCGCGGCGCCACGGCTCACACCGATGGACAGGGCCTGGAACCAGTGCCCCATCAGGCTGAACAGATCGCCCGCGCCTACCTGGCGATTGGCGGTCTTCAGGACGCGATCCAGGCGCGAATCGTCTCCCGGCTGTTCCGGGGGCATTCGCAGCAGATCACGCAAGGATTCTTCAAATGGGTCGTGCATGCGCACCTCGCCTGTGTGAGGTGCTTGACGCCCCCACCACCTCAAAAGTCACACCTAGAGCCAACGCAGGCGGCGGAAGACCCACCACTGGAACGTCGCGATCCCGATGATTGCCACGCAGGCCACGGCGAAGCCGTAGGGTGCGCTGGAGCCGGGAATACCGCCTACGTTGATGCCCAGGAGTCCGGTCACGAAGCTCATGGGCAGGAAAAAGCCGGTAATGATACCAAGCAGGTACATGGTGCGGTTCATCCGCTCGGTAATTCGACGATGTTCGGCCTCCTGGATCAGGCTGATGCGTTCACGCACCAGTTCCAGCTCCTCCAGGTTGCGGGTCAGTCGGTTGTACAACTCGTTCCAGTAGTCGGCATCGTCGGCGACCGTCCAGGCGGCCTTGAACCGGACCATCTGCGAGTAGATCTCCCGCTGCGGCGCCAGGTAGCGGCGCAACCCCGCCGCGCGGCGGCGCAGCGCTCGCAACTGGTGCTGGTCGGGGATGCTGCGCTCGTCCTCCTCGATGGCCTCCTCCATGGCGTCGAGCTGGTCGGCAAGGCCGCCAATCAGGGTGTCGACACGATCGGTGAGGTAGTGGGCGAGGTACAGCACCACTTCCGAAGCCGTCTTCGGACCGGTTCCGGCATCCAGGTCGGCGCGCAAGTCGGCCACAGCCTTGAGCGGGCGCAGACGCAGGGAAATCACCCGCTGCGATTCGGCGTAAACCCGCAGCGAAACCATATCCTCCGGCACCGCACCGGGGTTCAGGTTGACCCCGCGCAGAAACAGCAGCAGTCGTTCACCACCGAGATCCACGAGGCGCGGACGGGTCGCCTCTTCCAGCAGCAGGTCGCAGGCAAACTCATTCAGCCCGCTGGACTCGCGCAGCCAGGACTGGGCTTCGGGCACGCCGCGATCCCAGTGCACCCAGAGGCTTTCCTCGGGCTTGAGATCCAGCAGCGGCAACTCGCTGCGGGTGATCCGCCGGCCACCGCCGTGGCCGTCCAGCACGAAGCCGTCGATCAGTCCGCGTTCCGTGCCGCTCTCGTACTGCTGCATGCCCTATTCCTTCGCTCAAGGTCGCTATCGCGAGGCCCCATGAAAAATGCCGGAAGCTTTCGCTTCCGGCATTGACCCGAACTCCAGCTGGAAGGTTCGAATTATTCCGGCATTTTCAACGCTTTAGGCGAAACGATGATGCCGTTGTTGTCGGCATAGACGAACTCGCCCGGGCGGAAGGTGATACCACCGAAGGTCACGGCCACGTTCAGGTCACCGATGCCGCGCTTGTCGGTCTTCATCGGGTGGCTGGCCAGCGCCTGCACGCCCAGGTCGGTCTGCGCGATCACGTCGACGTCGCGGATACAGCCGTACACCACGATGCCTTCCCAACCGCTCTTGGCGGCCTTCTCGGCCAGCATGTCACCCAGCAGCGCGCGGCGCAGCGAACCACCGCCGTCCACCACCAGCACCTTGCCCTTGCCGTCCTTCTCGACCTGCTCCTTCACCAGCGAGTTGTCCTCGAAGCACTTGATGGTGACGATTTCGCCACCGAAGGAGTCCCGCCCGCCGAAGTTGCTGAACATCGGCTCGACGACCTGAACCAACTCCGGGTAGGCATCGCACAGATCGGGGGTGACGTAATGCATGGAGAAGCTCCTCTTGATGAAATCCGGCAGGGTTTCAGGCCTGGATGTGACTGAAAGCCGCAATGGCGTCACAGTCTACTCCCTGCCACGCCAAGCTCAAGCCTGCGCCAGAGCACCCAGCCCTGCCGGGAGGCCACCGTGCTCCAGCCAATGCTGCAGTTGCGGCCAGACTTCACGCTGGGCGCCCTTGCTGATCAGCATCTCGACATGCCCGAAATCCTCGCAAAAGCCCTGGCGTCGCCCCAGGTGCAGGTACTCGCGGACCTCGGAGCCGAACTGCTCCAGCAGTTTGCGGCAAGCCCAGGCCGGGTCCTGGATATCGCCGTCGGAGGCCACGGCGAGCACCGGCACGCCAACCTTCTGCAGGCCGCCCCACCAATCGTTGTCCTTCTCGCCAAAGCGGCCGAACAGGCTGTACCAGTGCAGAGCCTCCAGGGCGAGCCCCAACGGCTCGTCTTCGGGTCCGCGCTTGAGCCGCGAGCCGGACAGCCCGCCCATGCGCTTGAGCAGGAAACGCCCGCTCCAGGACACCGGCGGCAGCTTCAGCGGCCAGTAGGTGCGGCTGACCTGGCTGCCACACAGCGCTGCGCTGGCTGCCTGTCGTTCGTCGAGATAGCCGCCACCCAGCGCAGCCGCCAGCGTGACGCCGCCCAGGGAGTGACCGACCCAGTGCGGCGCCTGGCCGCTCTGCTCCACCACGAAATCAGCAATGGCAGGCAGGTCGAAGCGCGCGTAGTCGGCGACGCGATTGCGGTCGTAATCCTCGTTGCGCGGCGACAGACCGTGGCCTCGCATCTCGGCGATCCACACATCGAACCCCGCGCGGGCCAGGTACGCGCCCAGGCCGATGCCTTTGGGCGAGAACCAGAAGCGGCGATTGGAGAAGCTGCCGTGCAACAGGATGACCGGCACGCCACGGCGTCCTTCCGGAAGTCCCAGACGAGTAACTGCCAGCTCGACGCTGGAGTCCGGGCTGTTGTTCGGCTTGAGGCGGTAGACATCCTCGGTGAGGTCACCGCGCAATTCGGCGCTCAGGAGGGCGACCGGAAAGAGTTGACTGCTGCTTTGCATGGAATCGCTTGCATAAAAAAGGGCGGGTGAAATCACCCGCCCTTCTCAGGATGGAGAAGGAGCCGTCAGGACTGGCCTTCGGCGAGGAAGAACCAGGTGTCGAGGACCGAGTCGGGGTTCAGCGACACGCTCTCGATGCCCTGTTCCATCAGCCACTTGGCCAGGTCCGGGTGGTCCGACGGGCCCTGGCCACAGATACCGATGTACTTGCCGGCGCGGTTGCACGCCTGGATGGCATTGGACAGCAGCTTCTTCACGGCCGGGTTACGCTCGTCGAACAGGTGCGCGACGATGCCCGAGTCACGGTCCAGGCCCAGGGTCAGCTGGGTCAGGTCGTTGGAACCGATGGAGAAGCCGTCGAAGAACTCGAGGAACTCATCGGCCAGCAGGGCGTTGGACGGCAGCTCGCACATCATGATGACGCGCAAGCCGTTCTCGCCACGCTTGAGACCATTGGTGGCCAGCAGGTCGACGACCTGGGAGGCTTCGCCCAGGGTACGGACGAACGGCACCATCAGCTCGACGTTGGTGAGGCCCATTTCGTTGCGGACCTTCTTCATCGCGCGGCATTCGAGCTCGAAGCAATCGCGGAAGGATTCGCTGATGTAGCGCGAGGCGCCACGGAAGCCGAGCATCGGGTTCTCTTCTTCCGGCTCGTAGAGCTTGCCGCCAATCAGGTTGGCGTATTCGTTGGACTTGAAGTCCGACAGACGCACGATGACCTTCTTCGGCCAGAAGGCGGCGGCCAGGGTGCTGACGCCCTCGACCAGCTTCTCGACGTAGAAGCCGACCGGATCGTCGTAGCCGGCGATGCGCTTCTCGACGCTTTCCTTGATGTCCGCCGGCAGGCTGGCGAAGTTCAGCAGCGCCTTGGGGTGCACGCCGATCATGCGGTTGATGATGAATTCCAGGCGGGCCAGGCCCACACCTTCGTTCGGCAACTGGGCGAAGTCGAAGGCGCGGTCCGGGTTGCCGACGTTCATCATGATCTTGAACGGCAGGTCAGGCATGGCGTCGACCGAGTTCTGGCGGACGTCGAAGCCCAGTTCGCCTTCGTAGATCAGGCCGGTGTCACCTTCGGCGCAGGATACGGTCACGCGCTGGCCGTCCTTCAGCGCCGCGGTGGCATTGCCACAGCCGACGACTGCCGGGATGCCCAGCTCACGGGCGATGATCGCAGCGTGGCAGGTACGACCGCCACGGTTGGTGACGATGGCGCTGGCGCGCTTCATCACGGGTTCCCAGTCCGGGTCGGTCATGTCGGAGACCAGTACGTCGCCCGGCTGGACCTTGTCCATTTCGGAAACGTCGTGGATCACCTTCACCGGGCCGGCGCCGATGCGCTGGCCGATGGCACGGCCTTCGACCAGAACCTTGCCTTTTTCCTTGAGCAGGTAGCGTTCCATCACGTTGGCGCTGGAACGGCTCTTCACGGTTTCCGGACGGGCCTGCACGATGTACAGCTTGCCGTCGTCACCGTCCTTGGCCCACTCGATGTCCATCGGGCGCTCGTAGTGTTTCTCGATGATCAGGGCCTGCTTGGCCAGCTCGATCACTTCGGCGTCGGACAGGGCGAAGCGGGCGCGGTCGGCCTTCTCCACGTCGACTACCTTGACCGACTTGCCGGCCTTGGCTTCTTCGCCGTAGATCATCTTGATGGCCTTGCTGCCCAGGTTGCGGCGCAGGATGGCCGGACGGCCGGCTTCCAGGGTCGGCTTGTGGACATAGAACTCGTCGGGGTTCACGGCGCCCTGCACCACGGTCTCGCCAAGGCCGTAGGCGCCGGTGATGAACACCACGTCACGGAAACCGGATTCGGTGTCCAGGGTGAACATCACGCCGGCAGTGCCGGTTTCCGAGCGAACCATGCGCTGCACGCCAGCGGACAGGGCGACCAGCTTGTGGTCGAAGCCCTGGTGCACGCGGTAGGCGATGGCACGGTCGTTGAAGAGGGAGGCGAAGACTTCCTTGGCCGCACGGATCACGTTGTCCACGCCGCGGATGTTCAGGAAGGTCTCCTGCTGGCCGGCGAAGGAGGCGTCCGGCAGGTCTTCGGCAGTGGCGGAGGAACGCACGGCCACGGCCATGTTGTCGTTGCTGCCGGCCATCTCGGCGAAGGCCTTGCGAATCTCGGCATCGAGACGCTCGGGGAATTCGGCGTCCATCACCCACTGGCGGATCTGCGCGCCGGTCTTGGCCAGGGCGTTGACGTCGTCCACATCCAGGGCGTCGAGGGCCGCGTGGATGCGATCGTTCAGGCCGCTCTGGTCGAGGAAGTCACGGTAGGCCTGGGCGGTAGTGGCGAAGCCACCCGGTACGGAAACGCCGGCACCGGCGAGGTTGCTGATCATTTCGCCCAGGGATGCGTTCTTGCCCCCCACATGTTCGACATCGTGGACGCCGAGCTTATCGAGGGAAACTACGTACTCTACCAAGGTGATCTCTCCACTAAGTGTTGGAAAAGGTCATACGAGTCGGAGCCGCCCCACCCTGTCTGGCCGGAGCCGGAAAAATGGGTGAGAATGCCCCGGCAAAGGGCCTTGCAAATGCGGGGTCTATCATAACCAGGATTCGATCCTACCTATAAGGCCCGCAGCGCACATGAAACGAACTGCATTTTTCATTTCCGACGGCACCGGCATCACTGCCGAAACCCTCGGCCAGAGCCTTCTGGCGCAGTTCGAAAACATCAACTTCACCAAACTGACGCGACCTTACATCGATACCGAAGAAAAAGCGCGCGTCATGGTACAGCAAATCAACCGGGCTGCGGAGGCGGACGGGGCAAGACCGATCATCTTCGATACCATCGTCAATCGTGAGATCCGCTCGGTCCTGGCGCAATCCAACGGTTTCATGATTGACATCTTCTCGACCTTTTTGTCACCGCTCGAGCAAGAATTATCCTCAGACTCGTCGTATTCCGTCGGAAAATCCCACAGCATCGGCCACAACCCGCACTACATGGAGCGGATCGATGCGGTGAACTTCGCCCTCGACAACGACGACGGCGCCCGCACCCACTACTACGACAAGGCCGACCTGATCCTCGTCGGCGTCTCGCGCTGCGGCAAGACGCCCACCTGCCTTTATATGGCCCTGCAATACGGCATCCGCGCGGCGAACTACCCGCTGACCGAAGAGGACATGGAGCGCCTGCAACTGCCCAACGCGCTCAAGCCCTACAAGCACAAGCTGTTCGGCCTCACCATCGACCCGGACCGGCTCACTGCCATCCGTCACGAGCGCAAGCCCAACAGCCGCTATGCCAGCTTCGCCCAGTGCGAGTTCGAGGTTCGCGAGGTGGAGAACCTGTTCCGCCGCGAGAACATCGCCTACATCAACTCGACCCATTTCTCGGTGGAAGAGATCTCCGCCAAGATCCTCGTCGAGAAAGGCGTCGAACGCCGGCTAAAGTAACCGGCCACAGAGTAAAAAATCCCCCAACCGACGGCCGGCATTACCGGCCGTTCGACTTTCTGCAGCCTTTCATTTGGGCGCCTATCATTCTCTGAACCCGCGTTTTACCCGTGGCAGTTTTCACGGATCGGGCATTCCCCCGGCACAGGAGAGCGCCATGCGAGAATGTCAGTACCTGATTCTGATTGCCCTGCTGGCGCTGGCCGGTTGCGACTCGGGCGACAAGCCCGCCGCCAAGACCGCCGCTGCCGCCACCCCGCCCGCCAGCCCCCCAGCCGCGACCGCACCACCGCCACCAGCGCCGCCTGCGCCGCCCCCCGCTGCCGCCCCGGCGCCGGCAGCTCCTGCAGCGGCCCCCGCCGCCTCGCAGGCAGTCTTCAGCGTCGAGGAACTGGACCAGATGCTCGCCCCGCTGGCGCTGTATCCCGACTCGCTGCTGGCCCAGGTGCTGATGGCAACCACCTACCCTGGCAACGTGGCCGATGCAGTGACCTGGTCGAAGGCCCACCCCAAGGCGCTGGGCGATGATGCAGTGAAACAGGTGGCCGACCAGCCCTGGGACCCGAGCGTGCAGTCACTGGTCGCCTTCCCGCAGGTACTGGCCACGCTGGGACAGGACCCGGCCTGGGTGCAACGCGTCGGCGATGCCTTCCTCGCCCAGCCCGAGGCAGTGATGGACTCCATCCAGCGCCTGCGCCGCCAGGCCCAGGCCGCCGGTAACCTGCAATCGAACCAGCAGCAGACCGTCACCATCAAGCCAGCCGCCCAGCCTGCCCCGGCGCAGCCCGCTTCCGGCGGCGGCACGGTGGTGGTGCAGCAACCGGCGCCAGCGCAGACCATCATCATCGAGCCCACCGACCCGCAGGTGGTCTACGTACCCAGCTACAACCCCACGCAGGTCTATGGCACCTGGCCCTATCCGGCCAGCCCGCCGGTCTACTATCCACCGCCGCCCGAATACCCCGTCGCCACCGCCCTGGCCACCGGCCTGGCGTTCGGCGCGGGCATCGCTATCGTCGGCTCGCTCTGGGGCGATTGCGACTGGGATGACCATGAAATCGACGTCGACGTGGAGCATCACAACAACTTCAACAGCAATCGCAACGTCAACACCAACCGCGAGTTCAACAGCAACCGTAACGTGAACGGTAACCGGACGAAGTGGCAGCACAACCCGACCTATCGCAATGGTGTGCCGTACCGCGACGCGGCCAGCCGCGAGCAGTACAGCCGCCGCCTGGTCGGTGGCGAACAGCGCGAAGCCATGCGCGGCTTCGACTCGGCGCGCGCCGAAGAACGCTCACGGGCCAGGGAAAGCCTGACCCAGCGCGGCATCGCCCCACCCGCAGCCAATAACACCCAGGCTCGCGAACGCGCCCAGGCCGCCACCCGGGATCTGCGGGACAACCCGCAGGCGCAGCAACGCCTACAGCAAGGAAACCGCGACGCGCGTGACAACGCCCAGGCCCGTGATCGGGCGCAGGCTGCCACCCGCGAGCTGAATCGCACGCCCGACAATCGCCAACGCGCCCAGAACCAGCTGCAGAACCGCAGCAACCAGGCGCAGCAACGACCACGGGCGCAGAACAACCAGCAGGTTCGCGACCAGGCTCGCCAGCAGCACGCGCGCACCCAGGCCCCGCGCAATAATGCCTTCGCCGGGGCCAACAACCCACGGCAGTCCCGCGAAGTCGCCAACCGCGGGCAGGCCAGCCGTGCCGCTGCCAGCCGCCCGCAGGCCGCACGCGCCGGCCACACCGTACAACGCCCAGCCCGCGCGCCCTCCGGCGGCGGTCGGCGCCGCTAGGAGACGAGCCATGCCTATCGCATCGCGCCTGCTGGCGCTCGCCCTCCTGGGCACCCTGCCCTGCTGCCTCCTGGCGCAGGAGAACTTCCCTACTCCCGACGCGGCCGCCGACGCGTTCGTCGCCGCACTGGGTACCGAAAAGGCCGACCCCGAACGCCTCGCGGCGCTGCTGGGCAAGGATTGGCAGAGCTACATCCCGACCGCGGACATCGACCGCGACGAGGTCAACGCCTTCCTCGCCCATTACCGGGACAAGCACCAGATCGAGAAGGACAATGCCCACCTCGCCCATCTGGTGGTCGGCAACGATCCCTGGACGCTGCCCCTGCCGATCGTCCACGCAAAGGACGGCTGGGCCTTCGACGCCAAGGCCGGTGGCGAAGAGATCCGCATCCGCCGCATCGGGCGCAACGAGGAGTCGACCCTGGAAGCCGTACAGGCCTATCACGACGCGCAAATGGACTTCGCCGAGGTGGACCGCAATGGCGACGGGGTACTGGAATACGCGCAGAAGTTCGTCAGCAGCGATGGCCAGCACGACGGCCTGTACTGGCCGGAAGAGGAAAACGGCGAGGAAAGCCCGCTCGGCCCGCTGTTTGGCGATGAGTTGCCCGGCGAAGGCTGGCACGGCTACCACTACCGCATCCTCACCGCCCAGGGCCCCTCGGCTCCGGGTGGCGCCTACGACTACCTGATCGGCGGCAAGATGACCCGAGGCTTCGCCCTCATCGCCTGGCCGGTGAAGTACGGTGACAGCGGTGTCATGAGCTTCATGATCAGCCACGATGGGGAGATTTTCTCCAAGAACCTCGGCCCGGATAGCGGCAAGATCGCCCTGAAGATGACCCGCTTCGACCCGGACAGCAGCTGGACCGAGGTCTCTGCGGAGGAAGAGAAGCCCTGAGTGACTGACCCCGTCCGGCCGCCCAGCGGTCGGACGGGGTCAGGGAAGCCCGTCACCCGCACCAGCTCTCAGCGGGCACGCGGAGGCCCGTCATAGGCCTGTAACAAATACCCTGCCAAGGCGCCAACCGACTGTCGCCAGCGAAAAACCACATGATAGAATTCGCCGCGCTATTGCCTGGCGTCACCAGGCCAGCCGGCTCGCAAGCCGGCTACAGCCGCATGGGGTGACGACCGGGGCGTTTCTTTTCAAGGCTTTGCGGCCACTTACTCATCAAGGCCCATGAGACTCACGCCCACAGCCCTGCTCCTCTTCCTGAGCATCCTCCTGCTACCCGGCATCAGTGCCGCTGCCGGCAAGACCGTCTATGGCCTGAACGAATACGCCCGCATCAACGACCTGGGCATCGAACTGGCCGCCAAGCTCGACACCGGCGCCAAGACCGCCTCCCTCAGTGCCCGCGACATCAAGCGATTCAAGCGCGACGGCGAAACCTGGGTGCGCTTCTACCTGGCCACCGACACCGCCGACAGCCAGCCGATCGAGAAGCCCCTGGCGCGCATCAGCAAGATCAAACGCCGCCACGGCGACTACGACCCCGACGAAGGCAAGGCCTATACCGCGCGTCCGGTGATCGAGCTTCAGCTGTGCATGGGCAAGGCCCTGCGCACCATCGAAGTGAACCTTACCGACCGCAGCGCCTTCCAATACCCGCTCCTGATAGGCTCCGACGCGCTCAAGCGCTTCGGCGCCCTGGTCGACTCGAGCCTGAAATACGCTGCCGGCAAGCCCGGCTGCCAACCCGTAGCGAAACCTGCCGAGTAATCCCATGCGCTCTCTTACCCTGCATCTGAAGGTCCTGATCGCCATCCTGCTGACGCTGGGCGTCGCGATCACCGCCTACCAGATCTTCGTCCTCGGCATTCCCATGACCGAGGCCGAGACCGACGACCTGTGGAACATCGACGCCAAGGTCGAGTTCGTGGCCACGCCGAAGACCCCGGTGAAGGTGCAGATGTTCGTGCCACCGCTGACCCAGGATTACGTCAGCCTCAACGAGAGCTTCGTCTCCAACAACTACGGCGTGGGCATCAACCGCTCCGATGGCAACCGCAAGGTCACCTGGTCGTCGCGCCGCGCCAACGGCCAGCAGACCCTCTACTACCGCCTGGTGCTGACCAAGCGCTACGCCGGCGCCAGCGAGAAGGCCAAGGAGAAGGGCCCGATCTTCCGCGACAGCCTGCCCCTGGAAGGCCCGGACAAGATCGCCGCCGAAGCCCTGATCGCGCCCATCCGCCAGCACTCGGCAGACGTCGAGACCTTCGTCAGCGAAGCGATCAAGCGCGCCAACAACCTGAGCGACGACAACGTGAAGCTGCTGCTCGCCGGCGATACCAGCCTGGACAAGCGCTCCCACGTGGTCGAAACCCTGCTCGCCGTGGCCCACGTACCGCTGGAGCGCGTGCACACCATCCGCCTGGTCGCCAACCAGCCGCAACAGCCCGAGCTCTGGCTACGCAGCTACAACGGCAAGGAATGGCTGTACTTCAACCCGGAAACCGGCGAACGCGGCCTGCCTGCCGACCGCCTGATCTGGTGGCTGGGCGATGAAAGCCTGCTGTCCATCGAGGGCGGCAAGAAGGCCCAGGTCAGCTTCAGCCTGAACAGCAGCGAGATGAACGCCATCCGCCTGGCCAAGCTGTCGGACGAGAATACCGACGCGGCCTTCCTCGAGTACTCGCTGTACGGCCTGCCACTGTCCACCCAGCAGACCTTCCAGATCATGATCATGATCCCGTTCGGCGTGCTGGTGATCCTCGTGCTGCGCAACCTGATCGGCCTGCAGACACTGGGGACCTTCACCCCGGTACTGATCGCCCTGGCCTTCCGCGAGACCGGCCTGCAGTGGGGCATCGGCCTGTTCACCGTGATCACCGCGCTGGGCCTGTCGCTACGCTCGTACCTGGAGCACCTGAAGCTGCAGATGCTGCCACGCCTGTCGGTGGTGCTGACGTTCGTGGTGGTGATGATCGCCGCCATCAGCCTGCTCAGCCACAAGCTCGGCTTCGAGAGCGGCCTGTCGGTCGCCCTGTTCCCGATGGTGATCCTGACCATGAGCATCGAACGCCTGTCGATCACCTGGGAAGAGCGCGGCGCCGCCCACGCCATGAAGGCCGCCATCGGCACCCTGTTCGCCGCCGCCCTGGCGCATATCCTGATGCGCGTGCCGGAACTGGTGTACTTCGTGTTCACCTTCCCGGCCGTATTGCTGATTCTGGTGTCGTTCATGCTGGCGATGGGTCGCTACCGCGGCTACCGCCTGACCGAACTGTTCCGCTTCAAAGCCTTCCTCAAGGACTAAGCCATGTTCGGCCTGATCAAGCGATGGAAAGCCCTGGAAGCCAAAGGCATCATGGGCATCAATCGACGCAACGCGGACTACGTGCTCAAGTACAACCAGCGGCACCTGTACCCGATCGTCGACGACAAGATCATCACCAAGCAGCGTGCCATCGAGGCGGGCATCCACGTACCGGAAATGTACGGGATCATCTCCACCGAGAAGGAAATCGAGCGTCTGCCGGAAATCATCGGTGAGCGCAGCGACTTCGTGATCAAGCCAGCGCAAGGCGCCGGCGGCGACGGCATCCTGGTGATCGCCGACCGCTTCGAGGAGCGCTACAAGACGGTCTCCGGGCGGATCATCAGCCATGAGGAAATCGAGCACCAGTTGTCGAGCATCCTCACCGGCCTGTACTCGCTGGGCGGCCACCGCGACCGCGCGCTGATCGAGTACCGGGTAACACCGGACCAGATCTTCAAGAGCATCAGCTACGAAGGCGTGCCGGACATCCGCATCATCGTGCTGATGGGCTACCCGGTGATGGCGATGCTGCGCCTGCCGACGCGCCAGTCCAACGGCAAGGCCAACCTGCACCAGGGCGCCATCGGCGTGGGTGTGGACCTGGCCACGGGCCTGACCCTGCGCGGCACCTGGCTGAACAACAAGATCAGCAAGCACCCGGACACCACCAACGCGGTGGACGGTGTGCAACTGCCGTTCTGGGACGGTTTCATGAAGCTCGCGGCCGGCTGCCATGAGCTCTGCGGCCTCGGCTACATCGGTGTGGACATGGTGCTGGACCAGGACAAGGGCCCGCTGATCCTCGAGCTCAACGCCCGTCCCGGCCTGAACATCCAGATCGCCAACGACTGCGGCCTGACCCTGCGCACCCACGCGGTCGAGGCGCACCTCGCCGAGCTGGAAGCCAAGGGCGTGAAGGAGACCGTGGAAGAGCGCGTGCGGTTCTCCCAGCAGCTCTTCGGCCACGTACCGCCGAAGGAAATCTGAGGCGCCCCGCCCCATGAAAAAGCCCGGCACATGCCGGGCTTTTTCATGGGCAGCGGATTCCGCAGACAGAGACTCTCCCAATGAAAGCCAAGCCCTGTGCGCACACCTAAAGGAGCGAGCCAATACTCACTCCATTCCAGCTCTGGCCTTTGCTCTGAAGGCTTCCAGAGAAACATCCGCTCACTCCGAACAGCCCCGTTCAGGAGGCTTCGTTGAGGCGGAGTTTCAGGGGTTGAGCGACATGGATGTCGCGAGAGCTGCGATGGGCCAGGGATGGCCCTTCGCAGCGGGCCCCTGAAACTTCGGTTCAACGAGGGAATTTTTCGCCTAAGCGATAAACCGGATGTCCGGGGCAAGACCTTTTGGTTCCTTTTGGGAGGGCGGCTACCCGACGTTTGCCAAAAGGAACTCGCCCGAGGGGGCGAAACACAGAGTTGGCGCGCACGCCGAAGTGGCGCAGAAACGCCCAAGCTAAAGCAGCAATACAGGATCAACATGGGAGCGATGAAAGACGCCGGCCCTGCCGGCGGATCGCGGGCAGGGCCCGCTCCTACAATGAGCGTCGGTGTTGGCTGGTAGAAAAATCAGCGCACGACCGCCAACTCGAACCCGCCCTGGTCACTGTGCTCGCGCACCTTCATCCCCGCCTCGTTCACCGCCAGGTCCTCCAGCGGACGCTTGTACGGCTTGTTGTCGAGGGTCTGCAGGCTGCGGTCCTCGTCGGTGGTGAGCAGCAGCACATAGCGCTCGCCCTGGTTGGCGCGCACCGGCACCGTGCCCTCGATGAAGGCGTAGCGATACCAGGTCTCCGGATTGAGTTTGTACACCGCGTCGCTCACCAGCCGGGTCGGGCGCTTCTGCTCGTCGAGGAACAGCAGCGACGGGTAGACCACCTGGTGGTTGGCGAAGCTGCGCACGCGCAGGCCGTAGACCCGCTGGGAACTGGGCAACTTCATCGCCACAAAGTAGCTCTTGCCCATGGGGAAGTCGAAGCTCGGCGAGAACTTGTTCAGCTCCTCGTAGCGCGGCTCCTCCGCCGACAGCTCGGTGAAGTCGCCATCGCCCATCTGGTCGCAGCAACGCCGCTGCAGATCGACGTAGAGGTCATCGAGGGTCTTGCCGCTGCCCTTGAGCAGCGCCTTCATGGCATCGGTCTGCTCGCTCGTGCCATCGAGCCCCGGCAGGTTGTTCGGGCGGGTCTTCAGGTCGATCTGCCGACCTTCGGTGAAGGCGATATTGCTGCCGCCCTGCTCGCCCCGCCGGAACATTGCTCCGCGCTGCTCTGCCGTGATCGGCGAGTTGCGTACCTGACCCTTGTCGTCGACCCAGGTGAAGTACGGGTTACCGTTCTCGCTACGGACGAAGCCACGGTCCTCATAGGACTCCGCGTCGATGTACTCGGAAGAATGGTCGCCGTTGGGCAGCACGTAGTCGGCGCGACCGGGCGCCACCTGGCCGGCGGCGTAGAAGCTGTTCTGCAGATTGCCCTGCGCATCCACCCAGGTGAAGTAGCGGCGCTTGCTCTCCCCTGCCGGCCGGCTGCCCGGCCACTGCGTCGCGCTGACATCGATCAGCCGTGCGCGGTCGCTCTGGTCGATGCGCTTGTCCGCCTGGCGCTGCTGCTGGGCGTAGTTGGCGTCGACGAAGGTGTTGTGCACCTGGCCGTTGTCGTCGATCCACGAGAGATAGCGGCCACTGGCGGCCTGCGCCGAGGTGCAGGCGCCGACGGCGGCGAAGCACGAAATCAGGAGGGTCAGCCTGTGCATGTCCATGCCCTCAGAAGGTGGTGCGGTAGGTCATGGCGAAGACGTACGCCTTCACCGTGGTGCTGACATCGAGGCCGGCATAGGGGTTGTAGACCAGGTTGTCGATGCCGGTGCAGTTGATGTTGCAGCTGCTGCCCGCCTTGATGCTCTGCTTGGAGACGAAGTAGTTGAAGCCCAGGTCGATTACCGTGTCCTTGTCCCACTGGTAGCCCAGGCCCAGGCCGTAGAGATCGGCGTCGCCGATGGGCACCAGGGCGTCGGCCTTGTCCTTGGGAATCGCCGAGGGCCGGTACTCGTAGCCGGCACGCAGCTGCAGACGGTCGTTGACGTCGTACTGCACGCCCATGGCATAGCTCCAGGTGTCCTGGTAGCCACGGTCGAGGATGATGCTGTGGTCGGTCGCGCCGTTGGGCGCGAAGTTCTTGGCGATACGCAGCAGGTCGAGTTCCTTGTCGAACTCGATTTCCAGCTTGTTCCAGTCGCTGTAGTCGGTCCATTTCAGGTCGAAGTTGAACTGCCACTTGTCGAAGGGGCGCAGCTTGATGCCGGTGGAGAAGCTGTCGGGGTTGACCATGTTCAGGGTCGCCACACCATGCTCTTCCTCGGCGTTGCCGTAGGGGAAGAGCGGGCTGAGGAAGGCGCCGAAGATCGAGTTCTGCATGCCGGACCAGAAGCCCTGCCAGTCCTTGCTGTAGTCGACGCGGTACTTGCCCTTGAGGT
>CBIGPF010000104.1:0-20867 GCA_966191535.1 uncultured Pseudomonas sp. | reverse complement strand
CGGCCGGGTTGGTCAGCGGGCCGAGCATGTTGAACAGGGTGCGCAGGCCCAGTTCGCGGCGCGGCGCGGCGGCGTGCTTCATGGCCTTGTGGTGGACCTGGGCGAACATGAAGCCGACGCCCACGGTCTCGATGCAACGCTTCACCTGGACCGGTTTCAGGTCCAGGTAGATACCGGCGGCTTCCAGCAGGTCGGCGCTGCCGCTCTTGCCGGAGACCGCGCGGTTACCGTGTTTGGCGACCTTGCCGCCAGCCGCGGCGACCACGAAGGCCGCCGCCGAGGACACGTTGAAGATATTCGCGCCATCGCCACCGGTGCCGACCACATCGACCACGTGCTTGAGGCTATCCAGCTCGACCTGGTCGGCCAGCTCGCGCATCACCGCGACAGCGCCGACGATCTCGTCGATGGTCTCGCTCTTCATGCGCATGCCCATGAGGAAGGCGCCGATCTGCGCATCGGTGCACTGGCCGGTCATGATCTCGCGCATGACGTCCTGCATTTCCTCGGTGCTCAGGTCCAGCTGGTTGACCACGCGGCTGAGGGCTTCCTTGATATTCATGCGCGCACTCCACCGGTCTGCTTGAGGAAGTTGGCCAGCATCTCGTGGCCCTGTTCGGAAAGGATCGACTCGGGGTGGAACTGCACGCCCTCGACGTTCAATGTCTTGTGGCGCAGGCCCATGATCTCGTCGACCGAACCGTCTTCCAGCGCCGTCCAGGCGGTGATCTCCAGGCAGTCGGGCAGCGTCTCGCGCTTCACCACCAGGGAGTGGTAGCGGGTCTGGGTCAGCGGATTGTTCAGGCCAGCGAAGACACCCTGGTCCTTGTGGAACACCGGGCTGACCTTGCCGTGCATGACCTGGCGAGCACGCACCACGTCGCCGCCGAAGGCCTGGCCGATGGACTGGTGGCCCAGGCACACGCCCAGCAGCGGCAGCTTGCCGGCGAAACGCTCGATGACGGCCAGGGACACGCCCGCCTCGTTCGGCGTGCACGGGCCGGGGGACAGGACGATGCGTTCGGGATTGAGCGCGGCGATCTCGTCGACGCTCAGTTCGTCATTGCGAATGACGTGGATGTCGGCCTTCAACTCGGCGAAGTACTGCACCAGGTTGTAGGTAAAGGAATCGTAGTTATCGATCATCAGCAGCATGTCTGCTCGAACCTCATGATTGCACTGCTTTCGGATCGCGCCATCGTCGACACCCGTTGCGGCCTCGCGGGCTGCGCGAATCTGACAATTATGCCAGCGGATGGGAGAAATGGACGCGTAAGAAGAGACCGGCGCTATGCCGGGAAAGAAGGAATCAGGCGCGCCAGCGCCAACGGGCGAATGCCTTGAGGAGGGAGGTGATGATGCGGGTGCTGTGGATCACAGTTGCGGTCTCGCCTAGCGATGGCCGAACAGTAGCCCAAGGCCGGGCGCCAGCGCAATACGCACGGCGCCCCTGCCGACGAAGGTAGGAAGGTTCAGCGGCACGCGTCGAGGGCGGCGCGAAGGCGGGTTTCGTAGGCCAGGTGCTGCTGCCGCTCGGCCAGCAGCGCCCGTGCCTTGGTTTGCAGATCATCCGCCCGGCGCAGGTCGGCGGTGGCGAATCGAGGGGTTTCGACAGTCGGCGCCTGGCACGGCACTGGGACAGGAATGCGCACTTCCACCGGCGCCGGGGGAGTCGAGGTACAACCCACCAGGAACAAGACAGAAATGGCCAGCAGCTGCTTCATGGCAGCAACTCCTGATCGATCAGCTGACGTACCACGGCGCACTCTTCGCCATCGCTGCGTTCAAGCAGTAGACGGCTGGCAGCGGCTTCGTGGCTCTGTGCCTGCTCCCGAGCCTGGGCCAGGGCACGTTCGGCGGCGTCCGCGCGCTGACGGCCAGCCTGCTCCAGCGCTTCGACCTGGGAGTTCTGCAGCGCCAACCTCGACTCCAGAGTCTTGCCCGCGTCGCTGCAACGCGCCTGTTCCAGGCGCAGGCTCTCCAGCTGCCCGCCGTAGAAGTGCGCCGTCAGCCAGCCGCTGATGAAACCGCCGAGCAGAAAGCCAGCCAGGCCCAGCGCCAGGCAGAAGCGACTCATCCCAGCACCTCCTGTGCTCGGCGCCGGAGTTGTGCGCGTTCTTCCTGGCCATTCAACCCGCCATTTATGCGCCGGGTGATGTCCTCGAAGCGCCCCTCATCGGCCAGTTTATTGAGCCCATTGCGCTGCCACCACCAGGCGGCGGAGCGGCACGCCCAGCGCGGCTCGGCCAATAGTTGCGGGCGGGCGACAAAGGGTTGCCCCAGTCCTTCACCGACAGCGCGGTAGTTACTCCGCCCGGTCACCTGCAGCAGGCCGCGACCACGAAAGCGCCAGCCATCGCCAGAGGCTTCGTCGCCATTGCCGTTGCGCCCCGCGTATACGAGGTTGGCAATGCGCTCCGGCTGATACGCGACCTCCCGCGCCAGCGCCGTGGGCGAACCATCGGCGCTACGAAAGCGCCGTGGCCAGACCATCGCCAGCCGTTGGGCGCTGTAAGTCAGGTTTTCCACACAGCGGGTCAGGTGCGCACTCTCGTGCCCGACCTGCGCGAGAAAGGCGGCGATTCGCGCCGGCGTGTCGATGGCAAAGTCACGCAGGGCAGCCTCCAGCGCCGGAATAAAAACGCCCGCGACGGGGCGGGCGTTGGGCAGGATCAGCAGGAGCCGAGATTCGTCGATGAGCATGTCAGCCGCCCTCCCCGGCCTTACCCTTTCCCTGTGCCCCACCATTGCATTGCACCGTGGTCATCCAGCCGCCGGCGGAGTAGTGCTGGGTCACCGAGTCGATCAGATAGCGCCCATCGAGGCCAGCCTTGAAGCCGTGCAGATCGATGCTCAGCTCGGCGAACAGATCGGCGCGGCCGGGCATGTCCAGTTGCACGGCGGCACTGTTGCGATTGAACTCGGCCAGCCGGGCGGCAGCAACGCGCCGGGCCGCTGCTTCATTCGGCTGCGGATGACGGTCGCAATGCTCCGCGGCTACCTGGGAAGGAGCGTCCGAGTTGGCCACGCGCACCTGCATCTGCACGCCATCGGTGCCGCGATAAGGCACCTTTACCGCCGCCACCACCTTGCGGTCATCCAGGCTGAAGCGGAAGGAACTGACATCCCCACGCCCCAGCACGGGTATCTCCAACACCTGGCCACTAGCGCTGCGGCCGGACTGGCGCGGTTGAACCAGCAGACTATTGTTCGCCATTTTTGCCGTGCAGTCGTACTGCCGCGCCAAACGCGTGATGAAGTTGAAATCCGATTCGCGGATCTGGTCGACGCGCTCGATCAGCGTCTCGACGTTGCACGCCGCGCGCCAACCATTGCGTGCGGCGATATCGGCAACGATGGTCGCCAGACTCGCGCTCTCCCAGCTGTCGCTGCGACTCGCCTTGCCCTGGCCGCGCATGTCGCCACTCTTGCCCTTGATCACCAGGTTGTCCGGCATGCCGCTGTAGGTCAGCGTATCCACCACGTAGCGGCCCATGCGGGTGAGCGGTGCCCCGTCGTACCCCAGGAAGACCTCCAGTGCAGCTCCACGGCGCGGCAGGGTCACCGCGCCGTCGCGGTCATCGATGGTGATCTGGAAGGTGTCCGACTCCAGGCCGGGCTTGTCGGTCAGTTGCAGTTCGATCAGCCGATCACTGACCAACGGGGTGATGTCTGCACCGTCTGCGCTGATGCGAAACACAGGTTTCATAGGCCACCCTGAATGAAAAGGCCCCGCTTGAGCGGGGCCTGATTGCTGAAGCGAATGCCGGCGGTCACTCCCACAAGCGCACGCTCTGGTCCGCCGGCACGACCAGCTCCGGCAGGCGAATGATCACGCCGGCTCGCAGTGGTTGTGGCTCGTCCGCCAGCCCGGGGTTGGCATCCAGCACGGCCTCCACGCAGCCGTTGAGATGTCCGTAGCGCTGGAAGCAGAGCCGGTCCAACAGATCGCCGTCAGAGCTTCTGACTATCGTCGTCGCCATAGCGGATGAACTCCAGGTCGAGGGTTTGCTGACGTGGCACGCCGTTGGCGAACAGTGCCTCCTGCGTCTCGGTGATCTTGCTCAGGCACCAGTTGCCCAGGTCGTCGCCACGGCCGGTGCCCAGATGCACCGGTTCGCGCAACTGGGCGATATCCCGCAGCATGCGCGGCTGGTTCCAGCCAACCCGCTGCGAGGTATCGCCGGCGCGGATGAACAGCGGCATCACCACGCCATTGAGCGTCAGCGTTTCCGGCCCCAGGCCTACGCTTTGCTGGGCACTGCGTCGGCCCAGCCGCGCCTGGTCCTTCCAGGCATAACTGCTGCTGCGGGTCAGGCGCTGGAAGCCGGTGGTGTCGACGTTGAAGTAGTAGGTCTGCTCAGTGGATTTGAGCGGCGTCATGATCAGCAGATGCTGCGGCACCTTGCACATCTGCTCGGACGGATCGAGCTTGGGCGCCAGCACCGAGCTGGGCAGGATGTCCTTGAGGCGCGGATCGATCTTGCCCAGCACCTTGTTCACCGCCTGGCCTGCGTTGTTGATCTCCTCCCCCAGCAACTTCACTCGCTCGTTCACCTCGGCAGCGACCTTCCTGGTCTTGTCGAGGTTCTCCTGCAGCTTTTCCTGCTCGGCCTGGGCCTTCTTCACTACATCCTGCAGCTTGCCCTGGGCGCGAACGATGCCATCGGTCACGCGCTTGAGCTTGGCCGCTGCCTCTGGCGTGACACCCGGCAGGCCATCGAGCGCTGCGACGCCACTACGGATGTGCAGCATCGCCTTGTCCACCGGCGCGGTGACCTGCTCCAGATCGCGTCGGGCAGCGGTGGCGGCGCCGGCGATCATGCCGAGGCCGTTATTGAACAGTTCCAGATAACTCATGCGGCCTCCTTAGACGACGACGGTGTCGAACAATGCGTTGCGCTGCCGTTCCTGCTGGGCCTCGGCGATCAGCCGGCGCATGGCCGGGATCATCTCGTCCAGCAATTGCTGCGGATTGACGATGTTGCCTGCCACGTTGATGCTGACCTGCGGCGAAAAGGTCCAGTTGGGCGGTCCGCTGGCGGCCGTAGTTGTGGCTACCGGAGCTGCGAGTGGCGCAGCGACTGGCGGCGATTTCGCAGCATCTTCCGACGGCCCGAACAGCGCCCCGGCCTTGCCACCGATCCACTCGCCCACGGTCGCGCCGATGGCGCCGCCGACCAGCGTGCCCACCACCGGGATCGGAATCAGCGTGCCCAGGGCGGCACCGGCTGCCGCGCCAATGGCGGAGCCACCGACCTTGCCGTAGCCGATGGCCTTTTCCGCCGGCGACTTGTCACTGGCGTAGATCGAGGCGACGTCGGCAATCGCCAGCGCCGCGTTGACCGGTCCCAGACGTCGCAGCCCCGCCCCAGCGCCACGTGCCAGTCCGCCCACCGCCCTTCCTACTGTAGAAGCACCCACGCTTCGCACCATGCCCGCGCCACGGCGCAACACGCCGCCAAAGGCGCGACCGGCACGCGAAGAGCGTATGGATTGGGCAGCCCTGCCGAGCCCGCCAGAAGCTGCTCCAGCAGCTCGCCCCAGAGCGGACCTGGCGCGCTGGAAAATCCCTCCGCGCGATCCCCGGCCCGCACCACCGGGCTTTGGCTTGCCGCCGTTCTTGCCGCTCCCTTTTCCCTTGCCTTTACTTTTCGACCCGCCACCAATCGGGTCGCAACAGCCCCATAAAGGCCAGTTGGTGACGAAGACTTTCTGGATATCCGACTTGCCACCCAGCAATGGCTTGGCCGCGAAGAGTCCACCGGCGACTGCCGCTGCTGAAACTGCCAGCAGCTTGTGATGATTGAGCAGCGTGTCGCCAATCCTCAGCATCGCGCCAGAGATCAGTTGCTCCGTCGCTTCCAGCTCACCGAGCGGAGAATCACGGTACTTGTCCACGCCTGAATCCAGCACATCCGGCGGTGCAGCGGGCGTCCCTTGCCGGGCTTGCAGCAGGCTCCCGACCTTCTGCGTATCGCCGGGACGAAGCGCTTGCAGCCCATTGAGCAGATCGCGGCTGAGCGACTCGACCGATGGAACCTCTTTCTGCCCCCGCCATGCCACCGTACTCAGAGCACGCTCAAGCTCGGCCGCGCTCTTGATATCGCCCTTCTGCTGAAACGCGCTGACCAGCTGCGCCGTGGTTTCGACCGATACGCCCTGGCCCTGGGCAAACTTCGCTGCCACCGGCAGCATCGCCACCATATCGTTCAGCGGCACCTTGCGTTCGACCAGGGCCTGGGCCAGGTCCAGCACCTTGTCGCGGGGCATCGCAGCCTCGTGGCCGGCATCCACTACACGATCACCGAGAGCCGCTTCAGCTGCGGGATCATAGGGTTGCCCCGCCGCCTCGCGGACCTGCATCAGACGTCCGCGATACGCCAGTGTCGTGCTGGCCGAAGCGCGTAGAACCTCCCCGACGGAGCTCAGTTCGAGCAGCGGCTTGGTCACTGTCTCCAGACGCTGCCAATCGTTCGCCGGAGTATTCGCTTGCGCAGCCATGCTGACGACAATCTTCGGCAGACGAATATCCAACGGCCGCGGCGCCAGCAGTTCGATGATCCGCCGCAGCGCCAGCCGTGTTTCCCCCGCGTTGCGTTCAGCGGCGCGATGGCGGATATCCTGGTTGTCCTGGACCGCGTCGATGCCATCCACCAGGGTGCGCAGCATCAGGCTCGCATCCAGCGAGCCAACCCTATTGCCCAGGCGCGTAGCGGAGTCCGCTATCACCCGCCCGAGCGTACTGCCCAGGCCAACGACAACCGACGTCAGTACCTGCGGTTTTTCACTAGTGTCCATTTCACTTGCCCTCTGACGACACTGCCCCTTCGACGACCTTCGTCTCCTGATCAAGAGGGAGCGCCGGTCGCCCGGCGCTCCTCAAGGGCGAACTAGCCCGCCTCGTCCCCGAGCCACCAACGCAGGTCGCTCAGGGTCATGCGTTCCAGCTCGCCGGCCGTGAAGCCCGACTCAGTCGCCAGTCGCCGCGCCAGCTGGTGCATCAGCGCGAAGCTCATCGCCGTCTTCTCGAACCAGGCGAAAGTAGGCGTGTTGCAGGCGCTGGTAATCGCTGAGCTTCAGCCCCTCCAGGTCCTGACGGCTGACCTGCAGCAGCGAGGCGAACAGTTGCAGTTCGCGCTCCTCGTCATCGCTGGCGACCTTGCTGGCCAGGCGGATATCGCGCACGGTCGGCGCGCGCAGAGTAAGGGCGTCGATCTCGACGCCGTTGCAGGAGGTCGGGCGGGACAGTTTCACCACTGCCGCGTCATCGGACAGGCTCAGCCACGCGGGCTGTTTGACGGAGTCTTGCATCAGGGTTCTCCTCAGACGCCCAGGTCGTTACGCATGGCGGCGAGCTGGTCGACGCCGTCGATCTTGCGCACCGAGTTGGCCGGGTCGATCTCGAACATCTCGCGGCCTTCCACTTCCAGCTTGTAGTAGGTGACCGCCACGCTGTAGGTTCAGGCGGCCAGGTCGCCGGCCTTCCAGTCGCCCGGGTTGATCTCCTTGAGCAGGCCGCGGACGGTGGCAACCACCGGCACGGTGCCGCCCTTCTGGGTCTTGAAGGAGCCGCGGAAGGTCCCGTTGAAGGAGCCCTGGTCGCTCAGGCCGAAGAACTTCATGGCCTCGCGACGGGCGCCATTGGTAGTGAACTTGGCCTCCATGGCCTCCAGGCCGACATCGAGCAGGACCGGGGCATCCATGCCGCCGGCACGGTACTCCTGGGTCTTCACCTTGAGGGTCGGCAGGGTCAGGGACGGCACGTCACCGGCAAAGCTGACGCCGTCGACGAAGAGGTTGGTGTTGGTAAGGATCTGCGGAATCATCTGGGGTTCTCCTTAAGCTGCGTCCAGGACTTCGGTGAGCCACTGATCGGTTACCTCGACGCGGAAGTTGGGGTTCTCGGCAGGCGGTACGTCGGTGAAGCGGATGTTCCAGTACACCTTGCCCTGGGCCAGTTGGCTGGCAGTGTTGAGTTCCGGGTCGGCGTAGACCTCGAAGTCGATCACCGCGCCCTGGTTCTTCAGGTCGCGCATGAAGGCCTGCAGGCCCTCGGTGACGTCCTTCACATAGGTCTTGGTGATGCCGCGGTCGACCGCCCACTTGTGCCCGGCGAGGATCGCGTCCATCACCATGTCCATGGTCCGCACGCGGGTCACGAAGGCCCACTTGGCGTCGCTGGAGAGAGTGCGGTTGCCCCACAGGCGGTAGCCGTCGTCACGGATGATGGTGGTGATGTTGGCGTTGTTGAGCAGGTTGGCGCGGCAGGTTTCGTCGCCGTCGAGGAACTCGATGGGGCGGCCGGTGCCGGTGATGCCGAGCAGTTCCTTGTTCGACGGCGAAGACCAGAAGCCGTACTGGCTGTCGGTCCAGGCGAACAGCGCGGCCGCGTTGGCCGACGCCGGCGCATCGACGGTGGCGCTGCTGGCGGTATCCCAGTACTGCACGCCCGGGTCGACCAGGTAGATGCGCTTGCTGCCGAACTCGCCGGCGTAGGCGATGGCCGCCTCGTCGGTGGTGTTCGGGCCGTCGACAATGGCGATGGCGCGCAGCTTCTCGGCCAGCGCGCCCATGGCGGTGGCCACCGCCTGGGTGGCCGAATGCTTCGGCGCGATCAGCAGGCGCGGCTGGGCGTTGAAGCGCGACTTGCCATCGAGCAGCGCCTGCAGGCCGGTACGCTGGCCGGCTTCGGTGACGGTGCCGATGATCGCGGAAGTCAGCTGCGCCGCATCCTCGATCTTCGCCACGCCCACCGCCACCACCACCGCGGCGGACTGGGTGAAGATGGCGGTGCAGGACTTGTAGATCGCCGACGCAGTACCGAACGCGGCAGCCGCTTCACGCAGGCTGGTGAGCAGCACCGGCACATCGGCCTGCGCGGTCAGCTTGGCCTCGGGGGTGAAGGTATCCACCAGGCCGATGATCGAGGACGACGGCAGCGCAATGGTGCGCGCACCGACGTCGACATTGGTCACGGTGACGCCGTGAAAGAAGCTCATAGGGTTTTCTCCAGACATAAAAAAACCGCCGGGAGGCGGTTGGGTGGTTTGCCCTGACTGCATGCGCAGAGAGCGGAATAACAACAGTTAATTGAGGAAGGCCAGTGTTCACCCAGCATGGAGGTGAAGAAGTCTTCCACCTCATAGTGAACGAACAGTTCTTTTCAGCAGTTGAATCCGGCTCGGACAAGGAGTTAGAGGAGACAGCAATGCTCACACCCCTCAATGCCCCATTCGGTAAAGCAATGTACAACCAACTAGAAACACTGATGACTATTACTGAATCCAGGTGTCAAAATTAAACGCAAATCCAGCCCTGACCCTCCCGCCCGAAAATAAATCTCATGACATTAGGCACATGGCAATTCATCAATAGCCTAGAGCGATGTAAGAGCAAGAAACATTTCCGGAACTGCACCAAGCTGTAAGAGTCGTTCGAGTGGGGATACCACCAGAAATCATCCAGCTTGCAGCCGAACCATTACAGGCCGAAACAGTCGCCGAAAGACCGGATGTGGGAAACGCGATAGGAAGCGTCACTGTAACCCCAGCAGGAGTGGCTGTAAGCATCCCCCACTGCATGATTAAGCCGCTGGGTAGCCGTTGATAACCGTTGGCTGCCAGAGAAGCCCCGAAACCGTTTGAGATGGCGTTACTTGCAGTACCAGATCCGATAATCCACGAGCCACCAGATTTAATAAGGAAGACGTTCTCTCCCGGCCCCATCGCAAAGGACGTCATCAACCCGCCGGTGAGCGGATATATCTTGTCGCCCCCCTGAACTTGCAGAACAAGAAGACCCGCGACGCTACTACCAACCTGTAACGTTGCGCCCTCTACCACTGAGGAAATGGCGGGTAACGTGAGGTTGTAGCCAGCCCCCCCGGACGCCAGCACATACTTACCTGTATCGGCAGCGGTCAAAATTGTTGCAGAGCTGACATACAGCACAGAGGCCATATTTCCAATGGCCCGTTGAACGAAGGCAGTAGTTGCCACCGAAGTATCATTGTCAAACTGCTGCGTAGTTGGAGCCGTCGGGCTTCCTGTCAGTACAGTGTTCGTAAAGTCGAACTCAGGCGAATACACATCCACGGTGTTACAGACCAGCATGCGCTGCCGCCCCTGAGTGACGGCCCAACCATTACCTGCTGCAGTCTTCATAGTCAGACTGAACGCACCGCTGGTTCGGTTATGCACCACCCACTGTCGGTACACATTCGGGACAATCACGTTCATGTTCGCCGTCAGCGTTCCCGTGAATACCAGCATGCCGTAACCAACTTCGTCAGCCGTCAGCGTGACATCGACGCCCCCGGCAACCGACTTGACCATCTGCCCAGCTACAAGGTTGCGAACATAGGAGGTTGTCGCCAGTCGGGTGGACAGGTCGCCCTGTGTTGGATTAGGCGCCGTCGGGGTCCCGGAAAACGCCGGCGATGCCAGCTTCGCCAACCCATTGGTAATGTTCTGGAACGACAGCGCCGTTGTGCCCAGGACAATCGCACCATCGGTCACCAACTGCCAGACGCTGTCCGCCTGCGCAGTACCGCTCTCCACCGTGACGGTCAGGCCCGGAGTGACTTCGCTGTTTTCGTCAGCATCGGTCGCGCGCTTCCAGGCGCCGGTGGCGACGACATACAGCCCGTTGTCCACGGCATTGACCTGGTTCTTCACCAGCACACGATCACCTGCCGCCAGTGTCACACCATCGAGCGTCTGCAACCCGCTCAGCGCGATGCTGGCTGTGGTCGCCGCCAGAACGGACTGCTTGTAATCCAACCGATTCAGCGCGGTGACAATGGAGTTATCCACATACTCCCGCGTCGCCAGCACCACGCTCGGATCGATCTTCAATTCCACCGACGCCGCATTGCTGACGATCAGCACGATGCGCACGGTCTGGGTACGGCCGCTGCCTTCGGCCAGTTGCGGTTTGTAGGACGGCGCGCAGTTGGCGTAGGCGATCAGCGCGCCAGCTTCGTCGTACAGGCCCATCTCGCGGATCCACCAGCCACCCACGTCCTCGGGGATGACCTGTTCGGCGATGATCTGCGCGCTGTTCGCCGGGTCGACGCTCAGGCGGTTCAGCGGGGCGCGGCGGACTTCGTTGACCAGCTGGGTGCGGCTGGCGTCGGGAGTCGGCACGTTGCCGCCGCCATCGCCGACAGCGAGCTGGGTGATTTTCAGGGTAGTGCCCAGCGCGGTGGCATTCGCCAGCTTGCCGGCACCGATGGTGGTGAGTAGTGCGTAGTAGGTTACTGCCATGGGTAGACACTCAAGCTATCGATGGTGTGTTCCCGGCCCGGCAAGCCGTGGCTGCCGATCGCTTCGATCACGTCCGGGAGGTAGGGGTAGACGGTGACGATGTCACCGTCGTATTGCCCGGAGCCGACGGTGATCCGCCCCTGGGATTCCAGGCTGATATCCAGCCCGATGAGGTGCCGCGTGAGCGGTTTGGCGTCTTCGATGAGACGCTCCACCTCCTGGTACATTTCCTCGCTGATACCGCTGTCGAGTACGCCGATACGCAGGCGGAAGGTGCCCGGTTCGCCCATCGGCGAGCCCTGCCACCACTCGATGATTTCGATCAGGTAGCCCAACGGCTCGATCACCCGCCGCAGCGCGGCGATGGTTCCCTTGTGCTGGTGAATGCGGAATGCAGCGGCCACCGCCTTGCGCTTCACCGTCTCATTCCAGGTCGGGTCCCAGCGGTCCACCGACCAGGCCCAGGCCAGATACGGCAGCAACGCCACCGGGCAACGTTGCGGGTCCATCAGTTCGCGCAGCGGCACCGGCAGATCGGCGACCTGCACGTCCGCCAGCACGCGCTCCAGCGGCGTCGCGTTGATCGGCAGCAGGCGGCTACTCATCGGAGCCACCCACGCGGATCTGGTAGCCGCTGCAGTACGCCGCCTGGGTCGCGTCGAGCACCACATCCGCTGCCGGCTTGGCCAGCTCGACGCGCTGCACGCCTTCCACATGCAGCGCGGCAAACAGTGCGCTGCGGCGGATGTCGCGGCCGATACGACGCTGGGTCGCGATATAGCTCTGCAGCGAAGCCTCGGCGGCCTGCTGGATCAGCTCGGCTTCCGGGCCGGGGTAGATGTAGAGCAGCGCATCGACCTGGTACGGCACGATGGCCGCAGACTGCACGGTGAGGCGGTCGCCCACCGGGCGCACGTCTTCGTCGTTCAGCGCCTTGCGCACGGCGTCCAGCAAGTCCGCCGACGCTGCGCCATTGCCTTCGGAGGACAGCACGCTGACCAGTGCCTCGCACGGCTGCGGGCTGATCGCCGAGACATCGGCGATGCGCCCGTCAGCACCGAGAGCGAAGGCCACGTAGGCATTGCGCGGGCCGGCCACGGACAGCTGATCGAAGGCGAGTTGAGTGCGGTTGCGCAGCGAGTCGTCGCCCTCCAGCACGGCCGGTGTCGGCGGCGAGGTCGTGGCGTCCGCTTCCTGGATCACCAGGCGCTTGACGTTGTAGCCGGCGGCCAGTTGGTCGAGGTCGCCCTGGGTCGCATAGCCGAGCATCACCGCACGGGCAGCATCGTTGATCCGCGCACGCAACAGCAGCTCGCGGTAGGCCGCCAGCTCCAGCAGCTTGACCACCGGATCGGACTCCACCGCAGCCGTCCAGCCTTCGCCCATGGCGCTGCGAAAGTCCACCAGCAGCTCTTCGTAGAGCGTCTCGTAGTCGAGGCTCTCGACCACCTGCGGCGCCGGCAACTGGGACAGGTCGATCAGGCTCATGCCGCCACCTCCAGTCCGATCTCATCGCCCAGGTAGACGCCGCGCAGGCGCAGCGAAACGTTGCCGGCGACCACTGCCACTACCTGCACCGAACTCAGTCGCAGGCGCGGTTCCCAGCGGCCGATGGCGCGGGCCACTTCGGCCTGCACCGCGCCCTTCCAGCCTTCGGTCACCGGCAGGTCGACCATGCGCCGCAGGCGACTGCCGTACTCGGGGCGCATTCGCCGACTGCCCAGCGGGGTGGTGAGGATGTCCTCGATGGATTGCTTCAGGTGCGCCAGCGCGCTCAGCGGCTGGCCGGTGCGTCGATCCATGCCGATCATGGCCGCGCCCTCCGTCGCTCAGGGCGCGCACGGGAAAAGTTGCCCATGGCAGGTCTCCAGAAATGCAGAGGCCCGCACGTGGCGGGCCCGGGTTGGAAGTCGAAGCGACTTCAATGGGTGTGGTGGTTACTGTTGCCGGCGGTGTCCATGACCGAGCCGGTGCTGGTGATGTTGCCGTTCACCGTCAGCGCGCCCTTGATGCTCACCGGGCCGGTCAACTGGATGCTGGCGGCCGTGACGTTCACCGTACCGGGATCGATCACCACCTGCGTAGCGCCGACCTTCACCGTGGCGGTGCCGGCCGGCATCTGCAGCTCGTAGCGATGCGCCTGCCAGTCGTAGCTGAGCACGGCGCCATCGGGAAAATGCCAGCTCTCGACTTCACCACGGTTGTTCGGCGGCGCCGAAGCGGCACCGAACAACCCCGGCACGAAAGTGCCCATCGCCGCCATGCCGGACGGGCTGAGCAATACGCCCTGCTCGCCCAGGCTCGGCGCGCGCCAGTGCCGAGCAGTGCCGGCGGCCTGTGCGTGCCAGCGCACCCAGGCGCTGGTCCACTCGCCAGAGCGCACGCGCACCCGGGCCGCCGCCAGGTCCACCGCCACCACTTCGCAGGGCATGACCAGTGCAGCGAGCATACGGTCGTGCTCGGCGCTCACGTAGTCCTGGTTCATTGCAGAGCTCCTGGATCGATGTAGTCGTCCTCGTGGCCAGGGCCGGTCTGCGGGTCGAAGCCCAGCATCAGACTGCCCGGCGGCTGGTCTTCCCAGGGCCACTCGGTTTCACCCAGCAGTACCGGCTGTTGCCATTCGACCTGCCACACGCGGCAGGTCGCGAGCGCCGGGTTGTCGAGCTCCGGCTGCGCCTGGATGAAGCTCACCGGCTCCAGCTCCAGCTCCCAGTTCTGCGCGCGCAGCAGGACCGCCAGTGCGGCGACATTGCGCACCGCGAGCGCCTCGGCTTCGGCATCCTCGCGCGTCACCAGCAGACGCGCCTGCAGTCGGCAGACCAGCGCCGTCTGGCCATTGCCGGGATCCTGCCCCGGCAGCATCCCGGCGTACTCCAGCGCCAGCGCCGGGAGCGCCGCCGGGACCTGCTTCAGCGGGCCACGAAGAAAGGTGCCGATCTCGGTCAAGCGAGCGCTCAGCGTCTGCTCGACAGCATCGAGCAGCAGCGCCAGGGTCAAAGGTTGTTCGGACATGTCGTCTCCTTGCAGCTTCACTCTTGTCCGCGCTCACCCGGCGGCAACTCGCAGACACCCAGGCGCTTCGCCGCCCAGCGTTCATAAAGACCGACGGCAATCTCCGCGCCGGCCGCCGCCGTCAGGCTGCCGATGGCAGCGGCCAGGGTCAGCGACGAACCGCAGGCCATGGCCAGGAACATCACCGCCATGCCGCAGACAATCGAGGCACCGGAGCGCAGCGCCAGTCGCCGCAGCAACCGCCAGCCACCCAGGCCCGCCTTGTCGGCGCGCCACATTTCACCGCTGATGCCGCCCGCGACGGCGAGCAGGATCAGCCCCCACAACGGCACGTCGGCCAGGGTCTGAGGTTCGTTGCCCATTGGCTCACCTTGGATAAAGACGCCCGCGAACGGGCGAAACCGGCGGCTATCAGCCGACCGGGGATGACTGCCGGCGTGCTCGCCGGCTACCCGCCACAAACGGCGGATCAGAAAACGCGGGCATGAAAAAGCCCGGCTCAGTGGCCGGGCTTTTCGGTGTTTCGCGTTGTGCTCCCTGGGGACGCACCTTTACAAGAATGACTACTTTTTACCCCCCGATTCCCACCGGAACAAGGCTTCTCGGGGAATGCACTGCAATAGGCCAATGACGCACTGCAATGTGCTGTCGAAACGCCGAAATCCACCTTCGGAAATTTCAGAGAGACTTGCTCATCAGTACCGTGGTGAAACCACTTTGCCACTCCTCGTCCGGGTAGAAGTCGACCTCCGCATAGCCATGTTTGCCATAAAAGACGCGGGCCTGATGATTGAAGGTGTCGGTCTCCAGGCGAATGCGTGCATGGCCCGCTCCGGCGATGGCGGTTTCGCCGTGCCGCAGCAGCGCCGCACCGATCCCCAAGCGTTGACGTCGGGGAGAAACATGCAGGGCATCGATGAAATCGTCGCGCCAGTCGAGCAAACCGACGACCTCGCCGTCGATGCAGGCGAGGTGAAAGAACGGCAACCGCTCGCGCACATAGTCAGCGGTATGCGCAGACGACTCGAAGCGCACGATGGCGTCGGCGCTGAGCTCAGGCTTCCAGGTGGTTTCGTAGGTTTCGCCGAGAATGCGCAGGATGGCATCGGCGTCGGTGGGTTCGGCGCGGCGAATCAGAAGAGGTGTCGTCATGGGCCACGAGCATAGCTCAGGGGCACCCGCGGAAAGCACGAAGCCCGGCACAGGGCCGGGCTTCGCAGGAAGACGGGATAGGCTCAGGCAGCGCGGCGCATCAACCGCGACTGGATACTCTGGTGCGCCACGTGCAGGCGCAGGTAGAAGGTGTTGCGGCTGCAGCGGCAGTGCCGGTACTTCTGCGAGGCCTCACTGTCACGGTTGAGATAGTGCTCGGTGACCACGTCCTTCTGCTCGTCGGGCAGGTGGTTGATGATCAGGTCCAGCTCCGCGACGCGATCGAGGATCACCTTGCTACCCCGTGTGCCGCGAATCATCTCGCCCTTGTTGGCCATCATCATCGCCAGCAGGTTGCCGCCGGCATAACCGCCGCCGGCGCTGCCCGGGTTGTGCATCTCCTCGGCCCAGAGCTTGAGCATTTCATCGATGGGTTTGATCACGGCGTTCCTCCGGCGCGGCTCAGTGCCGACGCTCCAGTTCATCCAGGGCCTGGCAGTCGATGCAGCGAGTGCAACCCGGCGCGGCCAGGCGGCGCGCCGGCGGGATGTCATCGCCGCAGTCTTCGCAGAACTCGGCGGAGCTGATGGCCGCCGAGGAACGGCGGCTGTGCAGCATGTCCTCGATGCGCTCCAGCATCAGGTCGTTGGCGTAGTCGGCGATATCAGCCACGTCGCACCTCCACATCGGCGGTGGATTCGGGCGGTATCTCGCAGTTCAGGTACTGGTTCATGAAGGTCCTCCTGGCGACGTGCCCTCCGTGGTCGCCGAGCCTTCGGCCGCCTGGGGTGGTCAGTCGCGAACTGGTGGTCGCGGGCGCCGACTCATCGGGCGGCATCCCTTTCCGGCACGCAGGTGGCACCTCCCTGGCCCACCCGCGTCCTCCAGCCTGCCCCGCTCGTTACGGTCTGCAGGCAACCCACGGCGTCCTTGCCGCGGTGAGGGGGAAGCCGTTCGCTTCCCATCAGCCAATCGGACTTCGTCTGTCCGATGGGCTGCTGGCTTTTATGATTACAACCATAGCTATATCAAGTCAACACCAAAGCTATTTACACGCTACAACCCAGGAGGTAGAGTGCCGCCATGGACAAGACTCCCTCATCGACGCTGGCCGACCGCCTGAAACAGGCGATGGCCTCGCGCAACCTCAAGCAGGAAACCCTGGCCGAAGCCGCCGGGGTTTCGCAGAACACCATCCACAAGCTGACCTCGGGCAAGGCGCAGAGCACGCGCAAGCTGATCGAGATCGCCAGCGCGCTGGGGGTCTCGCCGACCTGGCTGGCCACCGGCGAAGGCACGCCGACACCGGGCACCAGCGCACCCGCGCCGCGCCCTGCCGACGGCAGCCCGTTGCGTCTGGAACCGCTGCACCCATGGGATAGCGACACGCCGCTGGACGAGGACGAAGTGGAACTACGCCTGTACAAGGAAGTGGAACTGGCAGCCGGTGCCGGCCGCACTGCGGTGCGCGAGATAGAGGGGCGCAAGCTGCGTTTCTCGTACGCCACGCTGCGCGCGGCGGGAGTCGATCCGGCGGCGGCGATTTGCGCCCAGCTCACTGGCAACAGCATGGAGCCGCTGATCATGGATGGCTCCACCATCGGCATCGACACGGCCACCACGCACATCACAGACGGCGAGATCTACGCCCTGGAACACGAGGGCATGCTGCGGGTGAAGTTCGTCTATCGCCTGCCGGGTGGGGGCATCCGCCTGCGCAGCTTCAACCGTGACGAATACCCCGACGAGGAGTACCCGCCGGAGCAGTTCGACAGTGGGCAGATCCGCATGATCGGCTGGGTCTTCTGGTGGTCCACGGTCCGCCATCGCCGGGCGCCGACCCTGGTGCGCTGACGCCGTCGCGAATGAACAAGCCCCGCTTCGGCGGGGTTTTTCTTGCGCGCCGATTGAAGAGAAATACAACTTTTGCTATATTTAATCCTGTCGCCACCACCATCGGAACAGGAGAGTCCCATGCAGCCGACCGCAGAAGTCCGCCACGCCCCGCGCCCGGAAACCGTGAGCCTGGTCTATCAGATCTTCGGGGATGTCCTGGTGCCGCTGGACCAGGTGCGCGAGCGCTGGTTCCGCAACCTGAACCGGGAGAATTTCAGCAAGGCGCTGTCCTGCGGACGGATCGCCCTGCCGGTGACCACGCTGGATGACAGCCACAAGGCGATGCAGTACGTCGCGGTGGATCACCTGGCGGCCTATGTGGAGGAGCGCTCGCAGCAGGCCGATGCCGCGCTGGCCCGGCGCAAGGCGAGCCTGCAGGTGGTATCCCTGTAGGAGCGAGCTTGCTCGCGAACCCGCTCGGCGACGGAGAAACCGGCTAAATCTTCGCGAGCAAGCTCGCTCCTACGAAGGGCCGACGCTGCTGATATCCCTGCGCAGGGCTTCTCCACTCACCCCAGCCGACAACTTTGAGCCCAATAAAAAAGCCCCGCCGAAGCGGGGCTTTTCATCGAACCGACAACTCAGTCGCGGCCATGCACCTTGGCGGTGTGTTCGGCCAGGGCCACGGCGCGGAACATCGCGCGGCGCTTGTTGATGGTTTCTTCCCACTCCGCCGCCGGCACCGAGTCGGCAACGATGCCGCCGCCGGCCTGAACGTGGAGCTCGCCGTTCTTGATCACCGCGGTACGAATGGCGATGGCGGTGTCCATGTTGCCGTTCCACGCGAGGTAGCCCACGGCGCCGCCGTAGACGCCGCGCTTGACCGGCTCCAGTTCGTCGATGATTTCCATCGCGCGGATCTTCGGCGCGCCGGACAGGGTGCCGGCCGGCAGGATCGCGCGCAGGGCGTCCATCGCGCTGAGCTTCTCGTTCAGTTGGCCGTTCACGTTGGAGACGATGTGCATGACGTTGGAGTAGCGCTCGATCACCATCTGCTCGGTGACCTTCACGCTGCCGGTCTGCGACACGCGACCAACGTCGTTGCGCCCCAGGTCGATGAGCATCAGGTGCTCGGCGATTTCCTTGGCGTCGGAGAGCAGGTCCTCTTCCAGCGCGCGGTCGGCTTCCTCGGTCGCGCCACGCGGGCGGGTGCCGGCGATGGGGCGCACGGTGACCTCGCCGTCCTCGACGCGCACCAGCACCTCCGGCGAACTGCCGACGACGTGGAAGTCGCCGAAGTTGAAGAAGTACATGTAGGGCGTCGGGTTGAAGCAGCGCAGCGCGCGGTACAGGTCGATGGGCGCAGCGCTGAAGTCGATGGACATGCGCTGCGACGGCACGACCTGCATGCAGTCGCCGGCCAGGATGTATTCCTTGATGGTGCCGACGGCGCGTTCGTAGTCTTCACGGGTGAAGCTGGCGCGGAACTGCGGCTCCGGGGCGTTCACCGCGCTGAAGTCGAGGCCGCGGCGCGGGGTGATCGGCTGGCGCAGGCGCTCCAGCAGCTCCTCCAGCTGGGCCAGGCCCTGGTCGTAGGCATCGGCCTGGACCGGGTCGGCGAGGACGATCGCGTGCATCTTGCCGGCGAGGTTGTCGAACACGACGACCGCGTCCGAAACCATCAGCAGGATGTCGGGATTGTTCAGCGGATCCGGATTCGGGCACTGCGCCAGGCGCTGCTCGACGTAGCGCACGCAGTCATAGCCGAAGTAACCGACCAGGCCACCGTTGAAGCGCGGCAGACCGGCGATGGTCGGCACGCGGTAGCGCTCCTTGAACGTCTCGACGAAGGCCAGCGGGTCGGCGCATTCGAAGCTTTCGGTCTCGATGCCGTCGACCTTGATGCTCGCCTGGTGACCGTACACGCGCAGCACGGTGCGGCTGGGGAGGCCGATGATCGAGTAGCGCCCCCACTTCTCGCCGCCCTGCACGGACTCGAGCAGGTAGGTGTTCGGGCCGTCGGCCAGCTTCAGGTAGATCGACAGCGGAGTGTCGAAGTCGGCAAGGGTTTCGCAGGTCAGCGGAATGCGGTTGTAGCCTTCGGCGGCCAGGCGCTGGAATTCTTCGCGGGTCATGATCAGCCTCGTGGAATGAGGAAGTAACGGACTTGGGTGCACACACGCGCCGGGCGTACCGGCCAAAGGATGTCAGGCGCGCCAGCGCCAGCGGGCCAGGGCCTTGATGACCTTCATCCAGAGTGTGTGGGGAGCCGTTTCCACGGTGCTGTCTCGCTGAGCGGGAGTTGAGGCGGAGTCGGGCAACACTATCGCTTTGCCCGAGTCGAAGCAAGGCAGCAGATGGCGCAGGTCGTCGAGCACCAGCGTCGGGGCTTCCTCAGCAATGGGGCGGCCGTGGTTGTAGCCGTAGCTCAGGCCGACGCTGCGTACGCCGGCAGCCTTGGCAGCAAGAATGTCGTTGCGCGAGTCACCGACGAACAGCGCCTGCTCCGCCGACACGCCGGCCATCTTCATCACGAACAGCAGTGCGGCCGGATCGGGCTTCTGCTGCGGCAGGGTGTCGCCGCCGATGATCCAGCGGAAGAACTTGCCCAGCTTCATCTCGTCCAGCAGCGGGCCGACGAAGCGCTCGGGCTTGTTGGTGATCAACGCCAGCTCGACGTCGCGTTTCTTCAGCCACTTCAGGGTCTCGATCACGCCGGGGTAGACCACGGTCAGCGCATGGCTGTCGGCGTAAGCGTCCATGAAGAGTTCGAGGGCGCGTTCGGTGTCTTCCTCGCTGACGCCATCGTGCTCGATGTCATTGGCGAGGGCGCGGCGCACCAGCACCCGCGCACCGTTGCCGACCCAGTGGCGTACGGCATCGAGACCCGCCGGCTGGCGACCGAGCGCCAGCAGCATCGCGTCCACCGCAGCAGCCAGATCGGGGACCGAATCCACCAGGGTGCCGTCCAGGTCGAACATCACCAGACGCGGCAGCCCGGCGAACGGCAGCTGTGCAGCACTCATCACTTGCGCGCCTGCGCCAGCTCAGCGTGCATGGCGCGGATGACCTCGGCGTAGTCCGGTGCATTGAAGATGGCAGAACCGGCGACGAAGGTGTCGGCGCCTGCTGCGGCGATCTCGCGGATGTTCTTCACGTTCACCCCACCGTCGATCTCCAGGCGGATATCGCGGCCGGAGGCATCGATCAGCGCGCGGGCTTCGCGGAGCTTGTCGAGGGTACCGGGGATGAACTTCTGCCCGCCGAAGCCGGGGTTCACGCTCATCAGGAGGACCATGTCGATCTTGTCCATCACATATTTCAGCGCGTCCAGCGAGGTGGCCGGGTTGAACACCAGGCCAGCCTTGCAGCCGCCGTCCTTGATCAGTTGCAGGGAGCGGTCGATATGCTGCGAGGCTTCCGGGTGGAAAGTGATGTAGGTGGCACCGGCCTCGATGAAGTCGCCGATGATGCGGTCCACCGGGGACACCATCAGGTGTACGTCGATAGGCGCGGTGACGCCGTATTTGCGCAGCGCCGTACAGACCATCGGGCCGATGGTCAGGTTCGGCACGTAGTGGTTGTCCATCACGTCGA
>CBIGPF010000103.1:0-21223 GCA_966191535.1 uncultured Pseudomonas sp. | reverse complement strand
GATGGCGCGCGCAGCTTCCACCTGCTGGACCCGGCGGGGAACAAGGTGCAGCCGCTGTATCACCCAGCGGTTTCAGGGCAGCGCCTGGCCTGAGGCTCGCCGCTGCAAAACACCGCACGATAAAAAACGCCGCGACTCCAGGGGAATCGCGGCGCTCTTGTGACGGGAACCGTCGAAGCTGCTTGCTGCTCGGCTTACTTCTCTACGAAGGCACGCTCGATCAGGTAGTCGCCCGGCTCGCCCATACGCGGAGAGATCTGCAGACCGAAGCCGTTCAGCACTTCGCTGGTCTCGTCGAGCATGCTCGGGCTACCGCAGATCATCGCGCGGTCGTCCTGCGGGTTCATCGGCGGCAGGCCGATGTCGGCGAACAGCTTGCCGCTGCGCATCAGGTCCGTCTGGCGACCCATGCTGTGGAACTCTTCACGGGTGACCAGCGGGCAGTAGATCAGCTTCTCTTTCACCATGTCGCCGAAGTACTCGTGCTCCGGCAGGACCTTGGTGATGAAGTCGGCGTAGGCCAGCTCGCTGACCCAGCGCACGCCGTGGACCAGGATGACCTTCTCGAAGCGCTCGTAGACTTCCGGGTCCTGGATGACCGACAGGAACGGCGCCATGCCGGTGCCGGTGCTCAGCAGGTAGAGGTGCTTGCCGGGCTTGAGGTCGTCCAGCACCAGGGTGCCGGTAGGCTTGCGGCTGACCATCAGCTCGTCGCCTTCCTTCAGGTGCTGCAGACGCGAAGTCAGCGGACCGTCCGGTACCTTGATGCTGAAGAACTCCAGGTGCTCTTCGTAGTTCGGGCTGGCGATGCTGTACGCGCGCATCAGCGGACGACCGTTGACTTCCAGGCCGATCATCACGAACTGACCGGTCTTGAAGCGCAGACCCGGGTTACGGGTGGTCTTGAAGCTGAAGAGGGTGTCGTTCCAGTGGTGCACGCTGAGAACGCGCTCGGTGTACAGGTTGCTCATCAAGGACTCCTAGGAGAAACGTGGCGCACCCCAGCAGATCCCGGACGTAGCGCAATTGCGCGACATTTTATAGGCGGCGACAATATCCGCAAAATAAATTATCTGGATATTGCTAATCCAAAACGCAGATAAGGCCGCCCAGTCGCCGCGAAAGGATACCGTCAGGTGCTTCCTGCACCGGGGTGACGAAATGTCGCGCAGCCTTCTCCGGAGCCCCACAGAATGAAGTTCACCCTGCGCCAGCTCGAAGTTTTCGTCGCCGTCGCCCAGCAGGAAAGCGTCTCCCGCGCCGCCGAAGCCCTGTCCATGTCGCAGTCGGCCACCAGCACCTCGCTGGGCGAGCTGGAGCGACAGTTCGACTGCAAGCTGTTCGACCGCTCCGGCAAGCGCCTGACCCTCAATGCCCTCGGCCGCCAGCTGCTGCCCCAGGCAGTGGCCCTGCTCGACCGCGGCAGCGAGATCGAGAACATGCTCAACGGCAAGAGTGCGTTCGGCTCGCTCGACCTGGGTGCCACCCTGACCATCGGCAACTACCTGGCGACCCTGCTGATCGGCACCTTCATGCAGCGCCAGCCCGACTGCCGGGTGCGCCTGCACGTGCACAACACCGCCCATGTGGTGCAGCGCGTGGCTCACTACGAACTGGACCTGGGCCTGATCGAGGGCGACTGCCAGCATCCGGACATCGAGGTGCAGCCGTGGATGGAAGACGAACTGGTGGTGTTCTGCGCACCCCAGCACGCGCTGGCCCGAGACGGCCGCGCGAGCCTGGAGCGACTGACCGAGGAGGCGTGGATCCTGCGGGAACAGGGCTCGGGTACGCGCCTGACCTTCGACCAGGCCATGCGCCATCACGTGGAGCCGTTGAACGTGCGACTGGAGCTGGAGCACACCGAGGCCATCAAGCGCGCGGTGGAGTCGGGGCTGGGGATCGGCTGCATCTCGCGCCTGGCCCTGCGCGACGCTTTCCGCCGTGGCAGCCTGGTGCCGGTGGAGACTCCGGACCTGGACCTGCGCCGGCAGTTCTACTTCATCTGGCACCGGCAGAAGTACCAGACCGCGACCATGCGCGAGTTCCTGGATCTGTGCCGCAGCGAAACCGCCGGGGTGACGCGCAGCGACGATATCGTCCTGCCGATGATTCCCTGAACAGGACTTCCCTTGTAGGAGCGGGCCATGCCCGCGACCGCGCCCATGGGGCGCTCCTACAGGTGAGCGCGTTAGCCCAGCAGGATGCCCGCCCAGGTCACGGTAATGATGGTCAGCGCCACGAACTGGGCGGCGCTGCCCATGTCCTTGGCGTTCTTCGACAGCGGGTGGCGTTCCAGGGAAACCCGGTCCACCACCGCCTCGATGGCGGAGTTGAGCAGCTCGACGATCAGCGCCAGCAGGCACACGGCGATCATCAGCGCACGCTCGCCACGGCTCACGTCGCAGAAGAACGACAGCGGGATCAGGATGACGTTGATCAGCACCAACTGACGGAACGCCGCTTCACCCTTGAAGGCGGCAGCGAAACCGGCCAGGGAATAGCCAGCGGCATTGAAGATGCGTTTCAGGCCGGTCTGGCCCTTGAAGGGGGAAGCGGACACGTGTGGTTCTCACAGGCAAAGGTCGCGGCACTCTATACCAGCGATCGTCAAAAAGGGGTCAAGGCCATTACAGAATGTGACGGCCCCGGGGCCTGAATGTGAGGGCCCTCAGGCCCCCGGCACCGATTCCATCTGCGCCAGCAGCAATGCTGCCTGGGTGCGGGTGCGTACGTTCAGCTTGCGGAAGATCGCCGTGACGTGGGCCTTCACCGTGGCTTCGGAGACGCTCAGTTCAAAAGCGATCTGCTTGTTCAGCAGGCCTTCGCAGACCATCGTCAGCACGCGGAACTGCTGCGGCGTCAGACTGGCAAGACCGGCGCTGGCGGCGCGGACGTCGTCGCTCATCTCGGTCACGGCGTCCACCTGCGGCGGCCACCAGACATCGCCGTCGAGCACCGCACGCACGGCCTGCTGCAGCACGCTCAGTTCGCTGGACTTGGGAATGAAACCACTGGCGCCGAACTCGCGGGAGCGCTGCACCACGGCGGCGTCTTCCTGGGCCGAGACCATCACCACCGGAATCTGCGGGTACTGGCCGCGCAGCAGCACCAGGCCGGAGAAGCCGTAGGCACCGGGCATGTTCAGGTCCAGCAGCACGAGGTCCCAGTCGGCCTTCTCGTTCAGGCGCGTCTCCAGCTCCGCGATACTCGCCGCCTCCGACAGCCGCGCCTCGGGGCCAAGACCAAGGGTCAGAGCCTGATGCAGGGCACTGCGGAACAGCGGGTGATCGTCAGCGATCAGGATCTCGTAGGAAGCCATGAATTTTCCTTGAAGGCCGCGCCGAAGTCCCGCCGTGGATAACAGCCAGACTTGCGCAGGAAAGGTCGGAGCACGGATAGAGCACTACTTGTCACATTGTACGCAAAGACCACCCCCGGTGTCCGCCGTGAATGCGTCCCCCTCAGTACTTGCACCATGACCCGAAAGCCCCTGCCACTGTGCCCGCCGACATGCCCCGCCCCTTTCCAAAGGCCGGGCGTTACGGCAGAGTTCCGCTTTTTTTCCTGCCCGTTACGAGAACAAGATGAAAAGCCATGCGCTGCGCGCCGATTTCCTGATGCTGTTCACCGCGATGATCTGGGGGGTCTCCTTCGTCGCGCAACGGCTCGGGATGGATGCCATCGGTCCCTTCCTCTATACCGGCCTGCGCTTCACCCTCGGCGCGGTGGCACTGCTGCCGCTGCTGGCTTGGTCGAGCAAGCGCGGCGCCCAGCCGTTCAACCGCGGCCTGCTGCTGGCGGGCCTGGCCATCGGCACTGCGCTGACCGTTGGGATCAACCTGCAACAGGTCGGCCTGATGTTCACCAGCGTGACCAACTCCGGCTTCATCACCGGCCTGTACGTGATCATCGTGCCGCTGCTCGGCCTGCTGATCGGCCATCGCGCCGGCATGGGCACCTGGCTGGGCGCCGCCCTGGCCGTGATCGGCATGGCCATGCTCAGCATCGGCCCGGACTTCCACGTCGCCTCCGGTGACTGGCTGCAGCTGACCGGCGCCTTCGTCTGGGGCGGCCACGTGCTGCTGGTGGGCCTGTTCGCCAGCCGCTACGACCCGATCCGCCTGGCCTTCCTGCAGTTCGCCACCTGCGCGGTGGTCAGCATGATCCTGGCGCTGGTGTTCGAGGAGATCCACCTCGACGCCATCATCCAGGCCGGCCCCGCGCTGATCTACGGCGGCCTGTTCGGCGTCGCCACCGGTTTCACCCTGCAGGTCATTGCGCAGAAACACGCCATCGCCTCCCATGCGGCGATCATCCTCTCGCTGGAAGCCGTGTTCGCCGCCATCGCCGGTGCGCTGTTCCTCAACGAAACCCTGCATGTACGCGGCTACTTCGGCTGCGCGCTGATGCTCGCCGGCATGCTGGTGGCGCAGTTGTGGCCGAAAAAGGCCGAGGCGACGGCAGCCTGACGCTTGGAATCCCCTGCTGGCGAGGACCATGCCCGCGATCCGCGGACGAAGCCCGCGCTAGCAGGGGCGCCGCAGTGAATCAGCTTATCGCTGGGTAAACGGCATCAACGCCTGATGCGCCGGGCTCTGCTCGTCCAGCGGTTGCTGGCGCTTGGAGCCCAGGTAGCGCTCGCTGAACACGTCCAGATAGGCATCCAGCGCATCGCCGGCGCGACGATCGCCGGCCAACCCCAGGCAGAGCGCCGCAACCTCGGCGGTGCACAGGTGCTCATCGAACTTGGAACGCCGCAGTCGGTAGCGCGACAGGGCATCGGGGGTGATGCTCAGTACCGGGAAGCGATCCAGGTAAGGGCTCTTGCGGAACATCTTGCGCGCTTCGTTCCAGGTCGCGTCGAGCAGGATGAACAGCGGGCGCTTGCCGTCCTGCGGCTCCACCGCCGTCACCACACGCTCGGGCTGAACGAACTCCCCCGGGAACACCACGTAGGGCTGCCACTGGGGGTCGTCGAGCAACGCCAGCAGCGCCGGGTCGACCTCGATGCGCGACCAGCCGAACGCCCAGGTCTCGGGCACCGTCTCGGCAATCAGCCAGCCGGTATTGCTGGGCTTGAGCGGTTCGGTGTCGAACATCACCAGGCACATCGCCGAGTTGGACTCGACCTGCGGACGCAGGCCGCACATGCAGTAGTTCGGCCGCAGGCGGCAACCCGGACAGCGCGGTGAGCGCGAGCCGCGGGCGTAGAACGGCTTGAGGCAGCGGGCCAGGCGCGCTTCGCGCAGGCGGGCGACGGCGTGGCTCATGCAGCAGCCACCGGGGTGCGGGAAATCGGACAGAACATCGAAGGCTCGAAGGGGACGACAATTGCGGACGGCCAAGTGTACCAGAGCCGCCGCCCACCTCCGTGCGGACGGCCCAGTGGACCTCGGAGCAAGATGCCCGGAGGCAAGGTGGCCTTCAGAAGCTGTGGTTGAGTGCCAGGCCGATGAAATGGATCTCTTGCTTGTATTCCCCCTTGTAGTTGCCACCGTTGCCGGTGCAGCGCACGCCGCTGTCGACGTACAGCCCGCCACTACCCGGCGCCCAGCCGGCCGGTGAGCAACCGTCGCTGTAGTCCATCTTGCCGCTGTCGAACTTCACGAAGCTGTAGGCCAGGTCTACCGAGGTGTCCTTGGTGAAGTGGTAGTTGGCGCCGAAGGACAGCCATTTGCGGTTGGCGTCGGGGAACGCCGGGTGGCGCAGTCCGTCGCCATTGACCGGGGTCTTGTCGTAGGCGATGCCGGTGCGCAGCAGCAGGTCGTCGTTGTACTGGTAGTTCATCCCCAGGGAGACCTTGTAGGTGTTCTTCCAGTCCTGCTTCACCTTCAGGTCGCCTTCGGTGACGCCGTTGAAGTACGGATATCCCTCGACCTGGTCGATGCCGATATCGACGCTGTCCAGCCGCGAATGGCGTGTCCAGGTCACGTCGGCCATCAGCGCGACCTTGTCGTTGAGCTGGTGAAAGCCGTTGAGGGACAGGGACTCGGGCGTGTCGATGGTCACCTTGGCCTTGGAGTTGGGATGCAACCGGGTGGCGGCGAAATTGCCGGGGTTGACCCATTGGTCCGGGTCGAAGAGCTGCTGGATGGCATCCTTGGGCGGCAGCTCGATGATGCCCAGGTCCAGGCCGCCACTGAGGTCGGTGTCAGGCGACGGCACCGTGCCTTGCACGTCGGAGAAGCTCCACTTGGTGCGGCCCTCCAGCTCGTGCTTGATCCGCGAGCGGTAGGCAATGCCGAAGCGGGTGCGCTCGGTGGGCTCCCACAGGTAACCGAAGTTCCAGCCGTAGCCCCAGTCGTCGCCCTTGACGCGGAAGTAGCCGTCGCCCTGGACGTTGTCCGAGAAGTTCTTCGCCACGCAGTCGACGAAGGCGTCACCGTTCTGGCCATTACAGCGGGTCACTTCCTCCGGAACCTGCACGCCATAGACCAGAGGGATCACCGCCTGCCCCAGCGGTGACGCAGCCAGCTCGGTGACGTCCTGGTTCTCCTTGACGAACTGCCCGGCCAGTTGTCGCGAGGCACCCTTCACGTCGGCCGCACCGCGCTGGATGGAGCGGATGTACTGGGCCGAGACGCCGAAGCCGACGCTGTGGTGCTCGTTGATGCGGAAGGAAATGCTCGGATTGAAGGTGACGGTTTCCAACGAGGCCGACTGGATGCCATAGCGGCCGCTCCAGTCCTTCTCGTAATCGAGCTTGGCACCGTAGGGCGTGAAGATACCCAGGCCGATGTTGATGGTGTCGTTCACCTGGTGGGAGAAGTAGAAGTTCGGCGCGGCGGCTGCGTCGGGCAGGTAGGATCCCGCATCGCCGTCCCCCTCCCCGGTGCGGTTGCCGAACACGTCGGTGGAGCCGTCGTCATCGTACTCGCCCTTGGGCAGCAGGATGGTCAGGCCGCCGGTGACCTGGTTGCCAGGCAGACGAGCCATGCCGGCGGGGTTGTAGAAGATGGTCGAGGCGTCGGCCGCTTCGGCGCCGTTGGCATGGGCGGTGCCCTGGGCGGACACCGACTGTGAACCGAAGTGATAGCCGGACGCCTCGGCCTGCTCCGCGGGAACCGCGATCAGGCACCAGGAGCCCAGGGCTAGCGGCCAGGGGCGCAATACTCTTGTCATTGTTCTTCTCCTGCGATGGGATGATTCGCCCGACGCATCGACAAGAGTCCGCCCTACCGCAGAAGCAGCATGAAAGTGGCACCGCCTTGCGCGGCGGCTGGACCTCCCGATGGTCGACCCTCCCGCTTGGAGGGCAGAGTGTGTGACCGGTGTGTTGCGCGATCCTTCCCCCATCCTTTGACGGGGCTGGCCGCCCGGCGGCGTGGACTGGGGCCTGAGGTAACAGTTTCTCGGCACGGGGGCTGTTTTAAGGGACAATAGGCGGCTTGAATGACCAGCGAACCCGGAAGGTTCGCCATGGTCGAATCGGCACCATTGTCAGGAGATGCCCATGCTGCGCCTCACCGCCCTCGCCCTCTGCCTCGTTCTTCCCGTCGCGCACGCCGCGTCGAAGAAGGACTTCGAACTGACCCAGACCCTGGAAAAGGTCGCCAAGGAAAGCAGCGAAGGCACTCCGCGCGCCATCAACGAGGACATCCTTGACCAGGGCTACACCGTCGAAGGTCCGCAGCTGATCAACCACCTGAGCGTGCGCGCCAGCCATGCAGAGCGCATGCGCGACAACCCCGACAGCGTGCGCAGCCAGCTGGGCGACAGCGTCTGCAGCAACACTGCCTACCGCCAGTTGCTGGCCAAGGGGGCGATCCTCACTTACAGCTTCACCGAGTACAAGACCAACGCCCCGGTCGCCACCGAGCGCTTCGACGCCGGCAGCTGCAAGATCAAGCTGCAGAAGTAAGCCGCGGCGATGCTCGACAAGGAACAGTTGCTGAAGATCGCGCGCACGCCGATGCCCTTCGGCAAGTACCAGGGCCGTATGCTGGTGGACCTGCCGGACGAGTATCTGCTGTGGTTCTACAAGAAGGGCCAGTTCCCGCCCGGTGAGCTGGGTCGGCTGATGCAGCTGACCCTGGAACTGAAGATCGACGGCCTCGACGGCCTGATCAAACCGCTCAAGCGCTGAACCCCGCGCAACTGCCTGTGGCGGTTGCGCGGGCGCGCGTCAACGCAGCGCGACAGGGCTTTCCTTGCCGGCCACCGCCGCCGCTTCGTCCGGCGCGAGCAAGGCGCTGCGCGGTATGTCCAGTAGCCGCGCACAGGCCGCCAGCACATGGGCCCAACTGCAACGGTTGGCGAACAGCATGCCCGCCTCGTCCAGCGTCCCGCCCTGGTTGCGATACCCCAGCACGGCTGTCTTCAGCGCATCCGGCAGGATCGGCCAGAGGTGCCCGCGCGCCACTTCCGGGCGCATGTGGGTGAGCAGCACGCGCCGCTGGTAATGATCGGGGAACAGCCGCATGGCGACGGATTCGTCCGCCAGGGCCTGTAATTCCCAGTTGTCGCGCGGCGCACGGAAGCGTCCCGGCTCCTGCAGATAGACCAGACGGTACGGATAGCCAGCCTCCTCCAGGCGCAACGCGGCGCGGCGCATCTCGGCCAACTGATAACTGCCGTTGGCGATCAGCAGCACTGGCTCGGCGCCGGGGTGTTCGTCCATCAGGATCGCCCCATCGCGGGCCAGCTGCTCTGCCTGAGCCTGGTTGAATACGGCTGGACGATCACGCTTGGGCGCCACGATGCAGGCCAGTTGCCCACGACTGCGGTAGATGTCCGGCAGCAAGGCCAGGTGACTGTTGTGGTCAGCCGGAAAGACCACCCGCACCATGTCGCTCATCTCGCCCAGCAACGCTTCGCAGAACGTGGTGTCCTGGTGGGACTGCTGGTTCTTGCCGTTCTCCCAGGTGTGCGAAGTGGCCACCAGCGGCCAGCCGAGCCAACCTGACGGGCGCCCGGCCTCCTTCTGCTGGCGAGCGAAGATCAGCGTCTGGCGCACCGCGCCGAGCATCTTCACGCAGAACGCCTCATAGCTGGCCACCAGGTTCAGCCCGCCCTGGTTGGCCAGACAGGCCGATACCACTGCCTCTTCATTGAGTGCGGTGATGATCCGTCCATCCACGGCCTCCAGATCGCTTTCCGGCTCGCTCACCCGGTGCCGCAGCGCCTTGAGCACGCCGCCCAGGCGGTTGCTCGCCAGCTCGTCCGGGTTGCCGACACGGGCGCGCAGATCCGGATTGGCAGCACAGAGGTCGACGTAGAAGCGATCCAGCGCGGCCATGGGCGAGCATTGGTCGTTGCGGTAATGCAACGGTGGAATCGAAGGCTCGATGGGCCGACGCACGGCCAGAGGGTTATCCCGCTCCAGCACCCGACCGCTGCGTGATGCCGTGAACAGGCGGCAGGCAGCGGCGAGTTCTTCCGGCTCGACCCACAAGGGTGCCGCATGCAGGTTGAACAGGTCACGCGCCTCGGCGTTCTCGCTGGGGTTGCCCGGCAACGGCAAGTTGTGGGCCGCGTTGCTACCGGCACCGTAGAAGCCATAGCCCTTGGTCGTCTCGGCAATGCCGTAGGGAATCGGCAGCGGATAGCGCAGGATGCCACGCGCCTTCTCGTCGACGCGGTGCTGCAGCCGCTCCTCCATTTCCCACAGGGCGCAGACGAAGGCCGCCGGGTCGCGGCCGTCGAAGCTGATCGGGTCGAAACCGCAGCGCCGCAGATGCAGCTTGAAGCCCTCGAGTCCTTCGTGGGTGCCCAGGTCGGTGCGCTGTTCGATGCGCCGGCCGTTGGCGATCATGATCGGCAGCGCCGTGCCGCAATCCTCGGCGCGCCACCAGCGGGGGATCCAGTCGCTACCTCGCTGCTCCTCGGCAGCACCGTCGGAGAGGAAGGCCACCAGGGTCTCGCCCGGTAGCGGCATATGCGCATACATCAGCTCGGCGAAACCGAGGTAGCCGCCTTCGGCAATGCCGCCGGCAGTCTGTGGATTGACGTGGCTGCCCAGGGGCGCGGCAACCTTGCCGTCGGGCGTCTGGGCATAGCTGTAGAAATCCTGCACCAGGCGGTCCAGCCCGGCTCCGCCATGTCCGTAGGCAGCGGCCTGCTCCGGATGCAGGTTGCCGACGAGCACGTTGAGCGCGTCGATCGCCGCCACGCAGTGCCCCTGCCCCATCAGCCAGCCGCGAGTCTTGCCGCTCAGCGCATTCAGGGCGAGGTAACCGGCGTAGGCCGGCACCATGTTCAGCGCGCCGCCGGTGTGGCCCTCGGGCTGCGCCTTGAAATCGTCGGCCTGCAAGGGCGTACCGTCGAGACGAACGCGCCTGGCATAGGTCATGTGCGCCACCAGCCAGAGGCCGGCGCAAGTCAGGCGGTCCAGCGCGCCAAACAGGCGGTAGACGCTGGCAAGATCCGGCTGCAGGCCGTACTGGACCAATTGATGAGCAACACGAAAGACCGCCGCCTGGGTCTGCGCGCTATGCTGAAGCGGACCGCGGCCTTGCAGCCAGCGTGCGTATTCCGGCTCTGCTGCCGCATGGGCGGCAAGCTCCTCGGGGCTTGGCAGGATCTGTGACATGTCGGCTCTCCCTTGGCTATGGCCGAAAGTCTAGGTCGCCACAGATCGGACGGGCGCTGACATGTATCAACGAGCGCCCCGACCATTCGAGCAAGGCTGAAAGAGAATTCCGACTAGGAGACGACATGGCGCTTCTCACTTTCATCGGCGCGATCCAGGAAGTCACCGGTTCCTGCTACCTCCTGGAGACCCGCGACGGCGTCCGCGTGCTGCTCGAATGCGGGATGCGCCAGGGGCGCAGCGGCAACAAGGGCACCCGCGAGAACGAGACGACCAACCGGACGCCCTTTCCTTTCGATCCGAAGGAGCTGGATGCCGTCATCCTGTCCCACGCCCACCTGGACCACAGCGGCCTGCTGCCGCGATTGGCAAAGGAAGGCTACAAGGGGCCGATCTACGCCACCGAATCCTGCTGCGACCTGCTGGAACTGATGCTGATGGACTCGGCTCACATCCAGGAAAAGGACGCCGAGTGGGAGAACAAGTGGCGCGCCCGCCAGGGCAAGCCTCCGACCAGGCCGCTCTATACCGCCGAAGACGCCTCCCGTGCGCTGAACCTGCGACGTCGCGTCAGCTACGGCAGCACCGTGGACGTGGCACCCGGCATCCGCCTGACCTTCCACAACGCCGGGCACATCCTCGGCTCGGCCATCGTCGAGCTGGAAATCCATGAATTCGGCTCGACCCGCCGCCTGGTGTTCTCCGGCGACCTGGGCAGCACCTGCTCGCCGCTCATGCGCACGCCGACACCGCTGACGCGCGCCGACGTGGTGCTGCTGGAATCCACCTACGGCGACCGCGACCATCGCGACGCCAATGACACCCTGCTGGAGCTGGCCGGCATCCTCCAGCGCGCGCAGAACGAGGGCGGCAACGTACTGATCCCATCCTTCGCCGTCGGCCGGACCCAGGACCTGATCTACTACCTCGGACGCTTCTACCAGGAGGGCCGGCTGCCGCAGCAAGTCGTCTACCTCGACAGCCCCATGGCGGCCCAGGCCAACAACATCTACCTGCAGCACATCGGCGAGATCGCCGACGTCGACCGCGAATACATGCGCGGCACCGGCACCGCGAAGGTGGGTGAATGGCTGCCGATCCTGCGCACGACCCAGAGTGCCGACGAATCCATGGCACTGAACCGTATCAAGAGCGGCGCCATCATCATCGCCGGCAGCGGCATGTGCACCGGCGGGCGCATCGTCCACCACCTCAAGCACAACCTCTGGCGCGAGGAGTGCCACATCGTCTTCCCTGGCTTCCAGGCCAAGGGCACGCTGGGCCGCGCCATCGTCGACGGCGCCGAGAGCGTACGCATCCTGCGCCAGCGCATCAGCGTGAAAGCGCAGATCCACACCCTCGGCGGGTTCTCCGCGCATGCGGGACAATCACAATTAATTCAGTGGGTTGGCCACTTCGAGAACAAACCCGAGCTATACCTGATACATGGCGAGCGAGAAAAGATGGATGCACTCAAGGGTGCGCTCCAGGATCGCCTGAACTGGACGGCCAATATTCCGGAGCCCGGAGACCGGATCGCCATCTGATATCGAGACCTGACCGACTGTCACACCCTGCGTGTCAGACTGGAAAGGCCTCCTGCTGAACCCTGTGCGTGCGGCGAAGCGCCACTGCGTCCCGCCAGAGCCACCTTGCGTGGCCGGCGCCGCCCATGGACAGGCGACAGGGGTTGATGAACAAGGAGTATCAACATGCCCTACGAGCCCGACGACTACCTCTCCAGACACTTCCAGACCAGCGGCACCGACCTCGCGCAGAAGATCGAGGAACTGGCGGAACTCGCCGCCCCCGGCAACAGCCAGAACCTGCCGCTGTACCGCGAGATGCTCACCACCGTCGCCCGCATGGCCCAGGCCGACCGCAACCGCTGGGACGCCAAGATCATGCTGCAGACCCTGCGCGAGATGGAGCACGCCTTCAGTACCCTGGAGCAGTTCAAGCGTCGTCGCAAAGTCACGGTGTTCGGCTCGGCCCGCACGCCGGCCAACCACCCCGTTTACACCCTCGCCCGCGAGCTGGGCGAGACCCTGGCCCGCTACGACCTGATGGTCATAACCGGCGCGGGCGGCGGCATCATGGCGGCAGCCCACGAAGGCGCCGGGCTGGAAAACAGCCTCGGCTTCAATATCACCCTGCCCTTCGAGCAGCACGCCAACCGCACCGTGGACGGCACCAGCAACCTGCTGTCGTTCCACTTCTTCTTCCTGCGCAAGCTGTTCTTCGTCAAGGAAGCCGACGCCCTGGTGCTCTGCCCCGGCGGCTTCGGCACACTGGACGAGGCGCTGGAAGTACTGACCCTGATCCAGACCGGCAAGAGCCCGCTGGTACCGGTGGTCCTGCTCGACCAACCTGGCGGCCACTACTGGGATCACGCCCTGGAGTTCATCAAGGAGCAACTGGAGGACAACGGCTACATCCTGCCCAGCGACATGAACCTGATGACACTGGTGCACACCGCCGAAGAGGCTGCGGAGGAAATCGCCCAGTTCTACAGCAACTTCCACTCCAGCCGCTGGCTCAAGGATCGCTTCGTGATTCGCCTGAACCACCCGCTGAGCGTGCGCGCATTGCAGTTGCTGGAACGCGAATTCGGCAGCCTGTGCGTGACCGACGGTTTCCACCAGCAGCCGTATAGCGAATCGGAACTGGACGAACCCGAATTCTCCCACCTCACACGCCTGGCCTTTGCCTTCAACGGCCGCGACCAGGGACGCCTGCGGGAGCTGCTGAACTTCATCAACCAGCCGGAGAACTGGGAGCGCTGATTGCCTGGCCCTGCTAACGAAAAAGGCACCCGGGTGGGTGCCTTTTTCATTCAGTCACCTGATCGTCGACCGCTCAGCAACCGGCTGATAGCCTCCATCGAGTAGCCCCGATAGCTCAGGAACCGCCCCTGCTGCGCCCGTTCGCGGGCATCCTGCGGCAGCCGGGCGAACTTGCGACACCAGACCTCCCGCAGGTTCTCATTCCAGTCAACGTCCGACTCGCTCAGCGCACCGTCGATTTCGCCACGGGGCAAACCACGCTGCGACAGCTCCTCGCGAATCCGCACCGGACCGTAACCGGCCCGCGCACGGCTGGCGATGTAGCTTTCCAGATAGCGGCTTTCGTTGAGCAACCCCTCTTCGGCCAGACGGTCGAGGGCGGGATCGATCAGGTCCTGCGTCGCACCGCGCTGCCGCAGCTTGCGCGAGAGCTCCGCCCGGCCATGCTCGCGTCTTGCCAACAGGTCCATGGCAACCCGCCGCACCGCGACGGGGTTATCGAGCTCGACGGCCATCGCTATCAGTAGTCGGCTTCAGCTTCCGCTTCGGCTTCTGCCGCAGCGAGTTCGGCTTTGGTCGGCGGCGTCTGCTTGGACAGCAGCTGGTCACGGATAGCCTTGTCGAGAGTGGTGCAGACCTCGGCGTTATCTTCCAGGAACTTGGCGGCGTTGGCCTTGCCCTGACCAATCTTGCTGCCCTGGTAGCTGTACCAGGCACCCGACTTCTCGATCAGGCCCAGTTGAACGCCCAGGTCGATGATTTCGCCAGTGCGGTAAATGCCGCGACCGTACATGATCTGGAACTCGGCCTGACGGAACGGCGGAGCGACCTTGTTCTTCACGACCTTCACGCGGGTTTCGCTGCCGACCACTTCGTCGCCTTCCTTCACCGCGCCGGTACGGCGGATGTCGAGACGGACGGAGGAGTAGAACTTCAGCGCGTTACCACCGGTGGTGGTTTCCGGGTTGCCGAACATCACGCCGATCTTCATGCGGATCTGGTTGATGAAGATGACCAGGCAGTTGGCATTCTTGATGTTACCGGTGATCTTGCGCAGCGCCTGGGACATCAGACGGGCCTGCAGGCCAACGTGCTGGTCACCCATCTCGCCTTCGATTTCAGCCTTGGGCACCAGAGCGGCCACGGAGTCGACGATGATCACGTCAACGGCGTTGGAGCGCACCAGCATGTCGGTGATCTCCAGGGCCTGCTCGCCGGTGTCCGGCTGGGAAACCAGCAGGTCGTCGACGTTGACGCCCAGCTTGCCGGCGTAGTCCGGGTCCAGCGCGTGTTCGGCGTCGACGAAGGCGCAGGTAGCACCGATCTTCTGTGCCTGGGCGATGACCGACAGGGTCAGCGTGGTCTTACCCGAGGATTCCGGGCCATAGATCTCGACGATACGGCCACGCGGCAGACCGCCGATGCCCAGCGCGATGTCCAGACCCAGCGAGCCGGTGGAGATGGCGGGGATTGCCTGGCGCTCATGGTCGCCCATGCGCATGACCGCGCCTTTGCCGAATTGGCGTTCGATCTGTCCCAGGGCCGCAGCCAGGGCGCGCTTCTTGTTGTCGTCCATTGAAGTCCTCGCGAAGTCAGGCGGCCGGGCGGCCACGAACAACTGTATAAGTAGCCAGTATTATTCCACAGGGCAAGCCGCTCGCCTACCCCTGAATCGGATTTTCCCCGTCCGCCAGTCGCAACAGCCCTTCCAGAGCGGTCGCCACGGTCTGCCGGCGCACAGCTTCCCGATCACCGGCGTATAGACGGCGTTCGCTGAACACTTGCTCGCCTTTTCTCCACGCCAGCCAGACGGTCCCCACCGGCTTCTCGGCAGAACCGCCATCCGGCCCGGCAATTCCGCTCACCGCTACGGCAATATCCGACCCGCTGCGCGGTAAGGCCCCGGCGACCATCGCCTCGACCACCTCCCGGCTGACCGCGCCGACCCGCGGGAACAACTCGGCCGGCACATCCAGCTGCCGCGTCTTCTGGCTGTTGGAGTAGGTGACGTAGCCTGCCTCGAACCAGGCGGAGCTACCGGCAATGCGGGTGATCGCCTCGGCGATCCCGCCACCGGTACAGGATTCGGCAGTGGTGACACGCAGCTTGTTGGCAGCCAGTCGCGCGCCAAGCTGGGCGGCCAATTCGGTGATGGATAGCTCGGTAATAAAGGAATCGGTGACGGGCACAGTGCGCTCCGGGGTTAAAGAAGGCCAGGCGGATACCGTACACTAGGCGCTTTTGCATGTTGAAGCCGGACAGCCAGAAGCCATGAGTCAGAGCGACCTCTCCGCCCACACACCGATGATGCAGCAGTACTGGCGGCTGAAGAACCAGCACCCGGACCAGTTGATGTTCTACCGCATGGGCGACTTCTACGAGCTGTTCTACGAGGACGCCAAGAAAGCCGCCAAGCTGCTGGACATCACCCTGACCGCGCGCGGCCAGTCCGCCGGCAACTCCATCCCCATGGCCGGCATTCCCTTCCACTCCGCCGAAGGCTACCTGGCCAAGCTGGTGAAGCTCGGCGAATCGGTAGTGATCTGCGAGCAGATCGGCGATCCGGCTACCAGCAAGGGGCCAGTGGAACGCCAGGTGGTGCGCATCCTGACCCCAGGCACCGTCAGTGACGAAGCGCTGCTGGACGAGCGCCGCGATAACCTGATCGCCGCCGTGCTGGGTGACGAGCGCCTGTTCGGCCTGGCCGTCCTGGACATCACCAGCGGCCGTTTCAACGTCCAGGAAATAAAAGGCTGGGAAACCTTGCTGGCCGAGCTGGAGCGCCTGAACCCCGCCGAGCTGCTGATCCCCGACGACTGGCCTCAAGGCCTGCCGGCAGAGAAGCGCCGCGGATCGCACCGCCGGGCCCCCTGGGACTTCGATCGCGACTCGGCGAAGAAGAGCCTGTGCCAGCAATTCGGTGTGCAGGACCTCAAGGGCTTTGGCTGCCAGGAATTGACCCTGGCCATCGGCGCCGCCGGCTGCCTGCTGACCTACGCCAAGGAGACCCAGCGCACCGCCCTGCCGCACCTGCGTAGCCTGCGTCACGAGCGCATCGACGACACCGTGATCCTCGATGGCGCCAGCCGCCGCAACCTGGAACTGGATACCAACCTGGCCGGCGGCCGCGACAACACCCTGCAATCGGTAGTCGACCGCTGCCAGACCGCCATGGGCAGCCGCCTGCTGACCCGCTGGCTGAACCGCCCGCTGCGCGACCGCGCCGTGCTCGAAGCCCGTCAGGAATCCATCGCCTGCCTGCTGGAGCGCTACCGCTTCGAAAACATCCAGCCGCAGTTGAAGGAGATCGGTGACGTCGAGCGCATCCTCGCTCGAATCGGCCTGCGTAACGCCCGTCCGCGCGACCTCGCCCGCCTGCGCGACGCACTCGCCGCGCTGCCGGAATTGCAGAACGGCATGACCGAGCTGGAAGCCCCGCACCTGGGCGAATTGGCCACCAGCATCCGTACCTACCCAGAACTGGCTGACCTGCTGGCCCGCGCCGTGATCGAAAACCCACCGGCGGTGATCCGCGATGGCGGCGTCATCGCCCGCGGCTACGACGCCGAGCTGGACGAGCTGCAGATGCTCAGCGAAAACGCCGGCCAGTACCTGATGGACCTGGAGACTCGCGAAAAAGCGCGTACCGGCTTGCCGAACCTGAAGGTCGGCTACAACCGCATCCACGGCTACTACATCGAACTGCCGCGCGTGCAGGCCGAACAGGCTCCAGCCGATTACATTCGCCGCCAGACCCTGAAAGGCGCCGAGCGCTTCATCACGCCGGAGCTGAAAGCCTTCGAAGACAAGGCGCTGTCGGCCCAGAGCCGGGCACTTGCCCGTGAGAAGCAGCTGTACGAAGAACTGCTGGAGCTGCTGATCGGCCAGCTGGCACCGCTGCAGGACACCGCTGCAGCCTTGGCCGAACTGGACGTGCTGTCCAACCTCGCCGAGCGTGCGCTGAACCTAGACCTGAACCGCCCACGCTTTGTCGAAGAGTCCGGCATTCTCATCGAGCAGGGCCGCCATCCGGTGGTCGAGCAGGTACTGGATACGCCCTTCGTCGCCAACGACCTGAACCTCGACGAAGACACTCGCATGCTGGTCATTACCGGCCCGAACATGGGCGGCAAATCGACCTATATGCGGCAAACTGCTCTGATCGTGCTGCTTGCGCACATCGGCAGTTTCGTCCCGGCCGCGCGTTGCGAGCTGTCCCTGGTGGACCGCATCTTCACCCGCATCGGCTCCTCCGACGACCTCGCTGGCGGCCGCTCCACCTTCATGGTGGAAATGAGTGAAACCGCGAACATCCTGCACAACGCCAGCGACCGTAGCCTGGTGCTGATGGACGAAGTGGGACGCGGCACCAGTACCTTTGACGGCCTGTCGCTGGCCTGGTCCGCCGCCGAGCATCTGGCCAAACTGCGCGCCTTCACGCTGTTCGCCACCCACTATTTCGAGCTGACCGTGCTGCCCGAAAGCGAGCCAGCGGTAGCCAACGTGCACCTGAACGCGACCGAGCACAATGAGCGCATCGTCTTCCTGCACCACGTGCTGCCCGGCCCGGCCAGCCAGAGTTATGGCTTGGCGGTCGCACAATTGGCGGGCGTACCGGGTGCGGTAATTCAGCGCGCCCGTGAACATCTGTCGCGCCTGGAAACCACCAGCCTGCCCCATGAAGCACCGCGCTCGTTTGACCCGAAAAGCCCGGCGCCACTGCAGAGCGACCTGTTCGCCAGCCTGCCGCACCCGATCGTCGAAGAGCTGATGCGGGTCAGCCCGGATGACCTGACGCCGCGTCAAGCTCTCGAATTGTTATATGCATGGAAGATGCGGGTCTGACGGACCGCTGGACAAGCTGCTAGAATCGCGCGCGCTTAGCCGCCCGCCTGAGGAGAAAATTAGAAATGACCTTCGTCGTCACCGACAACTGCATCAAGTGCAAATACACCGACTGCGTGGAAGTATGCCCGGTGGACTGCTTCTACGAAGGCCCGAACTTCCTGGTCATCCACCCGGATGAGTGCATTGACTGCGCCCTGTGCGAACCGGAGTGCCCGGCACAGGCGATCTTCTCCGAGGACGAAGTCCCGGATGGCATGCAGGAGTTCATCGAACTGAACAAGGATCTGGCCGATGTATGGCCGAACATCACCGAGAAGAAGGATTCTCTGCCCGACGCTGAAGAGTGGGACGGCAAGCCGAACAAGATGCAGTACCTGGAGCGCTGATCGGCGCTACCGGTAAAACAGAAAAGGCCCGCCTAGTGCGGGCCTTTCTGCGTCTGGAACATCACTTTTTCGCGGGCAAAAAAAGGGGCGGGATAACCCGCCCACTCTTTCTTCCCTTCTCCATCATCCTGATGAACCGCATCCTGCGGTGGGTCCTGACCGACATCCTTACCGGCCTGCGCCTTTCCGTGTACGCAGGAGTGATATTACCCGCCTGCTGGAGCGCGGCAACTGGGTCAGTTCCGCACACCCGAGCCACCTTATATCTGAGACAAAAATAAAATCCTTAAAAAACAATACGATAGAATGTATCGACGTCGAAGCTTTCGGCAATTCAAGCTTTACACTCACACGTCTTGTAAGTGAATGCTTACATCATCACGCATAAAAAAGCCCGGAATCGTCCGGGCCTTTTGGTGGTCGGCGCTTAGCGTTGTTACTGGAACAGTGCGTCGCTCGACAGGCCGTTCTTTTCAAGAATCTCACGCAGACGCTTGAGTGCCTCGACCTGAATCTGCCGGACCCGTTCACGGGTCAGGCCAATTTCCTGGCCGACTTCCTCCAGTGTACTGCTTTCGTGGCCGCGCAGACCGAAGCGGCGAATCACCACCTCGCGCTGCTTGTCAGTCAATTCCGACAGCCACTGGTCGATGCTCTCGCTGAGATCATCATCCTGCAGTAGTTCGCAGGGATCGGTAGGACGATCGTCGGTCAGGGTATCGAGCAGCGTCTTGTCCGAATCCGGGCCGAGGGAAACATCCACTGAAGTGACCCGCTCGTTCAGACCGAGCATCCGCTTGACCTCTTCCACCGGCTTCTCGAGCAGGTTGGCGATTTCTTCGGGCGACGGCTCGTGGTCCAGCTTGTGAGTCAGCTCGCGAGCTGCCCGCAGGTAGACGTTGAGTTCCTTCACCACGTGGATCGGCAAACGGATGGTGCGGGTCTGGTTCATGATGGCCCGTTCGATGGTCTGACGAATCCACCAGGTTGCATAGGTGGAGAAGCGGAAGCCACGCTCAGGGTCGAATTTCTCCACCGCGCGGATCAGCCCGAGGTTGCCCTCTTCGATCAGGTCGAGCAGGGAAAGGCCGCGGTTGACGTAACGTCGCGCGATCTTCACCACCAGACGCAGGTTGCTTTCGATCATTCGCCGCCGGCCGGCCGGGTCGCCCTTCTGCGCAAGGCGCGCAAAGTGGACTTCCTCTTCCGGCGTCAGGAGTGGCGAAAAACCGATTTCATTAAGGTACAGCTGGGTCGCGTCGAGCGCGCGGCTGTAGTCGATGTGCTTGTGTTGCTTGAGAGACGAGAGAGAGGTGGCTTTAGGAGTGACTCGAAGTGATACCTGCTCTTCGGCAAATGACTCTTCGAGGATGACGCCGGGCTCCAGCAGGAGCACTTCATCATCGACGTCAAACTCCGGCCCTTCTTTTTTAAGTGCCATGTCGTTATCCCTTGCTGAGTTCGACAACAAGCCCAGGTGCGTCCTTATCCTTAGGACACCTAGGCCCGCTCACCCACGCAGGGGAACAGCCAGCATCAACGACTTGGCAGGTATTGCAGCGGATCTACAGGTTTACCCTGGCGGCGAATCTCGAAGTGCAGCTTCACCCGGTCGGTCCCTGTGGAGCCCATCTCGGCAATGTTCTGCCCGACTTTGACCTGTTGCCCTTCCCGCACCAGCAACCTGCGGTTGTGACCGTAGGCGCTTACGTAGGTATCGCTGTGCTTGATGATCACGAGTTCGCCGTAGCCCCGCAAACCACTACCGGCGTACACCACCGTGCCATTAGACGCAGCCAGGACAGGCTGGCCCAATTGCCCGGCTATATCAATCCCTTTATTCAAACTGCCGTTTGATGCAAAACGCCCAATGAGAGTGCCATTGGTTGGCCATATCCAGCCCCCCGGAGCGCCCCCTGCGACCGCCGGAGTTCCGCCGCTCGCGGGCGGCTGAGCCGGAGTCGTGGCGGCAGGAGTGGTCGGTTTACTGGCGGTTGCAGGAGGTGAAGTCGGTTTGTTGACGATGACCGGCGCGACAGGCGTCGTGTTTTTTGCGACAGACGGTGCTGTCGACGAGCCACCATCGAAGCGGATGGCCTGGCCGGGGCGAATGGTGTACGGCGCGGAGATGTTGTTGCGCGCGGCCAGGGCTTTCCAGTCCCAGCCATAGCGGAAGGCGATGGAGTACAGCGTGTCCCCGGGACGCACCACGTACTGGCCGCTGGTGACGGCCGGCTTTTGCTGGGTGTTGCGGTCCACCACGGTCGTGGTGCTGCGCGAAGTCGAAGAACAGGCCGCCAGCAGAGAGCAGACGGCAATGGCCACCACGGCGTGGCCCAGGCCCTTGATCCAGTTCCGTTGACACAGGGTCGCTGTCAAGCTCACCCATCCCCCTTATCCATGAATTGACGTCCAGCCTCACTGGCCGGCAGTTACCGCAATCTTGACCAGCCTGCTCTCAGCCTAGCGGACCATTGAGCAGCGGGACGAAGCGCACGGAGTCCAGCACCTGGCGCTGGAAACCGTCTTCGGTGCGGACGATCAGCATCAGTTGCTGTACTTCGCCGCCACCCACCGGAATCACCAGGCGCCCCCCAGGCGCCAGTTGGTCCAGCAGCGCCTGCGGGCGGGCACCTTCATCGCCGAGGCGGTCAATGTCGTGGCCGTCG
>CBIGPF010000102.1:0-21715 GCA_966191535.1 uncultured Pseudomonas sp. | reverse complement strand
GATGCCCGTGGCCACCGTGTGGTCGCCGGCACCGCCGTGGACGTCGCCGACCAGTTGCAGGCGTGGTTCGAGTCCGCTGCGGCGGACGGTTTCAACATCATGCCGCCGTACCTGCCCGGCGGCCTGGATGATTTCGTCGCGCAGGTGGTCCCCCAACTGCAGCGTCGCGGCTTGCTCCGCCGGCGCTACAGCGGCAACACGCTGCGTGATCACCTGGGCCTGGCCCCTTCGAAGGAGATTGCCTTGCATGGCTGAACACTGGACCCAGCAACTGCCCCGCGTGCGCGGCGAGCAGGTCGAAATCCGCCCCGGCCGGCGCATCAGCCTGGCGCACAGCCTGGGCCACCGGTATCCGCGCACCGTGGTGTTCTTCGCCCACGGGGGCGGCGGCAACAAGGACCAGTGGCGCGAGCAGTGGCGCGAGCTGGAAACCGAGGGCTACAGCCTGGTGGCCTGGGATCTGCTGGGCCACGGCGCCAGCGACAAGCCGCGGCGCACAGCGGATTACGCCTGGGAAGAACTGGTCGCCGACCAGGTGGCGGTACTGCGGCGCTATGCCGGTGAGCGCAATGTTCTCGCCGCGCACTCCTTCGGTACCGGACTGAGCGTCAGCAGTCTGCTGGCGTTGCAGGCCGAAGGGCAGGGCGCGCTGATCGATTCGGCGTTGCTGCTGGGCACCCAGCTCAGTCGTCCGCTGGGGCGTGGCGGTCTGCTGTCGCTGCCGGTGTGGCTGCTGGAATGGTTCCGTCCTGTGCTGTCCAGGGGCTTCCGCGAGCGCGCCTGGCACGTCGACGCGGACCCGGAGCTGATCGACTACGAAGAGCAACTGACCCGCAGCAACCGTCTCGACGTGTTCAAGGCGCTGGTGAGCCAGGCGACCTGGTTGCCGGAGCGTGAGCTGGATCGCCTGCTGTTGCCGGTGCGGATTGTCTCCGGCGACAGCGACGGCCTGACGCCTGCCGACCGCGCCCAGGCCCTTCACCAGCGACTGCCCAATTCGTCTTTCGACGTGCTGGAGAACTGTGGCCACCAGTTGATGCTGGAGAAGCCGCAGATCGTCAACCGCCACCTGCGCGAACTGCTCGCCGCCACCTGATCCGGACCTGTACCGACATGAGCGAAACACGCCAGCAACTCACCCGGCAGATCATCGACGCCGGGCGTTTTCTCTACGCCCGCGGCTGGTCGCCGGCCACCAGCAGCAACTACTCGGCGCGCCTGGCTGCCGACCGCGCATTGCTCACCGTTTCGGGTAAGCACAAGGGACAGCTTGGCGAGGACGATGTGCTGGAAACAGACCTTGCCGGCAACAGCCTGGAGCCGCACAAGAAACCCTCGGCGGAAACCCTGCTGCACACCCAGCTCTACGCCTGGCGCCCGGCGATCGGCGCCGTGCTGCACACCCATTCGGTGAACGCCACTGTGCTCTCGCGCCTGACTGCGGGTGACCGCCTGGTGCTGCAAGACTATGAGTTGCAGAAGGCCTTTGCCGGCGTCACCACCCACGAAGGCCGGCTTATCGTGCCGATCTTCGACAATGACCAGGATATCGCCCGCCTGGCGGCCAAGGTGCAGCCCTGGCTCGATGCCCACCCGGATTGTCCTGGTTATCTGATTCGCGGCCATGGCCTGTACACCTGGGGTGCGCGCATGGGCGATGCGCTGCGCCAGGTGGAGGCGTTCGAGTTTCTCTTCGAGTGCGAGCTGAAGGTGCTGAGTCTGTGCCGAGGGCGAGGCTAGGAGGCTTCGACGGTGGCGGGACGGAAGCCCACCACCCGATTGCGCCCGCCGTTTTTCGCCTGGTACAGCGCGCTGTCGGCGGATTGCAGCAGTTCGGCCCAGTTGGCCGGGCTGAACTGCGAGGTGCTGGCCACGCCGATGCTCAGGGTCAGCACGCCCAGCGGGCCGTGTTCGTGCGGGACCGCGAGGGCCTGCAGGGCAGTACGGATATGTTCGGCCAGCGCCAGGGCGTCGGGCTCGTCGCTGTCGCCCAGCAGAACAACGAATTCCTCGCCGCCGAAGCGCGCCGCACAGTCGGCCGGGCGCCGCGCCCAGTCGGCGATCACCCGTGCGACGGTCTTCAGTGCCGCGTCACCGGCGGGGTGGCCGTAGTGGTCGTTGTAGGCCTTGAACTTGTCGATATCCATCAGCATCACGGCCAGCGAGGCACCGCTGCGCTGGTAGCGTGACCACTCGTGGCTGGCGCGCAGGTCGAAGGCGCGGCGGTTGTTCAGGCCGGTCAGCGGGTCGGTGCTGGCGGCCTCCCGCAATTCGGCTTCCTGGCGGTCGCGCTCACGCATCTGGCGCAGGGCGAGCAGCGCCAGGCCGATCACCGCGCCGATCAGGGAAATGCCCAGCAGGCCGATCAGGCTGGCGCGCCAGTACCAGTCCTCGTAGATCTCGCGGGACGGCAGGGCAACGCTGAAGACCAGCGGGTAGCCGTCCACCGGGCGGAAGTCGTGCCAGCGTTCCTGCCCGTCGCTGTTGGTGTCGAAGAAGTTCTCCTGGCCGTTGCTGCGGTAGCGCTCGAAGGACTCGGTCAGCGTCGCGGCGGGTAGCGTGTCTGGCCAATGCGCGAGCAGGGTGCCGTCGCGCATGTGCAGGCTGACCGTGCCGCCATCGCCCAGGTTGAGGTCGCTGAACAGTTCGCGGAAGTAGGCCAGTTCCAGGTTCGCACCGACCACGCCGGCGAAGCTGCCGTCCTCGCGCTCCAGGCGGCGGCTCAGGGCGATGCTGTTGCTCGCGTTGCTGGAGTAGGGAATGTACGGGTGACTGAGGTAGGGCGCATCGGTGCGCGAAATGCGCAGCGCCTGGAAGTACTCGCGGCCGGAGAGATCGATGCGCGCGGGCACTTCCTTGCCGAAGCTGTAGGTCGCGATACCGTCGGCGTTGGTCAGGAACACCGATCCCATGCCGCGGGTCGGTGCGGTGTAGGCCCGGAGCAGCAGGTTGCGGGTGTCGATGGACAGACCGCGTATCTCGGGCTGCGCGTGGGCGCGAACCACCGCCTGCAGGGTCATGTCGTAGAGGTCGAGGTTGCGCTGGATGTCGCGCTGCACCAGCAGGGCGATGTTGTGGCCGTTCGCGCTGGCGACTTCCAGGGCGTCGTGGCGCATTTCCAGGATGGCCCAGGTCGACAGCGCGCCGATGGCGCCGGTCAGGCTCAGGCTGGCGAGAAGCAGGGTACTCGAACGGCGGATCGGCATGCCGGTATCCATACGAAGGCGCAAGTGGAGGCGGCCGCACATCGGTGCGTGCCTCAAGGCATATAGCAGCAATCGGCCGGGTTGTCCGGTATTCCCCGGTCGGAGCACAGCATGCGCACGATCGCGGGGATGGCCCAACCCGGCCGGTTTTCCCGGTTTGCGGGCAAAAAAAATGCTGCCTGGAACAGGCAGCATTCATGGGTCACGCACCATTGGTGACTGGGTTCAGTCTGCCGGCGCGAGATTAAGCTTTGATGAAGGCCCGCTCCTCAGTACGTCGCACGCACGGTCAGCATGACGTTGCGCGGGTCGCCGTAGACGTTGCCATAGGTCGAGGTACCGACGGTCTGGTAGTACTTCTTGTCGAACAGGTTGTTGCCGTTGAGCGCGACGTTCCAGTGCTCGTCCAGCTGGTAGTCGACCAGGGCGTTCCAGACTGCGTAACCGCTCTGCTGGTAGTCGAACGGCACGTCGGCGTCGGTCACGTTGCCGTTGCTGTCGTAGTAGGAGGCGGTCCCGCTGACCTTGGTCGCGCTCTGGATATCGACGCCGCCGCCAACGCGGAATTTCGACCAGTCGCCCGGCAGGCGGTAGGTGCTGAACAGCTTGGCCATGTGCTTGGGCGTGATGGTGCTCAGCTCCCCGCCAACCGTGCGGTTCTTGTTGAGGTTCAGGGTGTAGCTGGCCATCACCATCCAGTCCGGCAGCAGTTCGCCGGAGATTTCCATGTCGATGCCCTTGCTGGTCACTTCGCCGCCGTTGACGTAGCAGCAGTTGCCGCCGAACAGCACGGAGGTGGCCTCATACTGCGGGTCCAGCACGGCCTGGTCTTCGCGCTTGGTGTAGTAGAGCGCCACGCTGGTATTCACCTTGCCGCCGAACAGCTCGCCCTTCAGGCCTGTCTCGTAGGTCTTGCCGGTCATGGGGTCGAGGGTGCTGCCGCTGCCCAGCGGCCCGGCCATGTAGTTCTGCTGCGGCTTGAAGATTTCCGCGTAGCTGGCGTAGGCGGCCCACTCGTCGGTGAGGTCGTAGACGATGCCGCCGAACGGGGTGGTCCTGGTCGGTTCGCGCATGTCGACGCGCGACTGCGTGTTCCAGGTGCCATTGGCCAAGGTCTGGTAGGTCTGGTCGAACTTGTAGCGTTGCACCCGCGCGCCGAGGATCAGGTGCAGCGGTTCGGCCAGTTGCAGGCGCAGGCTCGAGTAGAGGCCGTACTGGGTCTGGCTGTTGGGGCTGTAGTTGCGGGTGAAGTCCGGGCGCTCGCCGGGGTCGGTCCAGGGCGTGGAGTTCGGGTCGAACACGTCCACCGCGCCACCGGCAGTGGCGAAACGGGGAGTGCCCTGCCAGCGGCTGTCGATATCCTGGTAGTCGCCGCCGAGGGTCAACTGGTGGTTCAGGCCGAACAGGCTGAAGTTGCCCGACACGTTGGCGTCCCAGAGGTCCTGCTCGCTCCACTGGGTGATGTAGGTGCCGTAGCGGGTGACGCCGGCGCCGGTCACCGGGTTGACCGAGCCCAGGGTGGTGGCGTTGTTGGTGTTGATGGTGTCGTAGATGTTGGTGTAGCTGAGGTTGAGCTTCCAGTCGTCGTTCAGGCGGTGGTCGAGCTTGGCGAAGTACTCGCGGGAGAATCCATCCGCATATGCCCAGGTGGTGGACAGTCCGGTGTGTCGCGGCAGGTCGAGGTCGACGCCGTTGCTGTAGCGAGGCACGGCGTTGGCGGTGCCGGTTTCGTGGACCTTGTTGAAGCGCAGTCCGGCGGTGAGCATGGTGTCGTCGGTGATATCGGCTTCCAGCACGCCGTAGAAGATCGGCTTGTCGGTGGCGCGGTTGTCGGTGAAGTACTGGCGGTCCTGGTAGGCGACCACCGCGCGCCCGCGCAGCTTGCCGTCGAAGCCCAGGGGGCCGGTCACGTCGAGCTCGGAGCGGTAGTTGTCCCAGGTGCCGGCGGAGGCGCTGAACTTGAGCTGGTAGGTGTCCAGCGGGCGCTTGCGCACCAGGTTGATGATGCCGCCGGGGTCGCCGGTGCCGCCGAACAGCGCCGAGCTGCCGCGCAGCACTTCGACGTGGTCGAACTCGGCCATGTCGTAGACGTTGGAGGAGTAGAACGAGCCGGCGGTGGTGCCCAGGGACATGGGCGCGGCGCCGTCGAGCTGGATGTTCTGGATGGCGAAGCCGCGGGAGTAGTAGTCCTGCAGGCGGAAGGTGCCACTCTGCACGGTGATCCCCGGCACCGCCTTCATGGCCTCGTTGATGTCGGTGATCTGGCGATCATCCATCAGTTGGCGGGTGATCACCGAGACCGACTGCGGGGTTTCCTTCAGCGACGTCGGCGTCTTCGAACCGACGCTGGTCAGGCCCGGCGTGTAGCTGCCGCTGTTCTCGGTGGCCTGGCCCATGCCCTGGCCCATGATGGTGGTGTCGCTCATCTCCAGCGCGGTGTCGTCCTGCGGGATCAGCACCAACTGGTAGCGGTTGCCGTTGCCTTGCGTTGTGCTGGGTCGTGCCGCGAGGCCGCTGCCCATGAGCATCACGTCCAGCGCTTCCTCGGCGCTGTAGTTGCCGCGTACGGCCTGGCTCTGGCGGTCGCGGGTCAGTTCGGCGTCGGCGGCCAGCAGCAGGCCGGTCTGGGCGGCCAGTTCATTGAGCTGGCGGGCCAGGGGGCCGGCGGGGATGTCGAAGCGCTGTTGCTGAGCTTGCTCGGCCACCGCGGCCGAGGTTGCCGAGAGCGGGCCGACGGCGGCCAGGCTCAGGGCGATGGCGAGAAACAGAGGATGCTTTTTGCTCGGGAAGTGCTGGTCTTGGCGTGACATTCCGGTTCCTTGGCGTCCGGTTATTAGGAGTGTTTCCTAGTAATCCGAAGCAGAACGGAAAATCGGAACCATTCTCGAAAACTTTTTTGCCGGCCTGCGCAAGCACGGCGCAGAGGCTTAATTCGCCGGGCGCGGCACGACGGTCACCCACCAGTCGAAACGCCGCTGCACACGCACTGGCAGGGCCTCTTCCAGTTGTGCCAGGGCCTGGTCGGTGTCCGCCAGCGGGAAGCTGCCCATGACACGCAGCCGCGCCACGGCGGGGTCGACGCCCAGGTGCCCGCGCCGGTAGCCGCCCAACTCGGTGATGAACTCCTCCAGCGGCATGTCCTCGGCCAGCAGCAGGCCGCGGCTCCAGGCTTCGCGGCGGGCTTCGGCGCGCGTTGGCGCACCGGCCTCGCGGGCGTCGAAGACGACGCACTGGCCCGCCTGCAGGGTGAGGCTGGTGCCGCTGTCCTGGAGGGTGGTGCGGACCGCGCCCTGGTAGACGCTGAGCTGCGTGCGCGGGCCGATTTCGCGCACGCTGAAGCGGGTGCCCAGTGGTTGCGACAGGCCGGCACGGGTGCGCACCTGGAAGGGACGGCTGTCGCCGTGGCCGGTCTCGATCAGCACTTCACCGGCGTACAGCACCAGCTCGCGGCGGGCGTCGTCGAAATGGATGTCCAGCGCGCTGTCGCTGTTGAGCCAGATCCGCGTACCGTCGCTCAGTTGCTCGCTGCGGCGTTCGCCCACCGCCGTGCGGTACTGGGCGCGCCACGCGTGCAGGCTGTCGATGGGGTTGGCGCGCCAGCCCAGCCAGCCGAACAGGCCGGCCCCGGCGAGCACACTGAACTGGCTGAGCAGGCGGCGGCGGGTCTGCTTGCCGCCGCGCAGGGTCGCCAGCGTCCGGTGCGCGGCGGGGCCTTGCTGCTGGAGGCCGGCGAAGCGCTGGCTGATGCGTTCGATGTAGCTCCAGGCCAGGCGCTGCGATTCGCCCTGGTCCAGCCAGCGACGCCACTGCGCGCGCAGTTCGGCATCGTTGGGCGCTTCCTGCAGGCGTGCGAACCAGTCGGCGGCGCTTTCCAGCGTGTCGTGGTCGAAGCCGGGACGCGCGCTCACTGCAGCACGCCGTCGAGCTCGGCTTCGAGCAGGGCACACTGGAACATGGCCTGGGCGATGTACTTGGTCACCGTGCGCACGGACACCCCCAGCTCCTCGGCGATCTCCCGGTAGCCCAGACCGTGCAGCTGCGAGAGGCTGAACGCGGTGGCGACCTTGGGCGGCAGGCGTTCCAGCAAGTCCTGCAGCTGGCCGAGGGTCTCCAGGATGATCGCCTGGTGCTCCTGGGACGGCCAATGGCTTTCCGGCACCAGCGCCAGGGCTTCGAGCCAGGCCTTCTCCAGTTGCTTGCGGCGCCAGAAGTCGACGCACAGGTGCAGCGAGATACGGCTCAGGTAGGCGCGGGCATGCACGTCGCTCTCGAACTCGCGCGGCTGGGCCAGCAGGCGCACGAACACATCCTGAGCCAGCTCGGCGGCGTCGCTGGCGTTGCCCAGTCGACGGTTGATCCATTGCTGGATCCAGCCGTGGTTCTCGCGATAGAGGCTGGCTACGTGGGCGCGGTGGGCGCAGGCGATGGGTCGTGTCATGGAAGACCAGGCGAGAAGAATTGCGCAAATGCGAATTATTATCAAAATAACCGAATGCCCGGCCTCAGGGCAATAACGCAGTGCAGGGAATCTCGTCAGGGCACCAGAAAGGGCTGCATCTGCGCACCGAACCAGTCCAGGAACACCGTCAGGCGTCGCGAGCGCTGGCGCCTGCTGGGGTAGAGCATCGAGACCGGCATGGGCGCCGCGCGGTGTTCGGGCAGCACCTCCACGAGAGCGCCGGCATCGAGCAGTTGCTGCACGTCGAACAGCGGGACCTGGACCAGCCCGAGCCCGGCGCAGCAACTGGCGATATAGCTCTCGACGTTATTGACGATCACCCGGCTGGGCAGCTCCACGCGGTGCTCGTTGCCGTCGACCTGGTATTCCCAGGGCAGCACCTGGCCGCCGGTGGAAGGGCTGTAGCCGACACACAGGTGGCCCTTGCGCAGGTCGTCCGGGTGGCGCGGAACACCGTGCTCGGCGAGGTACGCAGGGCTTGCGCAGTTGACCTGCAGCACCCGCCCCAGCGGCTTCACCACCAGGCTGCTGCTGGCCAGCCGGCCGAAGCGGATAACGCAGTCGACGCCCTCGCTCACCGGATCGATGAGCCGGTCGGTCGAGCCCAGCCCCAGCTGCAGGCGCGGATACTGGTGGAGAAACTCCGCCAGCACGGGGATCAGCAGGCGCCGGGCGATGCGGCTGGGCACGTCGACGTCCAGGCGGCCGCTGATCTGCTGCGGGTGCGTCTGGAACAGCTGGTTCACCTCGTCGAACTCGTGCAGCAATTGGCGAGCGCGCTCCAGCAGTTGCAGGCCGTCTGCTGTCAGGCTGACCTTGCGCGTCGTACGGTGCAGCAGGCGCGCGCCGACGCCCGCTTCCAGTTGCTGGACGGCCGCGGACACCGTGGCGCGAGGCAGCTGGAGGACCCGCGAGGCCTGGATGAAGCTGCCCAGCTCGGCGACCTGGATGAAGATGCGGTATTGCTCGATGCGCTCCATGGCACCTCGGGGGGAGACCGGAGCACCAGCCTGGAGCGGGTATCCGGGCTGGCGCTCGCGTTCAGTCCTGTGTCGTGGCCCTACTTGGTGGTATAGCCGCCGTTGATCAGCAGCGTCTGCCCGGTGATCCACCAGCCGTCGCTGACCAGGTGGCGGATGAAGGGCACCACGTCCTCGATGTCGGTCAGGCCGGTCGTGGAGAAGGGCGAGAGGGCGGCGGCGGTCTTGTGGTAGTTCACCGCGTCCTGGCCTTCGGCGGGGTAGAAGAACGGCGTGTCCATCGGCCCCGGGCCCACGGCGGTGACGGAGATGCCACGCTCGCCCAGCTCCTTGGCGGCGGCGCGGGTGAAGTGCTCCACCGGTGCCTTGCCGCCGGCGTAGGCGGCGTAGAAGGGCGTGAAGGCACCCAGCAGCGAAGTGACGATGGTGCAGATCTTGCCGTTGTCGTTGAGGTGCCGGCCGGCTTCCTTGATGAAGAAGAACGCCGACTTGGCGTTCACCGCCATCATCTCGTCGTACTCGGCTTCGCTGATCTCGGCCATCGGCTTCTTCAGCACCTTGCCGACGGTGTTGATGGCGATGTCCGGCTTGCCGATGGCGGCGACGGCTTCGGCGAAGAGTTTCTCCACGGCACCGGCGCGGGTGAGGTCCGCCTGTAGCGCGACGGCCTTGGCACCGAGCTGCTGCAGCGCGGCGACGGTCTTGTCCGCCTCCGTTCGGCTGGCGGCGCTGTTGTAGTGCACCGCCACGGCGGCGGCTCCCTGTGCGGCGAGGTCGCGGGCGATCAGCCCGCCGAGGTTTTTCGCTCCGCCGGCGATAAGTACCACTTTCCCCTTGATCGAATGGTCAGCCATGGTCGTCAGTCCTGCTGGGTGGAAGGCAAGCCTGAGTCTAGAGGGGCGGGGCGGGAAGATAATGCCGTGGCGACGGGATGGACTGTCCAGCCGGGCTGGACAATCGGATTGCCGGTGCGAGAAGGGAGGGCAGGCCGGCAAATCCGCCGGCCTGCGTGTTGCGGCCCGGTCAGGGCGTGACGATGTTGAACCAGAAGTCGAAGTTGTCCAGGTAACTCACCAGCTCGCCGAGCTTGGCCTGGTCGCCGTCGACCTTGATGTCGCCTGCGGACTGGGCGTCCTTGAGCGTGGTCTGCTTGAGCATCAGCTTGTTGAGGGTGTCGCGGCTGAGGGTGATGGTGGCATCGGCGTTCTTGGCCTGCATGCCTTCGGTGTGGTTGAGCACGCCGTTTTCCATCTGCACCAGGTACTTCTGCTTGAGGTCGGTGAAGTCGAAGTTCAGGGTGATCTTCTTGTCCTCGACTTCCGGGCCTTTCAGGCGCATGGCCAGGTAGTCGAAGAACAGGTCGAGGTCCATCGCCTTGACGGTGTCGGGGCTGGCGGTGTCAGGCGTTGGCAGCTTCTGCACGCCGTTGCGCAGCTCCTGCGCGCCGGTCAGGTAGAAGTTGCGCCACGGGCCGCTCTCGGCCTGGTAGCCCATCTGCTCCAGGGCATCGGCCTGGAGGTTCTTCGCCGCCTGGTTGTTCGGATCGGCGAAGACCACGTGGTTGACCACCTCGGCCACCCAGCGGTAGTCGCCCTTGTCGTAGTACTCCTTGGCCTTCTTCAGCACCGCGTCGGCGCCGCCCATCATGTCGACGTAGCGTTTGCCTTCCTCGTCCGGGGGCAGCTCGTGCAGGGTCGCCGGGTTGCCGTTGAACCAGCCGAGGTAGAGCACGTAGGTCGCCTTCACGTTGTGGTTCAGCGAGCCGTAGTAGCCACGGTTGGAGAACTTGGTGGCGATCGCCTTGGGCAGCTTCACCTGCTCGGCGATCTCGGTCATGGTCAGGCCCTTGTTCGCCAGGCGCAGGGTTTCGTCGTTGATGTAGCGGTACATGTCGCGCTGCAGGCCGACGTGCTCGTTGACTTCCTTGTTGCCCCAGACCGGCCAGTGGTGCATGGCGTACATCACCTGGACGTCGTCGCCCCACATCTTCAGCGCTTCGTTGAGGTACTTGGACCAGGGCAGCGGTTCACGGATCTTGGCGCCGCGCAGCGAGTAGGTGTTGTGCAGGGTGTGGGTGGAGTCCTCGGCGGTGTTCAGCGCCTTCATTTCCTTGATGTAGTACATCATCTCGGCCGGCGCCTCGCTGCCCGGCGCGTAGAGGAACTCGTAGTGCAGGCCGTCGATGACGTGCTTCTCGCCGGTCTGGGAGATGATGTCGGTCGGCGGGATCAGCGTCACGGTGCCCGCCGAGGTGGTAGTGCCCAGGCCCGCGCCGAGCTGGCCGGTGTCAGTCGGCGGCAGCAGGTTGCCGTACATGTAGCTGGCGCGGCGGCTCATGGCGGTGCCGGCCATCACGTTCTCGGCCACGGCGTGTTCGAGGAAGCCCTTGGGCGCGTAGATCTTCACCTTGCCGGCCTTCACGTCTTCCTCTTTCACCACGCCCTTCACGCCGCCGTAGTGGTCGACGTGGCTGTGGGTGTAGATCACCGCCACCACCGGTTTCTTCGGTCGGTGCTGGTAGTAGAGATCCAGCGCCGCCCTGGCGGTTTCTTCGGAGATCAGCGGGTCGAAGATGGTGATACCGGTCTTGCCCTCGACGATGGTCATGTTCGACAGGTCGTAGTTGCGCACCTGGTAGAGGCCCTTGGTGACCTCGAACAGACCGGAGATATTGATCAACTGCGATTGCCGCCACAGGCTCGGGTTGGTTGACGCCGGTGCCGTTTCACCTTCCTTGATGAAGTTGTACTTGGCCGGGTCCCAGATCAGGTTGCCTTTCTCGCCCTTGATCGGCTCGGACGGCAGCGGGGCGATGAAGCCCTTGTGCGCCAGTTCGAACGAGGTCTTGTCGTCGAACGGCAGCTCCTTGAGCAGGGCATCGTTGGCGGTCTTGGTCGCGTCGGTCGCCGGCTTGGGTGATTCGGCGGCCCAGGCCTGGGTGGTCATGGAGATGGCCGCGGCCAGGGCGAACGAGGCACTGAATTTCCAGAGGCCGTTGGCTGGCAGTTGGCCAAGCGGCTTCGAGGGTCTGGCAATCGCTTTCATTTCAAGCTCCTTCTTGCGAAATGCGCTGTACCTGCGGGGCAACTGCCAGCGTTGTTTGTCGTGTGATTACCTCACGTGGGGCAGGTGGTGCGTCGGGGCCTGGTGGGCGTGGCCTGGCCACTGCGCAGGGCAATGGCCGGGCCGCACGTCGGGTTACTTGCGCTTGAGCTGTTCGTAGGACTTGAGCATGTCGCGGGCCCAGCCATCGAGCACGGCCTTGGCGTCGTTGGCGCTCATCACCTGGGAGGAGTTCTCCAGATCGGTGCCGGCGCCCTTGCGCACGACCTGGGCGACCACCTTGCCGTCGCTGCCGTCGAGGAAGGCTGCTTCGGTGGCGATGCTGGTGTCCTGGTCGCGGATGCCGGTGGCGGTGCTCACGCCGGCGGCGATCAGCGCGATCGGGATCACCTCGTAGGGCGCCAGGCCCTTGGTCGAGGCGCTCACGGCGGTGATCGCCGGACGCACGATCAGCACGCCCGGGCCGGGGCCGGTGGCCAGCGGCAGGGCCTTGGAGAATTGCGTCTGCAGGGCCTGGTCATAGTACTTGGTGATGCCGTCCAGGGTGCTCTGCGGAATCTTCTCGCTGGGTTGCGGCTTGGGGTAGAGCTGGCTCGGCTCGACGTAGACGCTGGTGAACTGGCTGACGTCGATGCCGGGTTTGATCCAGCGCATCACCGGTGCGCCGGAGGGCGATTTCTCTTCCTTGAGGACGCTGTAGTCCTTGAGGAAGCCGGAGTAGTTCTCGGGCTCCACGTACTTGCTGGCGCAGCCGGCGAGTGTCAGCGAAGCCAGGCACAGGGCCAGGATTTTTACGTGCATGGGATAGCTCCTTGTGGGTGTTGCTGTCGGGCGCGCTCTTCGTCGCGTGGTTTCTGAAAAAGCAGTCAGAATCGCCAGGTCGCACCGCCGCCGATGATGTGCAGGGCAGCGTTGTTGTAGGTGCCGGAGAGGGTCTCGCCGGAGCGTGACTTGGTCTGCTCGACGTCCATGTCGCCGAGCCAGACAAGGGTGTAGGCCAGGTGCAGGTCCAGGCCTTCGTCGACCTGGTAGTTCACGCCCGTCGCCAGGCGCCAGGTTTCGGCCATGGGGTTGTCGACGGTGCGGTCCTTGTCGTCCACCGCCGAGCTGTCGTAGCCCAGGCCCAGGCTCCAGCGCCATTGCGGGGTGGCCTGGTACTGGGTGCCGACGGAGGCGTGCCAGGTGTCCTTGTACTTGCGGTCGACGGTGCGATCCACGCCGCCGGCGTTGGCGTCGACGTCCACGCCGATCTCGCCGAACTCGCTCCAGTCCTGCCAGCCCAGGCTGCCCAGCAGTTTCCATTGCGGGTCGAGCTGGTGGGCGATGCTCAGGGTCGCCGTCTGCGGGATGTTCACGTCCAGTTCCAGCGAGCTCACGTCGAGGCGGTTCAGCGCGGCGTTGATGATCGGGTTGCTGATCTTGCTCACATGCGGGCTGTCCTCGAACTCCAGCTTCACCTTGCTGGTGTAGGCGAGGCCGATCTGCGTGCGCTCGCTCAGGTCATAGAGCAGTCCGAGGTTGACCCCGACGCCGACGTCGGTGTCCTTGTATTCCAGCTGGCCGTCGGGGTTGTCGCGCAGGCCCAGCAGGTTGTTGTTGATGGCCATCTCGGTGCGGTAGTAACCATAGACGATGCGCGGACCGATGCCGACGGTGAGGTCATCGGTGAACTTGTGCGCGATGGTCGGCTGGAACGACACGCCGATGATCGCGGTTTCCTGGCTGAAGTAGCGGCCGGCCCAGTCGTCGTCGTAGTTCAGCGCCAGGCCGAAGTTGCCGTACATGCCGAAGCCGATGGCCGAGCGGTCGTCGATCTGCTGGCTGACGAAGAAGCTGGCGCCGGGTAGCCATTCCAGAGCGTTGCCGCCCTCGTTGCCGTCGAACTGGTTGTTGTCGTCGCGGGAAAAACGCAGGTCGCCGAGGATGACCTGGGCGTTGGCGCTGATCTGCGTGCCCTTGAGCTTCGCGATGCCGGCCGGGTTGCTCATCAGTACGCTGGGGTCGCTGGCCAGGGCGGCGGACCCGGCATTGGCCAGGCCCATGCCTTCCTGCCCGGCTTCGTAGATCATGATGCCGCCCGCGGCGGCAGGGCCGGAAAACAGGATACAAAGTGAGGTCGCGATAGTGGCGCAGCTGGCCTTCCCGGCGCCTGGCTTGTGTCTCGTCATCGAGCATCCCCTGCTGGTCCCTGACTGGCTTTCACGACGCAAGAGCCTGTGAAAGGCATTCGCTCCGAATGCGGACTGGAGACGGCGAGCCATCTGCCCGTGTGGTTTGGCGATGGTGAGAGTGAGCCTAGATAGCAAGACGAGATATGCAACTGTCGTTTTGGTGCAAGAGGCGATGAATGTGCACTTCACGACACAAACAACGGCATAACGAGTATCCAGTTTCGTGCGCTAAAAAGCTGCCGGGCAGGTCGTTCGTGGAGTGCCTGGAGGTGGGGCCCGATAGGGCCGAGACATGGCTGTCGTGAAATGAGTAACGCCCGTGGCGCGGCAGATTGGCAGGCCTCCGCAAGTACCCGCCTTGCGCAGTGCACGGCGCCTCGGTCAGCATGCCGACCGCCTTTCGCCAAAAAAGACTGTCGCCTTATGCGCCGCCTGCCTTCGCTCACCGCCCTGCGGACCTTCGAATCTGCTGCCCGTCACGCGCACTTCGGCCGCGCTGCCGCCGAGCTGTGCGTTACCGACAGCGCGGTCAGCCACCAGATTCGGCAACTGGAAGAGCAACTGGGGGTGACGCTGTTCGAGCGCCAGGGTCGCCAGGTGCAGCCCACCGCCCAGGCGCGGCGCCTGCTGCGCAGCCTGCAGCAGGCGTTCGAGTTGATCGGCACGGCGTGCGACGAACTGCGTGATCCGGGCTCGCAGGCGCAGTTGCACATCGCGGTGACGGTCGAACTGGCGCAGAAGTGGTTGGTCGGCCGGCTGGCTGACTTCGCCGAGCGATACCCGGAGATCGTCCTGCACCTGCACGAGCAACCGCTGGAGGCGCCGGGCCCGGCCGCCGAGATGGACCTGGCGATCACCTACGGCACCGGCCCGGCCGACGCCAGCACCTACTTCGTGCGGCCGCTGCCGACCCTGCAGTTCTTCCCGGTGTGCAGCCCCGGCCTGTTCAACCAGTCACCGCTCAAGCACCCGCGCGACCTGGCCCGCCACTGCCTGTTGCACGACGATCAGGATGGCAAGTCCTGGACTGCCTGGCTGACCACCCACGCCAGCGACATCCGCCCCAGTCGTCATGTCTATCTCGGTCATGCCGGGCTGACCATGGAAGCGGCGGTGCGCGGGCAGGGTGTCGCCATCGGTGACAACCTCACCAGCGCCGAGGACCTGGCCAGCGGCCGGCTGGTGCGCCCGTTCGCTGCGCAGATCACCTCGTTGGGGCAGTACGCGCTGGTCTGCGAGCGCCTGCGCCTGGAGAAGCCGGCGGTGGCGGGTTTCATCGGTTGGTTCACCGAGCAGCTGGCCGACTCCTGAGGCGGGTGGGCTTTGCGTAGGGCGCATAACGCCTGGGGCGTTAGCCGCCGTATTGGCGGATAACCCGTCCGGGTTGTTCGCCCAACGGGTGCTGGCGCTCCCGGCGCAGCGACGGCCCTTTTCATCGCACGGAACACCCCTGTAGGAAAGGGCCACGCCCGCGATCGCGGACAAAGTCCGCTCGCCCTGGGCGCACGCCTGAACCACCGTGAGCCCTGCTCACGGATCGCGGGCATGGCCCGTTCCTACAATGTTTTCATCATTCCGCTGGATAAATGATGAATTGAATTCAGCTATTCCGCGATATTCGTCATTGGTGTCTGCCGCTGTGGGGCGGCAACCTTGCGATCATTCCTGTCCCCGATTCCGGAGTACCGCCGATGTCCCGCACTCACTCGACCCTGCCCAAGGCTGACGGCTTCCGCCTGCCCGGCGAATTCGAACCCAAGGCCCGCTGCTGGCTCGGCTGGCCGGAGCGCACCGATGTCTGGCGCAACGGCGGCAAGCCGGCGCAGAAAATCTGGGTCGACGTGGTGACGGCGATTGCCAGCAGCGAGCCAGTGACTGTCTGCGCCTCCGCCGCGCAATACGCCAACGCCCGCCGCATGCTGCCCGAGCCGGTGCGTGTGGTGGAAATGACCTGCAACGACACCTGGTTCCGCGACAGCGGCCCGGCTTTCCTGGTGAATGACGCCACCGGTGAGATGCGCGGCGTGGACTTCCAGTTCAACGCCTACGGGGGCCTCGATGGTGGCCTCTACTACCCCTGGGACAAGGACGATCAGATTGCACAGAAGATCCTCGAGATAGAGGGCTTCGACCGCTATCGTGCGTCGATCATCGCCGAGATGGGCAGCATCCGCAGTGACGGCCTGGGCACCTTGCTGACCACCGAGCAATGCTTGCTCAACCGCAACCGCAACGCCCATCTGGGCAAGCAAGAGGTCACTCGGCGGCTCTGCGACTACCTGGGTGCCGAGCACGTGATCTGGCTGCCGCGTGGCTGCAAGTTCGACGAAACCGACGGCCACGTCGACGATCTGGCCTGCTTCGTACGGCCGGGCGTGGTGGTGATGCAATGGACGGACGATCGCAGCGATCCGCAGTGGGAGATCTACCAGGAGGCCTACGACGTGCTGCGCATTGCCAAGGACTCCCGAGGCAACGCGCTGGAGGTACACAAGCTGCCGCAGCCCCGCGTGCTGGAGTGGACCGCCGCCGAAGCCGAAGGACTGGACCAGGTGGATGGCAGCTTCGATCGCCAGGAAGGCACGAAGATCTGTGCTTCCTATATCAACTTCTATACCGGCAACTCGGCCATCGTCATGCCGTTCTTCAATGATCCCAACGACCGCATCGCCCAGGGCGTGCTGGCCGAGCTGTTCCCGGAGAAGCGCGTGATCGGCATCGACAACTCGCGGGAAATCCTCCTGGGTGGTGGCAACATCGGCTGCATCACCATGCCTCAGTACGCGGCGCCGGCGCGGCGCGGCTAAGGTTCAGGCCGGCCCGCCGGGCGCGGGCCCGTCCTCGGGGGATCCGGCTGTATCAACCCAGCCGCAACGGATCGCCACCGGCAACCGTGCGATCCATCAGGCGAATGCTGTCGCGGCCGCCGCGCTTGGATTCATAGAGCGCTGCGTCGCCTTGCTCGATCAGTGCGGCGAGGCTGGCCGGCGGCTGGTCGAACAGGTTGGCGCCGATGCTCAGGGTCACGGCCTGGGGCGTGGCGAAGTTCTGCGTGGCGGTGCTGTGGAACTGCTCGCGCAGCTTGCCGGCCAGCTCCAGCACCTGCTCGCCGCGGACATCGCTCAGCAGGATGACGAACTCGTCGCCACCCAGGCGCGCAGCGACGGCGCGTTCGGGCAACGCCGCGCGGATCATCTCGCTCAGCGCCACCAGCAGGCGGTCACCGGCAGTGTGGCCGTGCAGGTCGTTGACCTGCTTGAAGTTGTCGATATCGATCAGCAGCAGCGCGCCGGGGCGCTCCGCAGAGACGTCTTCGAACACGCGGGGCGCACGGACTTCCAGCGCACGGCGGTTGTACAGGGCCGTCAGTGGGTCCCGCGCGGCAAGGCGTGCAATGCGCTTTTCGCGGCGGTAGCGCTCGGTGCCGGTCATCGACAGGGCAATCAGCATGATCGCCATGGCGCCCTCGACCAGGGAGATCTGGATGATCTCGCCGCGGAAGGCGGCCAGGTCGATCAGCGTGCCGGGGATGATCACCGTCGCGCCCTTGGCGAGGTAGAAGGCGCCATGCACCAGCATCACGTAGCGCAGCTGCACCGCGCCCACGCTCAGGGACTTGCCGTGGGGTCGCAGCAGGTAGCTGGCGCGCAGGGAGAGCAGGGCGACCAGCCAGGAGTTGGCCAGCAGCATGAGCTTGGACCACAGCGGGCCGCCGTCGGGCAGCGCCAGCAGGGCGATCCAGGTGAGCGGAATGAGCAGCCAGCCGCGCGACAGCCGGGCCTCGGTGAACTTCGCCACGCCATAGAGGAAGAACCAGTGCGCGAGCACCAGCAGGCCGTTGGCGAACCAGATGCCCACCAGCAGGTAGCCGCTCATGCGCAGCAGGGCGAGCGTGGAGCCGATGGTGATGGTGGCGAAGCCTGCGCTCCAGAACAGCAGCGAGCGTTCGCGAACGCTGCGCCACTCGATGGCCAGGTACAGCGCCGCGGCCGCGGCGAGGGCGACCGTGATGGTCAACATGGTGGGTGGATCGAGCGCCATTTTCTAACCGTACTGCACTTGCGGTGAAAAGCCGTGATTGTAAGCGCCCTTGGCGGTTTTCCGGTATGCCAACCGGCCGCTTCCGGTCGGGTTTGCACAAGGCTTGTCGCCCTCCGACGAGTCTGGCGGGCGCTTCTTGCGCTTTGGTCGCATTGCCAATATGGCGAGTGGCTATCAGACTGCGCAAGTGCGTGAGCGTTCGCTGTGGGGCTGGGAGGCCCGAGACCATGGAAAAGCCACCGCGCCGACGCTGGAATCCGCTCTGGATGCTGATCGTCGCCGCCAGTTACCTGATCGCGATCCTGTTCACCGTGGCCCTGGCCGGGCTTGGCTGGATTCTCTTCTCCGGCGGGCTGGACCTGACCGTGGTGAAGGAACGTCGCTACCTGCTGCTGGGCAGCGGTGGCCTGATGCTGGCGGTGTCGGCCTACATCCTGCTGATGTCGATCCCGACCAGCTTCCTCTCCACCGTGCGTCGCGACCGCTCCTGAGCCGGTTGACCCGGGCGGGCACCAACCGGTGCCTGCCCGGCGGATCGCGGGTCAGGTGGATCAGAGCCCGATATCGCCACGCCGGTTGCCGGAGCCTTCGATGGGATCGGTATCCAGACTGAATCCCTGGACGCCGAATTCCTTCTCCAGCGCCAGCAGGTACTGACGCAGCGCGTGACGGGTGGATTCCTCGCGCAGGCTATGGTGCACGCGATTGGCGACCTGGGCGTAGGGCAGCGGCTTGCGCTCCTGGCGTTCTTCGATACTCACCAGATGCCAGCCGTAGCGCGACGCCAGCGGCCGCTCGTGCAGGCCTACCGGCAGGCGCTGCAGGGCCTGGTCCAGTTCGGTGACGGTCTGTCCCGAGGTCAGCCAGCCCAGCTCGCCGCCTTCGTCCCTCGATGGGCAGGCAGAGTGCCGTTGGGCCAGGTCGGTGAAGCGTTCCGGATGCTCCTTCAGCTCCTTCAGCAGTTTCTCGCCCAGGCGGTAGTGCGCGTCGCGGGCCTTGGCGTCTTCCGGGGCGGCGGGCAGCAGGATGTGCCGCACGCGCAGGCGGGTCGGCTCGGAGAAGCGCTCGCGGTGGGTGTCGAAGTAGCGCTGGCAGGCAGTCTCGTCCGGCTCCGGAACGTTCAACTCGCGCTCCAGCAGACTCGCCACGGCCTGGTCTTCATCCACGTTGCCCGCGGACAGGCCGAGCATGGCGGCGCGCTGCGTCAGCAGCTCGCGTACCACCAGTGCGCGCACCGCGTTGAGCTGCGCGTCGGCTAGCGAAGAGGCAGGGTGGAAGGGGGTCTCCTTGGCGATGTCCGCCTCGGTCAGCTCGGTGTCGCCGACGCGGATTACCGGGATCGGCGCATCGGGAAGGGTTTCGACGGCGATCATGTCCATCTGCATTCTCCTCAGCCGCGGCGGCGGACAATCTGGTAGTTACGGCCGAAGTAGCCCAGCGGGATGCTCCACACGTGCACCAGGCGGGTGAAGGGGAACAGCAGGATGATGGTCAGGCCGATGAAGATGTGCAGCTTGAAGATCAGCGGCGCTTCCATCACGAAGTCGGCGGCGCCACCGCGGAAGAACACGATGGCCTGCGCCCAGTTGGCCAGCGCCAGCATCATGCCGCCGTCCAGGTGATCCAGCGAGGCGAAGATGGTGGTCAGGCCCAGGCACGCCTGCAGCAGGAGCAGGGCGATGATCAGGTTGTCCATCACGCTGGAGGAGGCGCGCACGCGCGGGTTGGTCAGTCGCCGCCAGAGCAGCATGGCGCCGCCGATCACGCAGAGCACGCCGGCGATGCCGCCGAAGACGATGGCCATCAGTTGCTTGTGCCCGGCGGAGAGGAAGGGCGCGTAGACCCAGTGCGGGGTCAGCAGGCCGACCAGGTGGCCGCCGAAGATCGCCAGGATGCCGATGTGGAACAGGTTGCTGGCCAGCCGCATGTGCTTGGACGAGAGCATCTGGCTGGAGCCGGTCTTCCAGGTGTACTGGCCGTAGTCGTAGCGCATCAGGCTACCGATCAGGAACACCGTGCCGGCGAGGTAGGGGTAGATGCCGTAGATGAATTGGAGCAGGTAGTGCTCGAACATGATGGGCCTCCGTTCATTAGCTCATTGGCGCTCTGACGGCATGATCTGGACGACCTGGGGCAGCGCTTCGTACTTGCGTTCGGCCAGGCGTCGTCCTTCGGCGGATTGCAGGCTGCAGTCCTTGTCGGTTTCGGCGTGGAAGCGCACGGCTTCTTCCTCCCACACCGCATCCAGCGCCTGGGGGGTGTTGTCCGGTGCTTCGCCGGCGGCCACCGGGCGTTGCTCGTCGATGGCTTCGGTGGCGCCGATCAGCGCGAGCAGGGCGCGCGGCACCAGCGCGTAACGGGTGTCGCGTTCGTCCAGGCGTGCGGTGAGCAGGGCGAGGATGTGCTGGATATCGCCCAGCCACTGGCCGATTTCCTCGTGGCTGCGGGTGGACAGGTACTCCAGGAACAGCGGCAGGTAGTCCGGCAGCTCGCGGGCGTCGAGCTGGAAGCCGGCGGCTTCGTACTCGGCCAGCAGGTTGACCATGGCCTGGCCGCGGTCGCGGGATTCGCCGTGCACGTGCTCGAACAGCAGCAGCGAGGTGGCGCGGCCGCGATCGAACAGCTCGACGTAGGCTTCCTCGAGGTCAAGCAGGTCGCCGGCGGCCAGTTCAGCGCACCACCGCGCCAGCTCGGCGCGCAGCTTCAGTGGTAGGCGGTCTTCGGCGTCGAGAATCTCCACGGCTTCGGCGCAGGCCACCTGCAGCTCGGCAGTGGGGTAGTCGAGCAGGCGCGCCAGCACGCGCAGGCTGAGCAGGCCAACAATGGGGCCTTCATAGGGCTCGTAGTTACCCATGACGGCTGTCCTCCACCGGGTCGAAGGTCTGGACCGGCTTGACCAGCGTGGTGGTGTTCTTGCGTCCGCCGAACAGGCTGATCTGGTTGTTGCCGCCGCCATTGCAACCGTCACCGAAGGTGAAGCCGCAGCCGCTGCGTTCGGCATAGGCCTCGGGGATGTGCTCGCGGTGGCCGGTGGGGATGACGAAGCGATCCTCGTAGTTGGCGATGGCCAGGTAGCGGTACATCTCCTCGACCTGGTTCTGGGTCAGGCCGACCTGTTGCAGCACCTCGGTGTTCAGCGACTGGTCGACGTGCTTGGCGCGCATGTACACGCGCATGGCCATCAGCCGCTTGAGGGCCAGCACCACCGGTGCTTCCTCGCCGGCGGTGAGCATGTTGGCGAGATAGCGCACCGGGATGCGCAGCGACTCGACCTTGGGCAGCACGCCGTCGAACTCCACGTGCCCGGCTTCGGCGGCGGACTGGATGGGGGAGAGCGGCGGCACGTACCAGACCATCGGCAGGGTGCGGTATTCCGGGTGCAGCGGCAGGGCCAGCTGCCAGTCGATGGCCAGCTTGTAGACGGGAGAGGCCTGGGCGGCGGCGATCACGTTGTCGGGGATGCCGTCCTTGCGCGCCTGGGCGATGACTTCGGGGTCGTGCGGGTCGAGGAAGATTTCGCACTGGCGGTGGTAGAGGTCGCGGTCGTCGGTGGAGGCGGCGACTTCCTCGATGCGGTCGGCGTCGTACAGCAGCACGCCGAGGTAGCGGATGCGCCCCACGCAGGTTTCCGAGCACACGGTGGGCTGGCCGGTCTCGATGCGCGGGTAGCAGAAGATGCACTTCTCCGACTTACCGCTTTTCCAGTTGTAGTAGATCTTCTTGTACGGGCAGCCACTGATGCACATGCGCCAGCCGCGGCACTTGTCCTGGTCGATGAGGACGATGCCGTCCTCC
>CBIGPF010000101.1:0-21799 GCA_966191535.1 uncultured Pseudomonas sp. | reverse complement strand
CACGACGATCGGACGCAGGCCGGCCTTGAACGCCTTCTGGGTCACGAAGCGGGTTTGCGGCATGGGGCCGTCCTGGGCGTCGACCACCAGCAGTACGGAGTCGACCATCGACATCACGCGCTCAACCTCACCGCCGAAGTCGGCGTGGCCGGGGGTGTCGACGATGTTGATGCTGTAGTCATTCCATTTCAGGGCGGTGTTCTTCGCCAGAATGGTAATGCCACGCTCTTTTTCCTGGTCGTTGGAGTCCATTACGCGCTCGTTTTCCGCTTCTTTGCGGTCGAGGGTGCCGGACAGGCGCAGGAGCTTGTCTACGAGGGTGGTTTTGCCATGGTCGACGTGGGCGATGATGGCGATATTGCGCAGTTTTTCGATCACAGTGTCAGTCTCGATAGTGAATCTTCGGCTGCCGTTTTCGGCAGCGGGGGCCGGGCCTTGGCGCGGCGGTACAAAAGGTCAGGGCGTGAGCCTACGCACCGAATGTGTCGGGAGGTCGGTGGCGGATGCTGCCGCCGAACAGTCCGGGCTGGCGGCGCTGGTCCGCGCCTTTATTGCGGACGGTAAACACGCACATTGGTGTGCCCTTCGTTGACCAGGTGGTGGGCGTGCAGGCGACTCATCACGCCCTTGTCGCAATACAGGAGGTACTGGCGGTTAGGGTCCAGTTCCTTGAATTTGCTGTTGATCGCGTAGAACGGCATCGGCAGCACTTCGATGCCGTCGATGGCCAGCGGTTCATCTTCCTGGGCATCCGGGTGACGAATGTCCACCACGATCTGGCCGGCCAGCACTTCGTCGACCATTTCCACGGCCAGGTCCTTGCCCAGCTCATCGATCACGCGATCGACGGTCATCTGGGTGGAGCGCTCCAGGGCGCGGTCGAGCACGGCCATGTCGAACTTGGTTTCTTCGTGGTCGACGCGGTACGGCTTGGCCTGGGTGGTCGGGTTCACCGAGATCACGCCACAGTATTCTGGCATGTGCTTGGCGAACTCGGCGGTGCCGATCTTCGTGGCGGTGTCGATGATGTCCTGCTTGTGGCTGACGATCAGCGGGCGCAGGACCAGGGTATCGGTCACCCGGTCGATCACCGAGAGGTTCGGCAGGGTCTGGCTGGACACCTGGGATATCGCCTCGCCGGTCACCAGCGCATCGATCTCCAGACGTTCGGCCACGCGGCTCGCGGCGCGCAGCATCATGCGTTTCAGGGTCACGCCCATGTAGCTGTCATCGACCTTGGTGAGAATCTCGCCGACCACTTCCTCGAAGGGCACGCTGACGAACAGCACACGCTGGGAACTGCCGTACTTCTTCCACAGGTAGTGCGCGACTTCCATCACGCCCAGTTCGTGGGCGCGGCCACCGAGGTTGAAGAACACGAAGTGGCTGATCATGCCGCGGCGCATCATCTGATAGGCCGCCACGGTGGAGTCGAAACCACCGGACATCAGCACCAGCACCTGCTCCAGCGCGCCCAGCGGGTAGCCGCCAAGGCCGTCGTGCTGAGCGTGGATCACGTAGAGGCGGTCATGGCGGATTTCCACGCGCACTTCCACTTCCGGGTTTTTCAGCGAGACGCCCGCCGCACCGCAGTGCTGGCGCAGGCCGCCACCGACGTAGCGCTCCACATCTATAGAGGTGAACGGGTGCTTGCCGGCGCGCTTGCAGCGCATGGAGAAGATCTTGCCCGGCAGCTTTTCGCCGAAGTGGGCCTTGCACTTCTCGAGGATGTCGTCGAAATCGCCCAGCGGGTACTCGTGCACTTCCAGGAAGTGGCCGATGCCCGGCGTGCAGGTCAGGCGCTCGATCATCTCGCGCAGGACCTTGGGGTCGGTGACCCTGGTCTCGACCTCGAGATTGTCCCACTCGCCCTCGACCAGCAGCTCGGGATCGAGATCGCGGAGCACCGTGCGAATGTTCTTCGCCAGCTGGCGGATGAAGCGCTTGCGCACCGGCCGGCTCTTGATGGTGATTTCCTGGAAGACCTTGACGATGAGTTTCATGCGGATCGGGCGATTGCCATGAGACAGAAAAAAAGGGGCGGAATTATATCCGAAATTGCTCAAGACTTGAGCAGAAATCGGAGACTTTCTTTTCTGTGCACCAAAATGGACGGACGCACCAAGACAAGGCACCGAAACGGTGCACAAATATCGTGCATTTACCTGGACCTGCCGCTGAAAGCCCGGAAATCAGGGCATCTGCCCATTTACGGGCACTGGCACGCAACTTGCTCTCTTGTGAGGCAGGTTGCCCTGGCGGAGTATTCCGGCCGGCATCACCCGATACTGGGGCACGAAAAAGCTCCCAGCTCTAATCCCTCCTGGAGGACAGCATGTCGTACAAGTCGCAACAACTGATCAAAGATCATGACGTGAAGTGGGTTGACCTGCGCTTCACCGATACCAAAGGCAAGCAGCAGCACGTCACCATGCCCGCCCGCGACGCGCTGGACGACGAGTTCTTCGAAGCCGGCAAGATGTTCGATGGCTCCTCCATCGAAGGCTGGAAGGGTATCGAAGCCTCCGACATGATCCTGCTGCCGGACGACAGCACCGCCGTGCTCGACCCGTTCACCGAAGAGCCGACCCTGATCATCGTTTGCGACATCATCGAGCCGAGCACCATGCAAGGCTACGAGCGCGACCCGCGCAACATCGCCAAGCGCGCCGAGGAATACCTGAAGTCCACCGGTATCGGTGACACCGTATTCGTCGGCCCGGAGCCGGAGTTCTTCATCTTCGACGAAGTGAAGTTCAAGTCCGACATCTCCGGCTCGATGTTCAAGATCTTCTCCGAGCAGGCTTCCTGGAACACCGACGCTGACATCGAGACCGGCAACAAAGGTCACCGTCCGGGTGTCAAGGGCGGCTACTTCCCGGTACCGCCGGTCGACCACGACCACGAAATCCGTACCGCCATGTGCAACGCCATGGAAGAGATGGGCCTGGTCATCGAAGTTCACCACCACGAAGTGGCGACTGCCGGCCAGAACGAAATCGGCGTGAAGTTCAACACCCTGGTTGCCAAGGCTGACGAAGTTCAGACCCTGAAGTACTGCATCCACAACGTTGCTGACGCCTACGGCAAGACCGTGACCTTCATGCCGAAGCCGCTGTACGGCGACAACGGCTCGGGCATGCACGTTCACATGTCCATCTCCAAGGATGGCAAGAACACCTTCGCTGGCGAAGGCTATGCCGGCCTGTCCGACACCGCCCTGTACTTCATCGGCGGCATCATCAAGCACGGCAAGGCCCTGAACGGCTTCACCAACCCGGCTACCAACTCCTACAAGCGTCTGGTTCCGGGCTTCGAAGCTCCGGTCATGCTGGCCTACTCGGCCCGTAACCGCTCCGCCTCGATCCGTATCCCGTACGTATCCAGCCCGAAAGCCCGCCGTATCGAAGCGCGCTTCCCGGACCCGGCTGCCAACCCCTACCTGTGCTTCGCCGCCCTGCTGATGGCCGGCCTGGACGGCATCCAGAACAAGATTCACCCCGGCGACGCCGCCGACAAGAACCTGTACGACCTGCCGCCGGAAGAGGCGAAGGAAATTCCGCAGGTTTGCGGCAGCCTGAAAGAGGCGCTGGAAGAACTCGACAAGGGCCGCGCGTTCCTGACCAAGGGCGGCGTGTTCACCGATGAGTTCATCGATGCCTACATCGAGCTGAAGTCGGAAGAAGAAATCAAGGTGCGCACCTTCGTGCACCCGCTGGAATACGACCTGTACTACAGCGTCTGATCCACGAATACCTATAAATAGCGACACCATTAAGGCCTCCTTCGGGAGGCCTTTTTTATGCCCTCGGGAAAGCGCACAGGCGCTTTTGCAGGAGCGCGCCATGTGCGCGATCGCGGACAAGGCCCGCTCCTACAGGTGAACGCTGCGTCACGGCAGGAGCGAGCTTGCTCGCGAACCGCTCAACACCGGAGCAGCCGAATATCCCGTTAGCGAGCAAGCTCGCTCCTACGAAGAGCCGCCGCGAAGCAGGATCAGATTCCGCCGTCCGCCGGCACACCCTGCTCTTCGTCATCCTCGCGGCGCGATTTGCGCATGCGCGAGAGCTGCACGTTCAGCCGCGGCATGGAGAGCTCCAGCCCCGCCTTGTCGAGCTTCTGCCGCAGGCGCAGGTTGAAGGCACGCTGCACTTCCCACTGGCGGATCGGCGCGGTCTTGAAGCGGAAGCGCAGGATCGCCTGGCCGGCGTCGAAGCTCTCGATGCCCTGGATTTCCAGCGGCGACCAGATGGCGCGGTTGATGGTGCGGTCGCCACGCAGCTCGCCGGAGACTTCCTTGACCAGCGCCAGCGCATCATCGATCGGCATGCTCGCCGGCACCGGCCAGCGGAACATGGCGTAGCCGAACTGCCGCGAGTAGTTCTTGATGCTCTTGATCTCGCTGAACGGGATGGTGTGCACCACACCGTCCAGATCGCGCAGGCGCACGGTACGGATGGTCAGGCCTTCCACCGTACCGAGATGGCCGCCGACGTCCACATAGTCGTCGATGGACAGCGAGTCCTCGATGATGATGAACAGGCCGGTAATCAGGTCCGCCACCAGCGATTGCGCACCGAAGCCGATGGCCAGGCCGATGACGCCGGCACCGGCGAGCAACGGCGTGACGTTCATGCCCATGTTGGCCAGCGCGACGATCAGCGCGATCACCGCGATGGTCACGAACAGCACGTTGCGGATCAGCGGCAGCATGGTCAGTGCGCGGGCGTTGGCGCTCTTCTTGCCGCCCAGGCCGAGGCTGTGCTGTACGGCGGTGTCGGTGAGGATCCAGACCAGCCAGGCAACCAGCAGGGTCGTGCCGAAGCTGAACAGCTTGAGGCTGATCTGCGACCCGTCACCTTCGGCAAAGCGAATCAGCGACATGCCCCAGACACGCAGGCCGATCTCCAGGAAGAACAGCAGGCTGGCGATGTGCAGCAGGGTGTAGCCGAAGCTCTGCAACTGTTCGATGTACGGCGCGTGGCGACGCGCGCCGCGCCGCGCCGAGCGCTGGTGCGCGCGGCGGATCAAGCCATTGACGGTCATCGCCACCACCGCGACGGCGGCGCAGACCAGGGCGCGGCGCAGGGCGTAGCTGCTGTCGCCGGCGGTGACGATGGTGGCGAACAGCGAGATGCCCACCAGTACCAGCACCGGCAGGAACCAGATCGAGCCGATCAGCTCCACCAGGTCGCTCAGGCCGCGGCGCTTCAGGCGGCGCTCCAGCGGCTGGTTGCGAATCAGGTGGGCAATGGGGCGACGGAACTGCAGGACGAACAGCGCGGTGAGCAAGGCCGCGCAGATGTTGGCCACGGAACCGACGAACAGCGAGATGTTCATTCCGAGGCTCTCGATGACGCGCGGGTCATGCATCACCTCGCCCAGCGCCGCGAGGCTGCCGATCAGCCAGAGCGGACGGAAGGCGCGGCGGCGCAGGATATCCAGCGCACGCATGCGGTGCGGACCGCTGAGCAGCGACAGGGAAATCACGCAGAGCGCGGAGAACAGCGTGCCGCACACGAGGGTGTAGGCAATCACCATCGCCACCAGCTTGCCCAGCGAGCTGGGCAGCACCACGGACAGGTAGACGGTGATCAGGAAGGCGACCAGCCAGGGGCCGAGCTTGCGCAGGGCGAACAGCAGCAGGTCGCGGGTCTTCGGGTGCTGCGGCAGCTCGTCTTCCAGGCCGAAGCGCTGGCGCATGCGCCCGGCGATCCAGCGCAGGCCGAGAGCAACGCAGGCCCAGACAAGGATGACCAGGGCGAAGTCGAGGATCATCCCTGGCCATTCAGCCAGCGACGGCGTGCGCGTATCCAGCTCGTAGCCGGCGCCCTGGAACAGTTCGGACCAGCGCACCAGTGGGCTGTTGGCGCCTTCGAACTGGCGTTCCAGGCTGCCCAGGGTGTCGCCGATCAGGCCGAGCACGCCGCCCTGCTCGTCCGAACTCTTCTTCGTCGCATCGCGCAGTTGCTTGAGCTTCTTCAGCAGGTCGGCGCGCTGCTGATCGTTCTCCAGGGTCTTGATCACCTGGTTCAGCGACTGCTCCAGCTGGGCATCGCTGACCTTGGCATCGCCACTGCCCGTCACCCCGGCCAACGGCCCGGGAAGCGCCGCCAGCGCGGGCCCGGCGACGGACAAGCCGAGGCCCAGGCAGCACAGCAGCAGCCACTGACGAAGCAGGTAACGAATCGGAATCACAGGCATACCCCACAACGATGGAAAATGACGCACGCCCGCATCATACAGACGCCAGCGTCAGGCTCGGACCCGCCTTACACGGGAAAGGTCCTTCGACGAGCAGCAGCGCACAACGCGCGGCGCCCTGCTGAAAGACAATAGGCAACTTGCCAGCCGCCGTCGGCAGTGCAAGGCTTGGCAAGACCATCCGGAGATTCTTCATGCGCCTGATCCTCACCGCCCTGCTGCTCGCCGCCGCATTGCCAGCCAGCGCGCAGATCTACAAGTACACCGACGCCAACGGCAAGACGGTGTTCACCAACCAGCCGCCGACCAATGTCGACGCCAAGCCGGTGGAGCTGCCTCCAACCAACACCGTCGGCCCGCAGGGGCCGGTTGCCGCTCCCGCCGACAGCGGCAGCGCGAACCAGGCCACCAATGCCTACGCGATTCTCGCGCTGAGCAATCTGCCGGACGACGAATCGCTGCGGCAGAACAACGGTACCTTTGTCGTCAATGTCGTGGTGCAGCCGGCCCTGGCTGGCGGCCATCAGCTGCAACTGGTGCTCGATGGCCAGCCTTACGGCGCCCCGACCAGCAGCACCAGCATCGGCCTGCAGAGCCTCGACCGAGGCGACCACACCCTGGCCGTCCAGGTGCTGCAGGGCAGCCGTGTGATCCAGACCAGCGCCCCGGTGAGCTTCACCCTGCAACGCATCAGCACCAACAGCCCGCAGCGACCCAAGGTCCAACCCAGGGCGGGCGGCTGACAATGCGCCACCTGGTCATTTTCCTGCTGTCGGCGCTGTGCTGCCTGTCGGCCAGCGCCGAGGTCTATACCTACATCGACAAGGAAGGCAACCGCGTCTTCACCGACCAGCCGCCGCGTGGCAACGCGCAGAAGCTGCAGCTGGCGCCGATCAATTCCCAGCCCGGCTCGCCCAATGGCGTGCGCATGCCACCGCCGCTCTACGCGCCGGCCACTCCCGCGCTGCCGCCCGGCCCGCCGGCCTACCAGCTGCTGCGGATCATCGTGCCCGAGCCCGACGCCACCGTGCGGGCCAATGACGGCGCACTGATCGTCTCCGCCACCAGCGATCCGGCCCTCCTGCCCGGCCATCTCTACCGCCTGCTGCTGGATGGCAAGCCGGTTGGCGAGCCCGGCCGCAGCCCGGTGTTCCCGCTGAACAACATCGACCGCGGGACTCACCTGCTATCAGTGGAGATCATCGATACCCTCGGCCGCACCATCGAGCAGACGCCTAGCCAGCCCTTCCACATGTTCCGCGTTTCCGTGGCCGCATCGACCGATCTGGACACCGCCCAGCCGCTCAGCGCCGACCGTCGCTGACCGCGGCGTGCGGCTGACCGCAAATGCACCATATCGGTGCATAGGACTGCACCACTTTCTATACTCTCCCCATTTCGGGTCACTTCTGCTGACCGGATCGGCTGCCTGCGCACCGCAAATCAGCGCGATGCCGCGAAATACGCGTCTTTTCAGGGCCTGGTTTGCTTTTTGCATTTTCCCGCACAGTCTTGGGACATCTCTTACGCCATGCCTACAGAAACCCAGCTCCGCCTGTTGCTCGACAACCTCACCACGGCGGTGATCCTGCTCAACGCCGAGCTGCGCCTGGAGTACATGAACCCGGCGGCGGAAATGCTGCTGGCGGTCAGTGGCCAGCGAAGCCATGGTCAGTTCATCAGCGAGCTGTTCACCGAATCGCCCGAGGCGCTGCAGTCCCTGCGCCAGGCGGTGGAAGAGGCGCACCCCTTCACCAAGCGCGAAGCGACCCTGACGTCGCTGACCGGCCAGACCATCACCGTGGACTACGCGGTCACGCCGATCCTCGATCGCCGCGACACCCTCCTGTTGCTGGAAGTCCACCCGCGCGACCGGCTGCTGCGGATCACCAAGGAAGAGGCGCAGCTGTCCAAGCAGGAAACCACCAAGCTGCTGGTGCGCGGCCTCGCCCACGAGATCAAGAACCCGCTGGGCGGCATTCGCGGCGCAGCGCAGCTGCTGTCTCGCGAGCTGCCGGAAGAGTCGCTCAAGGACTACACCAACGTCATCATCGAAGAAGCCGATCGCCTGCGGAACCTGGTGGATCGCATGCTCGGCTCGAACAAGCTCCCGCAGCTTTCGGTGACCAACGTCCACGAAGTGCTGGAGCGCGTCTGCAGCCTGGTGGAGGCCGAGACCCAAGGCACGATCCCGCTGGTGCGCGACTACGACCCGAGCATCCCCGACCTGCTGATCGACCGCGAGCAGATGATCCAGGCGGTGCTCAACATCGTGCGCAACGCCATGCAGGCGATTGCCGCGCAGAACGAACTCAAGCTGGGGCGCATCACCCTGCGCACCCGCACCCTGCGCCAGTTCACCATCGGCCACACGCGCCATCGCCTGGTGTGCAAGGTGGAGATCATCGACAACGGCCCGGGCATCCCGGCTGAACTGCAGGACACCATTTTCTATCCCATGGTCAGCGGCCGCGCCGACGGCACCGGCCTGGGCCTCGCCATTACCCAGAACATCATCAGCCAGCACCAGGGCTTGATCGAATGCGACAGCCACCCGGGCCACACCGTATTCAGTCTGTTCCTGCCCCTGGAACAAGGAGTCCATTGACCATGAGCCGATCAGAGACCGTCTGGATCGTCGACGACGACCGCTCCATCCGCTGGGTGCTGGAAAAGGCCCTGCAGCAGGAAGGCATGACCACCGTCAGCTTCGACAGCGCCGACAGCGTGATGAGCCGCCTGGGCCGGCAACAACCGGACGTGATCATCTCCGACATCCGCATGCCCGGCTCCAGCGGCCTGGACCTGCTCGCGCAGATCCGCGAAGTGCATCCGCGCCTGCCGGTGATCATCATGACCGCGCACTCGGACCTGGACAGCGCGGTGGCCTCCTACCAGGGCGGTGCCTTCGAATACCTGCCCAAGCCCTTCGACGTCGACGAAGCCGTCTCCCTGGTCAAGCGCGCCAACCAGCACGCCCAGGAACAGCAGGGACTGGAAGCGCCAGCCAACCAGACGCGCACGCCGGAGATCATCGGCGAGGCGCCGGCGATGCAGGAGGTGTTCCGCGCCATCGGCCGCCTCTCGCACTCCAACATCACCGTGCTGATCAACGGCGAGTCGGGTACCGGTAAAGAGCTGGTCGCCCACGCCCTGCACCGCCACAGCCCACGCGCAGCCTCGCCGTTCATCGCGCTGAACATGGCGGCGATTCCGAAGGACCTGATGGAATCCGAGCTGTTCGGCCATGAAAAAGGCGCCTTCACCGGCGCGGCCAACCAGCGTCGCGGCCGCTTCGAACAGGCCGATGGCGGCTCGCTGTTCCTCGACGAGATCGGCGACATGCCCGCCGACACCCAGACTCGCCTGCTGCGCGTACTGGCCGACGGCGAGTTCTATCGCGTGGGCGGCCACACCCCGGTGAAAGTGGACGTGCGGATCATCGCGGCGACCCACCAGAACCTGGAGAATCTGGTGCGCGAGGGCAAGTTCCGCGAGGACCTGTTCCACCGCCTGAACGTCATCCGCGTGCATATCCCGCGCCTGGCCGACCGTCGCGAGGACATCCCCGCGCTGGCCCGGCACTTCCTCTCCCGCGCCGCGCAGGAACTGGCGGTGGAGCCCAAGCTGCTCAAGCCGGAAACCGAGGAATACCTGAAGAACCTCGGTTGGCCGGGGAACGTGCGCCAGCTGGAAAACACCTGCCGCTGGATCACCGTCATGGCCTCGGGCCGCGAGGTGCACATCGACGACCTGCCGCCGGAGCTGATGACTCAGCCGCAGGACAGCGTACCCGCCGCCAACTGGGAACAGGCGCTGCGCCACTGGGCCGACCAGGCGCTGGGGCGGGGTCAGTCCAGCCTGCTGGACACTGCCGTGCCGGCCTTCGAGCGGATCATGATCGAGACGGCGCTCAAGCACACCGCCGGCCGCCGCCGCGATGCCGCCGTGCTGCTGGGCTGGGGCCGCAATACCCTGACCCGCAAGATCAAGGAACTGGGCATGAAGATCGACGGCCCGGACGAAGATGGCGAGGACTGACGTCCTTCCCATGGAAAAGGGGCCGCAAGGCCCCTTTTTCTTGCCTCACGCTTAACCGACACCGGACGCGCCCTGGCTCGACGTCCTTGAGGCACGGTCACATGCCCGCAACATCTATCCCCAAAACCTGTGGATAACACTGTGCACGGAACGGGGAAGGAACGTGCTACAGCCCAGAGCACGCGCGGTCTAGGGGTTTGCGTGGTTTCTGTGCAGGAATTTTCGGCTTGCCCACATCCACTGTGCGCCCGCCTGTGGATAAGCTTGGGGCAAGCCGCTGCGCTCCCCGCCCGGCGCGGGTTTGCGCGGATCGATCAGAAAATGCTCAGTCCATGGCAAAGCCGTGCTGGCGCCAGGCTTCGTAGACGGTCACAGCCACCGTGTTGGAGAGGTTCAGGCTGCGGCAGCCCGGGCGCATCGGCAGGCGCACGCGCTGCTCGGGCGGCAGGGCGTCACGCACCTCTTCCGGCAGGCCGCGGCTTTCCGGACCGAACAGGAACGCGTCACCGCGCTCGTAGGCCACTTCGTGGAACGGTTGCGAGCCCTTGGTGGTGAAGGCAAACAAGCGCGGCTGACCGAGCTGCTCCAGACACTCCTCGAGGCTCGCATAGCGGCGCACGCTGGCGTACTCGTGGTAATCCAGCCCGGCGCGGCGCAGGCGCTTGTCGTCCAGCTCGAAGCCCAACGGCTCGATCAGGTGCAGGCTACAGCCCGCATTGGCGCACAGCCTGATAATGTTGCCGGTGTTTGGGGGGATTTCCGGTTGAAAAAGGATTACGTGGAACATGCAGCGCTCCGAACCTGAGAACGGCGGGCATTCTACCCCCGCGAAGGAGCAAATGCGGCCCAGGCCCTGGCTGAAGGTGATGGTTTCGCTGAGCGTGCTCGGCCTGCTGGTGGGCCTGATGCTTGGCCGGCTGGTCAGCCCACCGCACGAAGGCCCTGCGCAGATACTGGACGTAGAGCCTGCGCAGGACGGCCTGGTGATCATTCTCGATGCCCAGCCTGCCGTGCGCGCCGGCCAGCTGGACGGTGCCCTGGCTTTGCAGATCGACGCCAACGGCAAGCCCCAGCAGGGCCAGTTGCGGATCGGCAAGGCGCCGGTGCGCTGGAAGCTGGAGCCACGGGAGAATGGAGTTCTGCTGACGCTGCTCTCGACCCGACGCCTCAAGGGCACCTGGGCCAGCGCCGAGGTCGAGGGCCATTGGCGCCTGACCGTCAGCGCGCAGCCCGAATAAAAGCGGGGTTTTCCCGGCCTGCCTGGTCCGGGGCCCCGAAGCGGGAGGCGAGTCCTACAGATGGAGGATCGCGGCATAAAAGAGGGGTTTACCCGGCCTGCCTGTACCAGGACCCCTAACGGGTGCGCGGAGCGCCGTGGCGCGCCTGCGGGCATAAAAAGGGGGCTTTCCCGGCCTGCCTGTACCAGGACCCCCGAACCGGCTACGACGGCCACCGCTTCGAGTGGCGCGCTCGCATGTTGTAAAAGAGGGGTTCCCCAGCCTGCCTGTACCGAGGCCCCTGAAATCGCTGTTATCAGGGCTATTGCAGAGGACGTGCCAAGATTGCTCGCAGAGCATTGCGCCCCACTACCGGGTTGTTCTCTGGCTGGCTGAAAGCCCCGGAATCAGAGGCTTGCAGGGATATCCGCAAGTGCTCGGACCAGCGCCCGCCGGTGTCTACACCGGGGATTCCAGAGCCTTCCCGCCGCGCCGCGCCCTGCGCCCTGCTAGTGCGCATGCACCAAACTTGAACGCCACCCCGGCTGCCGGCGCGCGTCCACAGGCCTGGCCCACCGAGGCCGGCACCGAACGCCGGGCAAAGAAAAAGGCGCCCGAAGGCGCCTTTCTCGTGCGGCATCAGCGATTACTGGGCCGGGATCTCGCCGGAAGCCTGCATGCGGGCGATTTCCTGCGCATAGAGCGCATCGAAGTTCACCGGGGACAGCATCAGCGCCGGGAACGAACCGCGGACAACCAGGCTGTCCAGGGTTTCACGGGCGTACGGGAAGAGGATGTTCGGGCAGAAGGCACCCAGGGTGTGGCTCATGCTGGACGCGTCCAGGCCCTTGATCAGGAAGATGCCGGCCTGCTGAACTTCAACGATGAAAGCGGTTTCTTCGTTGTTCTTCACGGTCACCGAAACGGTCAGGACCACTTCGTAGAAGTCGCCATCGAGCTGCTTCTGACGGGTGTTGAGGTCCATGGCAATGCTCGGCTGCCACTCCTGACGGAAGATTTCCGGAGCCTTGGGGGCCTCGAAGGAGAGGTCACGCACGTAGATGCGCTGCAGCGAGAACTGCGGGTTGTTGTCTTGCTCGGCTGCGCCGTTGCTGGCTTGTTCAGTCATTTCGGAACCTTCTTGTGCATCGTTTCAGAATGAGGGATCACGCCGAGAGCAGCGTATCCAGCTTGCCCGCGCGTTCCAGCGCGTAAAGATCGTCGCAGCCGCCGATGTGGGTTCCGTCGATCCAGATCTGCGGCACCGAAGTGCGACCCGCCCTGTTGGCCATCTCGGCACGCACGCCAGGCTTGCCGTCCACGGATATCTCCTCGTAGGCGACACCCTTCTTGTCCAGCAGGGCCTTGGCGCGGATGCAATAAGGGCACCACGCGCTGGTGTAGATCAAGGTCGACGACATCTCACTTCACCAGGGGCAGGTTGTCGCCACGCCAGCTGCCGATGCCACCGGAGAGCTTGGCGGCGTTGTAGCCGGCTTTCTGCAGCACGCTGCACCAGGTGCCCGAATGCTGGCCCATGCCGTCGACCACGATGATGGTCTTGGCCTTGTGTTTGTCCAGCTCGCTCAGGCGGGCGTTCAGCTTGTCAGCCGGGATGTTCAACGCGCCAACGATGTGGCCGGTGGCGAACTCCTTGGTCGGGCGGATATCCAGCACGACCGCCTGCTCGGCGTTGACCATGGCGGTCAGCTCGCGGGTGGACAGCGCGCGGCCGCCCTTGCGCATTTCGTGCAGGGCCAGCAGCACCAGCAGGATGACCAGGGCACCGACCAGCAGGTAGTGGTGGGTGGCGAATTCGATCAGACGAGGAAGAAACGAAGACATGCGCAGGACATCCAGACGTAAAAATGCCGGCCAGTATACACGCGCGTATCTGACGGCTGAACCCTGCCAATCATGGCGTCTGTCGGCACCAATCGGTAAAATGTCAGTCCTTTTCTGACCCCTATTCTCGGAAAGAGCCGTACCTATGACTGCAACGCGCAAACCGCTGGTCCTGATCATCCTGGACGGCTTCGGCCATAGCGATAGCCCTGAATTCAACGCCATCTACGCCGCGAAGAAGCCCAATTGGGACCGCCTGCTGGCCAGCCAGCCGAACGGCCTGATCTCCGGCTCCGGCATGGACGTCGGCCTGCCCGACGGCCAGATGGGCAATTCCGAGGTAGGCCACATGAACCTGGGCGCCGGCCGCGTCGTCTACCAGGACTTCACCCGCGTCACCAAGGCCATCCGCGACGGCGAGTTCTTCCAGAACCCGGTGCTGACCGCTGCGGTCGACAAGGCCGCCGGCGCCGGCAAGGCCGTGCACATCCTTGGCCTGCTCTCCGATGGCGGCGTGCACAGCCACCAGGACCACCTGATCGCGATGGCCGAACTGGCCGCCCAGCGTGGCGCCGAGAAGATCTACCTGCACGCCTTCCTCGACGGCCGCGACACCCCGCCCAAGAGCGCCGAGCCGTCGCTGAAGCTGCTCGACGACGCCTTCGCCCGCATCGGCAAGGGCCGCACCGCCAGCATCATCGGCCGCTACTTCGCGATGGACCGCGACAATCGCTGGGACCGCGTCGAAGCCGCGTACAACCTGATCACCGACGGCACCGCCGAATTCGCCGCCGACACCGCCGTTGGCGCGCTGAATGCCGCCTACGAGCGCGGCGAGAGCGACGAATTCGTCAAGGCCACCCGCATCGGCGAGCAGGTACGCGTGGAAGACGGCGACGCCGTGGTGTTCATGAACTTCCGCGCCGACCGCGCCCGCGAACTGTCGCGCGCCTTCGTCGAACCGGGCTTCAAGGAATTCCCGCGCCAGCGCGAACTGCACCTGTCCGACTACGTGATGCTGACTCAGTATGCGGCGAGCATCCCGGCGCCCAGCGCATTCAAGCCCGAGCCCCTGGACAACGTCCTGGGCGAATACCTGGCCAAGAATGGCAAGACCCAGTTGCGCATCGCCGAGACCGAGAAATACGCCCACGTGACCTTCTTCTTCTCCGGCGGCCGCGAAGAGCCGTTCGAGGGCGAAGAGCGCATCCTCATCCCGTCGCCCAAGGTCGCCACCTATGACCTGCAGCCGGAGATGAGCGCCCCGGAAGTCACCGACAAGATCGTCGATGCCATCGAGAACCAGCGTTTCGACGTGATCATCGTCAACTACGCCAACGGTGACATGGTTGGTCACACCGGTGTATTCGAGGCCGCAGTGAAAGCCGTCGAGTGCCTGGATACCTGCGTCGGTCGGATCGTCGAGGCGCTGGACAAGGTCGGTGGCGAGGCCCTGATCACCGCCGACCACGGCAACGTCGAGCAGATGGAGGACGCCATGACCGGCCAGGCGCACACCGCGCACACCTGCGAGCCGGTGCCCTTCGTCTATGTCGGCAAGCGCAATGTCAGCATCCGCGAGGGTGGCGTGCTCGCCGACGTGGCCCCGACCCTGCTGAATCTGATGGGCCTGGAGCAGCCGAAAGAGATGACCGGCAAATCGATCGTCACCCTTCTTTAAGGACGAACTTTCGACGGGAACGTGAGCCATCTCCCGCCGGTCAGAGCAAACGCCCCACGCCATGCGGCCTGGGGCGTTTTTTTTAGCGCCCGCCACGGGCATACTAGCTCGGTCCAGAATCCAGGTGCCCGCCACCCAATGCCTCGCGCCCTCCTCCCTCTGCTGCTGATCTGCCTCCTGAGCCCGCTCGCGGTCGTTGCCGACGAACGCGCCGACGCCCAACGTCAGCTGGAGCAGACGCAGAAAGACATCAACGAGCTGAAAAAGAACCTGAAGAACATCCAGGACGAGAAGTCCGGGGTGCAGAAGCAGCTCAAGTCCACCGAAACCCAGATGGGCGACCTGGAAAAGCAGATCAAGCAGATCCAGGACGAGATGAAGAAGAACGAGGATGAGCTGCAGCGCCTCGACGGGGAGAAAAAAAAACTTCAGGGCGCACGCCTTGAGCAGCAGCGCCTGATTGCCATCCAGGCCCGCGCCGCCTACCAGAGCGGCCGCCAGGAATACCTCAAGCTGCTGCTGAACCAGGAGCACCCCGAGAAGTTCAGCCGCACCCTCACCTACTACGACTACATCAACAAGGCGCGCCTGGAGCAGCTCTCGGCCTTCAACGAGACCCTGCGCCAGCTGAGCAACGTCGAGCAGGAAATCACCTCGCAGAAGGACGAGCAGGTCGCCCAGCAGAGCGCCCTCGAAGCCCGCCGCCAGGAACTGGCCGACGCCCGCAAGGCGCGCCAGGAGACGCTCGCCAAGCTCAACAGCGACCTGAAGGATGGCAGCAGCAAGCTCAAGGATCGCGAGCAGAGCCAGGACGACCTGAACAAGGTCCTGAAGACCATCGAGGAAACCCTCGCCCGCCAGGCGCGCGAAGCCGAGGAAGCGCGCCAGCGCGCGCTGGCCGCCGAACGCGAGCGGGCCAAGCGCGAGCAGGAACTGGCCGCTCGCGGCGAGAAACCCGACATACCGTCCAAGCGCCCCGACTACAGCGGCCCGCTGGTTTCCAGCGGCGCGGGCTTCGGCGGCGCCTTTGCCGCAACCAAGGGCAAGCTGCCCTGGCCGGTGGATGGTCGCGTCCTGGCGCGCTATGGCAGCCCGCGTGGCGACGACCCCCGCGCCACCTGGGATGGCGTCCTGATCGGCGCCTCCGCCGGCAGCACCGTGCGCGCCGTGCACGGCGGCCGCGTGGTATTCGCTGACTGGCTGCGCGGCTCAGGCCTGTTGGTCATTCTCGACCACGGTGGTGGCTACCTCAGCCTTTATGGGCATAATCAAAGTCTTCTGAAGGACGCCGGCGATACCGTCAAAGCGGGCGATCCCATTGCAACCGTGGGAGCCAGCGGGGGTCAGAGTACCCCGGCGGTGTATTTTGCCATTCGCCATCAGGGCCGCCCGGCGGACCCTTCGACCTGGTGTCGCACGCAAGGATAAGCGGCGTACACGCATTAGGAGCCAAACATGTCGCAAGCTTTCCGTCTCTCTACCCTGGCCCTGGCCTTGCTGCTCGGCGTCGGTGCGGTCCAGGCCGCCGACGCGCCAGCCGCATCTCCCGCGGCCAACGGCAAGGAGGCTCCGCTGCCGCTCGACGAGCTGCGCACCTTTGCCGAGGTCCTGGACCGGGTGAAGGCGGCCTACGTGGAGCCGGTGGACGACAAGACGCTACTGGAGAATGCCATCAAGGGCATGCTCAGCAACCTCGACCCGCACTCGGCCTACCTCGGTCCGGAAGAGTTCGCCGAGTTGCAGGAAAGCACCAGCGGTGAGTTCGGCGGCCTGGGCATCGAGGTCGGCAGCGAGGATGGCTTCGTCAAGGTGATCTCGCCAATCGACGACACTCCGGCGGCCAGCGCCGGCATCCAGCCGGGCGACCTGATCGTCAAGATCGATGGCAAGCCGACCAAGGGCCAGGCCATGAACGAGGCGGTGGACAGCATGCGCGGCAAGGCCGGCTCGCCGATCACCCTGACCATCGTGCGCGGTGGCGGCAAGCCGTTCGACGTCACCCTCAAGCGCGCAGTCATCAAGGTCAAGAGCGTCAAGAGCCAGATGCTCGAACCGGGCTACGGCTACCTGCGCATCACCCAGTTCCAGGTGAACAGTGGCGAGGAGACCGTCAAGGCACTGTCCAAGCTGCGCAACGACAACAAGGGCAAGCTCAAGGGCCTGGTGCTGGACCTGCGCAACAACCCGGGCGGCGTGCTGCAGTCGGCAGTGGAAGTGGCCGATGCCTTCCTCACCAAGGGGCTGATCGTCTACACCAAGGGCCGCATCCCGAATTCCGAGCTGCGCTTCTCCGCCGACCCGGCCGACCCGAGCGACGGCGTACCGCTGGTCGTGCTGATCAACGGCGGCAGCGCCTCGGCGGCGGAAATCGTCGCCGGCGCCCTGCAGGACCAGAAGCGCGCGATTCTCATGGGGACCGACAGCTTCGGCAAGGGCTCGGTGCAGACCGTGCTGCCGCTGAACAACGACCGCGCCCTGAAGCTCACCACCGCGCTGTACTACACCCCCAACGGCCGCTCCATCCAGGCCCAGGGCATCACCCCGGACATCGAGGTCGAGCGCGCCAAGGTCACCCGCGAGCAGAGCGACTTCGACGGTTTCAAGGAAGCCGACCTGCAAGGTCACCTGGCCAACGGCAACGGCGGCAAGGACCGTCCGACCACCGCCGGCAAACCACCGGTGGATCGCCCGCAGGATGGCGACTACCAGCTCAGCCAAGCCCTCAGCCTGCTGAAAGGACTCAGCGTCAGCCGCGGCAGCAACTGATCGATGCGCCCGGCCCGGCTGCTGTTCGGCCTGTGCCTGGGCGCGCTGCTGTGCCTGCCGGTGGCCGCCGCGCCCCGGCCGGACGGCAGCAAGCCGCTGGTCACCATCGTCATCGACGACCTCGGGCAGAACCTGGCGCGCGACCGCCAGGTGCTCGACATTTCCCCCGCTATCGCCCTGGCGATCATTCCCGACACGCCCCACGCGGCAGAACTGGCGCGCGAGGCGCACCATCTCGGGCGCACCGTGATGCTGCACATGCCGATGGATCCGGCTGGCGGTGACTACGCCTGGCGCCCGGAACTGACCCAGGAAGAACGCGCGCGCCGCCTCGACACCGCACTGGCGAAGGTGCCCTACGTGCAGGGTGTGAACAATCACGAAGGCAGCCGCATGACCGCCGACCGCCCGGCCATGGCCTGGCTGGCCGCGGAACTGCAGCGGCGCCACCTGTTCCTGCTCGACAGCCGTACCAGCGCCGCCACCGTGGCCGCCGCCGAGGCGCAGAAGATCGGCCTCGCCAGCCTGTCGCGGGACGTGTTCCTCGACGACGATCCGAGCGAAGCGGCGGTGATGGAGCAGATGCAGCGCGGCCTGAATCTGGCACGCAAACAGGGCACGGTCGTGATGATCGGCCACCCGAAGCCGGCCACGCTGGCGGTGCTCAGGCGCGTTCTACCGACACTCAAGGCCCAGGGTTTCGAACTGGTGCAGCCACCTTTGATGATCGCCGAGCGCGGCAACCGCGCCATGGCGGGGCATGGCCGGAACGGGATCTACCGCTAGACGCGGGCTTTTCGTAGGAGCGAGGGGGACGCCTAGTTCTTGCTCGCGAACAGCCCCGGCACCGGAGTTTCCGAGAGCGGTTCGCGAGCAAGCTCGCTCCTGCCAAGAGCAGTCAGGCCTGGGCACCCGGACTGCAGGCTTACAGATAGTTATTGGTCGCCTGCTCGACGAAACCGTCAGCACGCATTTCGTCCAACGCCTTCTGCAGCTTCGCCACTACCTCGTCCGGGGTGTCCTTGTTGATCGCCAGGTACAGTTGGGCCTCGTTGAAGCGCAGCACGGTCTGCAGGCCCGACACGCCCTCCTGCTTGGCCAGGTAGCGACCCACCGGATCGGTGGTGGCCCACAGGTCGATCTCGCCGGTGGTCAGCTTCTTCACGTTTTCCTGATCGCGCAGCGCGTTGAGCACCGGGATGCCCTGGCTTTCCAGGTTCTGGCTGACGGCGTCGTTCTTGTAGGCGCCGAGCTTGTACTTGGCGGCGTCCTTGAGGTCCTTCACCTTGATCGAGCTGCCCGGCGGCGCCAGCAGCACCCAGCTGGTCTTGGCAATCGGGCCGACCCACTTGAACAGCGGCACGCGTTCAGGGGTGTAGGTGGTGGAGAACAACCCGTAGTCCGGCTTGTCGAGGGCCAGCTTGTACAGGCGATCCCAGGGGAAACGCAGGCTCAGGCTGTACTGGATGCCGGCGCGCTTGAACATCTCGCGGACGATATCGGCGCTGATACCGTCGATTCCCTCGTCGCGGGCGAAGTTCTTGTCGTCCACCGCCATGTTGAAGGGCGGGAAGTTCTCGGTGAGCAACACCATCTTGTAATCGGCGGGCAACTCGGCGCGGGCCGTGGCGGCCCCCAGCAACAGACCCACGGTCAGGGTCTTGATCAGGACTTTCAGCATGGTCATACCGCTCGCTTGGTTATCGTTATTGGGCTTGCGGCATCCCTGCAGGGGGGACGGAATACTTCGCTCGTCTGCCTTCCGTGGCAAAACCGGCGCCGAGGGATGTCGGCGCCAAACACAAAGGCCGGCGAGTGGCCGGCCTTCGGGTGTTACAGGTAGCTGTTGAGCACGTCGTCGACGAATCCTTCGGCGCGCATCTTGTCCAGCGCCGCCTGCAGCTTCTGCACCACGGCATCCGGGGTCTCGCGGTTCAGGGCGAGGAACAGCTGATCACTGTTGAAGCGCAGCACGGTCTTCAGGCCGGTGACGCCGACCTGCTTGGCCAGGTAGCGGCCCGCCGGGTCGCCGCTCGCCCACAGGTCGATCGAGCCGTCCTGCAGCTTGCCGGCGTTCTCCTGGTCGCGCAGTGCCAGCACCGGCTCGAAGCCATGCTCGGCGAGATAGTCAGCCATGGCGTCGCCCTTGTAGGCACCGACGCGGTATTTCTTGGCTTCATCCAGGTTGTTCAGGCTGATCGTGCTGTCGGCCTTGGCCAGCAGGACCCAGTCGTCGGGGCCGATCGGGCCGACCCACTTGAACTGGCTCTCGCGCTCGGGCAGGCGCGCGGTGACGAACACCCCGTAGCCGGGCTTCTCCAGTGCCAGCTTATAGATACGGTCCCAGGGGAAGCGCAGGGTCAGGCTGTACTGGACACCGGCACGCTTGAACATCTCCTTGACGATATCCACGGCGATGCCGTCGATGCTGTCTTCCTGGGCGAAGTTCTTGCCGTTGATGGCCATGTTGTAGGGAGGGAAGTTCTCGGTGAGCAGCACCACGCTGTAGTCCGAAGAATCCGTTTCAGCCTGTGCCGCGCTGGCCAGAAGCAGGCCGCAGCCTAGCCATGCGAGCAGAATGCGCTTCAGCATCGAGATATTTCCTGCATATGACATTTCTGAGAAGGCGCAGAGCTTACTCGGAGAATTGACGTCAATAAACCCTATGAATATGGCGATGGGACATAGATACGCCAGTACATTGGTCTAAAAACGCCAGTACCTTGACTTGGGGACGCCATTACCTTGACCGAAGCCTTCAGCTAGCAAGCTTCGTGCGCAGGAAGGGGATGCGTCCATCGGACGCAGGGGCAGGATGACCCAGTGTAGAGCCAGCGGGCCGGGAGAACCCCGGCCCGGAAGGGATCAGCGCACGACGATGCCGCGGCTGGCCAGATAGGCCTTGGCTTCCGGCACGCTGTACTCGCCGAAGTGGAAGATGCTCGCCGCGAGGACCGCGTCGGCCTTGCCCTCGATGATGCCGGCAGCCAGGTGTTCCAGATTGCCGACACCGCCGGATGCGATCACCGGCACGCCCACGGCCTCGCTGATGGCGCGGGTCACGCCCAGATCGTAGCCGCTCTTCACGCCGTCCTGGTCCATGCTGGTCAGCAGGATTTCACCGGCGCCCAGGCCTTCCATCTTCTTCGCCCATTCGACCGCATCGAGCCCGGTGGGCTTGCGGCCACCGTGGGTGAAGATTTCCCAGCGCGGGGTTTCACCGGGGCCCGAGACTTTCTTGGCGTCGATGGCGACTACGATGCACTGCGAGCCGAAGCGCGCAGCGGCTTCGCCGACGAATTCCGGAGTGAACACCGCGGCGGTGTTGATCGAGACCTTGTCCGCACCGGCATTGAGCAGGTTGCGGATGTCCTGCACCGTCCTGACGCCGCCGCCCACGGTCAGCGGGATGAACACCTGGCTGGCCATGCGCTCGACGGTATGCAGGGTGGTGTCGCGGCCATCGACGCTGGCGGTGATGTCGAGGAAGGTGATCTCGTCCGCGCCCTGCTCGTCGTAACGGCGGGCGATTTCCACCGGGTCGCCGGCGTCGCGGATGTTCTCGAACTTGACGCCCTTCACCACGCGGCCGTTGTCCACGTCGAGGCAGGGAATGATGCGTTTAGCCAGTGCCATAGCAATGCTCTCGTAGGATGGGTGGAGCGCAGCGATACCCGTGCTGCCGGACCACCCCAGGTCCTCAGTGCCGGGCCATGCCGTTTCGCGGCACGCCCAGCCTGCGTTCAGCTCAGCCTTTGAAGGCGTCGCACAGTGCCTGGGCCTCGGCGACGTCCAGGGTGCCTTCATAGATCGCGCGGCCGGTGATGGCGCCGACGATGCCCGGGGTGCGGGCGTCCAGCAGCTTCTGGATGTCACCCAGGTTGTGGATACCACCCGACGCGATCACCGGGATGCGCGTGGCGTTGGCCAGGGCCGCAGTGGCTTCGACGTTGCAGCCCTGCATCATGCCGTCCTTCGCGATGTCGGTGTAGACGATCGCCGAGACGCCATCGGCCTCGAAACGCTTGGCCAGGTCGATGACCTG
>CBIGPF010000100.1:0-21829 GCA_966191535.1 uncultured Pseudomonas sp. | reverse complement strand
TGGCGGATTTGTTGTTGGTGCGTGTTTGCGCGCTAATTGGTCTCCTCTGTCGCCCGGTTTCGCGACCATGCCCGCTCCTACGAAGAGCACTCGTCAGCGGTAGGACAGCCCCATGGCGTGCCGCACTTCCACCAGTGTCTCCCGCGCGGCTTCGCGGGCACGTTCGGCGCCTTCTGCGAGGATGCTGCGCACCAGCTCGGGGTTGTCCTCGTAATCCAGCGCGCGCTCCTGGATCGGCGCCAGCTCGTGGAGGATCGACTCGATCAGCGGCCGCTTGCAGTCCAGGCAGCCGATCCCGGCACTGCGGCAGCCTTCCTGCACCCACTGGCGGCAGCCGTCGTCGGAGTAGATCAGGTGCCACTGCCACACCGGGCAACGTTCCGGATCGCCCGGATCGCGGCGGTGCACGCGCGCGGGGTCGGTGGGCATGCGCGCGATCTTTTCCTCGATGTCCGCCGGGCTGTCACGCAGGGCGATGGTGTTGTGGTGCGACTTGGACATCTTCTGCCCGTCCAGCCCCGGCATCTTCGGTGCATGACTGGTCAGGGTCTGCGGCTCGGGCAGCAACACGCGGCTTGTACCCTCGAGGTAGCCGAACAGCCGGTCACGGTCGCCCAGGGTCAGGCTCTGCTGCTCCATGAGCAGCGCGCGGGCGGTTTCCAGCGCCTCGGCGTCACCCTGCTCCTGCCAGGCGCGGCGCAGGCTGCTGTAGAGCTTGCCGGTCTTCTTGCCCAGGCGGGCGATGGCGGTCTGGGCGCGGTCCTCGAAATCCACCTCGCCGCCGTAGAGGTGGTTGAAGCGGCGGGCGATCTCGCGAGTGAATTCGACGTGGGCGAACTGGTCCGACCCCACTGGCACCAGGCCTGCCCGGTAGATCAGGATGTCCGCGGCCTGCAGCAGCGGGTAGCCGAGAAAGCCAAAGGTGGAGAGGTCCTTGTGGACCAGTTTTTCCTGCAGCTCCTTGTAGGTCGGCACGCGCTCCAGCCAGGACAGCGGGCAGATCATCGACAGCAGCAGGTTCAGCTCGGCGTGCTCGGGCACCTGGGACTGGATGAACATCGTCGCGGCGCTGGGGCTGACGCCCACCGCCAGCCAGTCGATGGCCATGTCGCGCACGTGCTGGCGGATGCTGGCGGTCTCGTCGTACTCGGTGGTCAGCGCATGCCAATCGACGATGGAGAAGTAGCATTCGTACTCGTGCTGCAGTTTCACCCAGCTCTGCAGCACGCCGTGGTAATGCCCCAGGTGCAGGCGCCCGGTGGGGCGCATGCCGGATAGCACACGGCGCAGGGATTCGACGCTGGTCAAGCGGTCAACCTCGCGGGTTCGGCGATGGGACGAGGGAGTATAGCCAGCACGCCGGGCGTGTTCAGGCGTTGACCATGAAGGGTTCCGGGTCGCCGCAGCCGACGCGCACCACGACCGGGTCTTCGTCGGTCAGGGCGATCACGGTGGAGGCCTCTCCGCCGCCGAAACCGCCGTCGATGATCAGGTCGACCAGGTGCTCCAGCGAATCACGCATCTCGTACGGATCGTTCAACGGCTCGCTCTCGCCGGGCAGGATCAGGCTGACGCTCATCAGCGGCTCACCCAGTTCCTCCAGCAGCGCCAGGGCGATCGGGCAGGCCGGTACCCGCAGGCCGATGGTGCGACGCTTGGGGTGCAGCAGCATGCGCGGCACTTCGCGGGTAGCGTTGAGGATGAAGGTGTACGGGCCGGGCGTGTGCGCCTTGAGCAGGCGGAACAGGCCGGTGTCGACCTTGGCGTAGAGCCCGAGCTCGGACAGGTCGCGGCAGACCAGGGTAAAGTTGTGCTTGTCGTCCAGCCGGCGGATGTGGCGGATGCGCTCCACCGCGGACTTCTCGCCGATGCGGCAGCCAAGCGCGTAGGAGGAATCGGTGGGATAGGCGATCACCCCACCCTGCCGGACGATCTCCACCGCCTGCTTGATCAGGCGCGGCTGGGGATTTTCCGGATGGATCTGAAAGAACTGGCTCATGGAGTCTCCTTGATCCCGATGGCGTTCTCGGCGCTGGCAAAGCGCGGCCAGAGCGGCGGAAGGTCGTCCGGCACGCTCCGGTAAAGGCCCAGCTCCGACCAGTCGCTGGGGCCGTGGAAGTCGCTGCCGGCGGTAACCATCAGACCGAACTCGCGGGCGAGGATGCTCAGCACGCCGACCTGCTCGGCCGGCTGCGGGCCGTTCACCACTTCGAGAGCATGGCCGCCGGCGGCGATGAAGTCGGCCACCAGCTTGCGCCGCTTGGTGCGCGTGAAGTCGTACTGGTAGGGATGCGCCAGGCTGATCCAGGCACCCGCCTCGCGCAGCGTGCCGACGGCATCGGCGAGGCTCGGCCAGTGCTGCTTGACATCACCCAGCTTGCCGGCGCCCAGCCACTTGCGGAAGGCTTCGGCGCGGTCCTTGACGTGACCCTGGCGCAGCAGGAATTCGGCGAAGTGCGGACGTGCCGGGGCGTTCTCGCTGTCACCCAGCTCGGCCTGAATCGCCCGTGCGCCCTCGAAGGCGCCAGGCATGCCCTTGGCTTCCAGGCGCCGGCCGATCTCCTCGGCGCGGGTCCAGCGGGCGCGATGCAGGTCATCCAGCGCCTTCACCAGCGGCACGGCCGTCGCGTCGAAGCCGTAGCCGAGCACGTGAATGGTCGCCCCGCCCCAGGTGCAGGACACCTCGACACCATCCACCAGCTCCATGCCCAGCGCCTGCGCGGCGCGGCGCGCCTCGGGCAGGCCGTCGAGGGTGTCGTGGTCGGTCAGCGCCAGCACGCGCACGCCGCGCCCATGGGCACGCTCGACCAGGGCCGTCGGGCTGAGCTGTCCGTCGGACGCGGTGCTGTGGCAGTGCAGGTCGACTCGCATGGGGCTTCCAGGAAATGCAGGGGTGGCTTTGTGTCGGAATAGATTTCTGTCGGGATAGCTTTCTGTATAGACGCTTCTGTGCCAACGCTCCCGCAGCAATGCGTTGAAACCATGATCTGACGCAGCGTTGGGCGGATGACCCTTTCAGTTCACCCGCAGGTTGGTATTATGCCGGCTCTACTGGGCTCTGGCTGCCGTAATGAAGCAATTCATCGATTTCATTCCCCTCATCCTCTTCTTCATCGTCTACAAGCTCGACCCGCGCAACGTCGAACTCGCCGGCCAGAATGTCTCGGTCGGTGGGATCTACAGCGCCACGGCCGTGCTGATCGCAGCTTCCGTGGTGGTCTACGGCGCCCTGCTGATCAAGCAGCGCAAGCTGGACAAGGGCCAGTGGGTGACGCTCGCCGCCTGCCTGGTATTCGGCGGCATGACCCTCGCCTTCCACAGCGAGACCTTCCTCAAGTGGAAGGCGCCGGTGGTGAACTGGCTCTTCGCCCTGGCTTTCGCCGGCAGCCACTTCATCGGCGGCCAGCCCCTGATCCAGCGCATCATGGGTCACGCGGTGCACCTGACCGATTCCCTCTGGGCGAAACTGAACATCGCCTGGGTGCTGTTCTTCCTGATCTGCGGTTGCGTCCAGCTGTTCGTCGCCTTCACCTTCCAGGACTACTGGGTGGACTTCAAGGTGTTCGGCAGCCTGGGCATGACCCTGCTGTTCCTGATCGGCCAGGGTGTGTTCCTGGCCCGCCACATGCACGATGAACCTACCGGCGAAAAACCCAAGGACTGACATGCTCTACGCGATCATTGCCCGTGATATCACCGCTTCCCAAGAACGCCGTCTGGCCGCCCGCCCCGCGCACATCGCACGCCTGGAGCAGCTGAAGGAAGAAGGCCGCCTGGTGCTGGCCGGCCCACACCCGGCCATCGACAGCAACGACCCGGGCGCCGCCGGCTTCACCGGCAGCCTGATCGTCGCCGAGTTCGACTCCCTGGCCGCCGCCCAAGCCTGGGCCGACGCCGACCCGTACCGCGCCGCCGGCGTCTACGCTGACGTCGTGGTCAAGCCGTTCAAGAAAGTCCTGCCGTAACAGCGCGCGAGCTGTTGCACCCCGAGGCACGGAGCGCCGCGGGGCATCGCAGCCGGACAGCGCCGGGATGGCCATGGACGGCGGCACATCATCGAACAAGGAGTCCCGATGCGCCGTTTGCCCCTGCTCGCCTGCCTCGCCCTGCCGCTGCCCGCCCTCGCCGAAGAGCCCGTCACGGAGCAACCGGCGCAATCCGCTGTCCAAGCACCGGCTCAAGCGCCGGCGGCCCACTCCGAACTGGAACAGCGCCTGGCCGACAGCGAACGGCAACGTGCCGAACTGGCCGCGCAGCTCGCCGCACAACCGGCACAGCAGGACAACAGCCAGGATGAAGCGCGCATCGCCCGCCTCACCCAGGAAAACCGGCGCCTGAAGCTGCAACTGCGCGAGGCCCAGGCTAACCAGCCGCCGCGCCTGCTCAGCGAGCAGCAGACCTGGTACGCGACCGGTGCCGGCACTGCGCTGCTGGCGTTTGTCCTGGGCATGCTGAGCCGTGGTCGACGCCGCTCGCGCCGCGAATGGATCAACTGAAAGAAGCCTCTTCATGAGTGAACTGCTGCTGATCGACGACGATGTCGAACTCTGCGAACTGCTGACCACCTGGCTGACCCAGGAAGGCTTCAGCATCCGCGCCGCGCACGACGGCGCGCAGGCACGCGCGGCCCTGGGCAGCCGTGCTCCGGACGCGGTCGTGCTCGATGTCATGCTGCCCGACGGCAGTGGCCTGGAGCTGCTCAAGTCACTGCGCAGCGACCACCCGGACCTGCCCGTGCTGATGCTCTCCGCCCGCGGCGAGCCGCTGGACCGCATCCTCGGCCTGGAACTGGGCGCCGACGACTACCTGGCCAAGCCCTGCGATCCCCGCGAGCTGACCGCCCGCCTGCGCGCCGTGCTGCGCCGCAGCCATCCGGCGCAACCCGCCGCACAGCTGGAGCTGGGTGACCTGGCACTGAACCTGTCGCGCGGCGTGGCCAGCATTGGCGCCGAGGAGATCAGCCTGACCCTCTCCGAAAGCCGCATCCTCGAAGCCCTGCTGCGCCAGCCGGGCGAGCCGCTGGACAAGCAGGCCCTCGCGCAGCTCGCGCTGGGCCGCAAGCTGACCCTGTACGACCGCAGCCTGGACATGCACGTCAGCAACCTGCGCAAGAAACTCGGCGGCCACCCCGACGGTCGCCCGCGCATCCTCGCCCTGCGCGGGCGCGGCTACTTCTACGCGCCCTGAACCCTCTCAGGCGCCTGCGCCCGGGCCGCTCTGGCCCGGGCTTCGTAAAGATTCCAGCAGGACTTCACGCAATCTTTACCGAAGCTTTACGTGGGACTGACCGCCCTTGACCTTGCGGTCCCTAGACTGGGCTCATCCGGTAACGACCGGCCCCTGAAAGGAGAAACACCATGCGCAAGACCCTGACCGCCCTGCTGATCGCTGCCGCCCTGCCGACCGTCGCGCTGGCGGCCACTCCGGCGCCGACCGACGCTCCGCCGCCCGCCCCGTTCATGAAAGACCATGGCCCGGGCATGCACGGCCAGCGTGGCGAACACGGCGGCCCGTTCCGCGAACTGAACCTGACCCAGGATCAGCGCCAGCAAGTCGGCAAGCTGATGGGCGACTCGATGAAGGATCGCCGCGCGATCACCGAGAAGTACTGGAACAAACTGCCCGAAGCCGATCGCAAGGCCATGCAGGACGAGCTGAAGGCCAACCGCGAGAAGTCCGAGGCCAGCATCCGCAGCATCCTCACTCCCGAACAGCAGAAGAAGTTCGACGAGCTGAAGAAGCAGCGTGAACAGCGCAAGGCCGAATGGGCGGAATTCCAGACCTGGAAGGCCCAGAAAGACGGCGCCAAGACCAACTGATCGCTCCAGCAAGTGCAGGCGCCGGGTTATCCCGGCGTCTTGCCGTGGGGCCCTGACAACGGATAGACCATGCGGCTGAACAGGAAGACCATGCGTTCACTCTTCTGGCGGATCCTCGCCGCCTTCTGGCTCGCCCTGTTGCTGGTGGCCGGACTGTCGATCCTGCTGGGCCGTGCCCTGAACCAGGACACCTGGGTCATCGCCCGCTATCCCGGGCTGCACGACATCGCCAAGCAATGGACCCTGCTCTACGAGACGCAAGGCCCCGCCGCCGCGCAACAACTGCTGGAAAGCCGCCGGCAGCAATATGAACTCTCGGTGCAGGTGCTCGACGAGACCGGCCAGCGCCTGGTCAACGGCACCTACCTGCCCCGTCCGCCGCGACCACGCGACAACAATTTCGACCGCCAGGACCTGCCGCGCTTCCCCTGGCGCCAGCTAAGCCAGGAATACACCAGCAGTCGCACCGACCAGACCTACCTGTTCATCTACCGCATTCCGCACCCGACGCTGCAGGCCTGGCATCGCAGCAGCCTGCTCTGGCCGCTGAGCGCACTGGGCATCGCCCTGGTGGTGCTGACCGTGTTCAGCCTGCTGCTGACCCTGTCGATCACCCGCCCGCTGAACCGCCTGCGCCGCGCCGTGCACGACCTCGGCCAGACCAGTTATCAACAGGACAGTCTCGCCCGCCTCGCCCGCCGTGGCGACGAACTCGGCGTGCTGGCCCGCGACTTCAACCGTATGGGTGCGCGTCTGCAAGGGCTGATCGGCAGCCAGCGCCAACTCCTGCGTGACGTGTCCCACGAGCTGCGTTCACCGCTGGCCCGCCTGCGCATCGCCCTGGCCCTGGCCGAACGCGCCGGCCCCGAACAGCGCGCCGCCATGTGGCCACGCCTGGAACAGGAGTGCGACCGCCTCGAAGCACTGATCGGCGAAATCCTCGCCCTCGCCCGCCTGGATGCCGAGCCGGGCCCGACCAGCCGCATCGAACTGCTGCCGCTGTTCGAGCGCCTGCGCAACGACGCACAACTGCTTTACCCGGAACAGAACGTCCAGCTCGACATCGCCCCGCAACTGGCCATCGACGGCTGGCCGGACATGCTCGAACGCGCCCTCGACAACCTGCTGCGCAACGCCCTGCGCTTCAACCCGGCGGAACAACCGCTGGACGTGCAGGCCAGGATCGATGGCGAGCGCCTGCACATCAGCGTGCGCGACCACGGCCCCGGCGCCAGCGAGGAACACCTGGCACAACTGGGAGAACCCTTCTTCCGTGCTCCCAACCAGAGCAGCCCCGGCCATGGCCTGGGCCTGGCCATCGCCCGTCGCGCCATCGAGCGCCACCATGGGCGGCTGCGCCTGAGCAATCATCCCGAAGGCGGTTTCCTGGCCAGCATCGACCTGCCGCTGCGCCGCCAGGTCGCCTGAACCGAGCGCACCATCGGAGAGCAACCATGAATCTTCCTGTCTTCGCTGCCCCGATCCCCAACCTGCAGCAGCCGCTGCCGCCAGCCGCCCTGCTGAGCAGCGAGCCTTACGATGATCCGCAGTACCTGGTGCTGGCGGTGGAACTGGCTCGTCTCGCCGAACAATGGCGCGCCCGCTGGCCCGGATTGCGCCTGAACCTGCCGCAGAGCGGCACCTGGCCGCTGGAAAGCTGGCCGGATGCGCTGGGCGAAGCCCTGGATTCCCTGCTGGATGCAGCGCTGGCGAGCCACCCGCACGCCGCGTTGGAGCTGTCGCTCAGCTCAGCGCACGGTGAGCTGCGTCTGGATCTGCAGGGTGACGACCCGCAGGCGCGGGCCTGGCTACCGGAGGCCCTGCCCCCGGCGCGGCGCCTGGCCGCCTGGCAGGGCGGGCACCTGCTCTGGCGTGCCCCCCGCTCGGCCAGCCAGAGCGGAGGCTGGAAAGTACGCCTGGAACTGCCGCTCAGCCCCGCCAGGCGCTGACGAACTCGGCCGGGTCCAGCGGCGCCGGGCGGCGCAACTCGCCGACCGGCGTGCCGAGGTAGATGAAGCCGACAATCCGCTCGCTCTCGGTCAGGCCCAGGCCTTCGCGCACCAGCGGATCGAACGCCATGGCGCCGGTGCGCCACATCGCTCCCAATCCTTCCACATAAGCTGCCTGGACGATGCCGTGGGCGGCACACCCCGCCGCCAGCCACTGCTCGATCTCCGGCACCTTGGGGTGATCCTGCAGGCGCGCCACGGCCACCACCAGCAACGGCGCGCGCAGCGGCATGGCGCGGGCCTTGTCCAGCGCCTCCGGCTTGCCGTCCGGCTCATTGGCCGCCACCGCGCGGGCGAACAATTCACCCAGCGCCTTGCGCGCCTCGCCTTCCACGGTGAGGAAACGCCACGGGCGCAGCTGCCCGTGGTCCGGTGCGCGCAGCGCCGAGCGGAACATGCGGTCCAGTTGCTCGGCGGACGGTGCCGGCTCGCTCAGGCGGGCGTGGGACACACGGTTGAGCAACGCGTCGAGAGCCTCCATGGGCTGCCTCCAGTCAATCTCGAAAGCCGCCATTGTAGACGCAACGGGTTCGCATTTGCCCGGGAAAGACAGCGCCCTCACGCTCCACCCCACTCGCCAAGAGGAACGGCGTCGCGCGGTTTACTCTCGGCAGACGGCAGGTAAAATGGCCGATTCCTATTGGATTCAGACCTCAGCGCATGGCCCTGCCGACACTACGCACCCTCGGATTCATCATCGGCATCTTCGTGATCACGCTGGCAGTCGCCATGCTGGTCCCCATGGCCACGCTGCTCTACTACGGCCGCGCCAACGAGCTGCACCCCTTCATCTGGTCGGCGATCATCACCTTCACCTGCGGGCTGGGCCTGGTCATTCCCGGCCGCCCGGACCAGGTGCACCTGCGTCCGCGGGACATGTACATGCTCACCGTGTCGAGCTGGGTGATCGTCTGCTTCTTCTCGTCCCTGCCCTTCATGTTCGCCCGGCACATCAGCTTCACCGACGCGATCTTCGAGAGCATGTCGGGGATCACCGCCACTGGCTCCACGGTGCTGTCCGGGCTGGACAGCATGTCCCCGGGCATCCTGATCTGGCGCTCGCTGCTGCACTGGCTGGGGGGCATCGGCTTCATCGCCATGGCGGTGGCGATCCTGCCGATGCTGCGCATCGGCGGCATGCGCCTGTTCCAGACCGAATCCTCCGACCGCTCCGACAAGGTCATGCCGCGCTCGCACATGGTGGCCAAGTACATCGTCGGGGTTTACGTGGCCATCACCATCGCCGGCACCCTGGCCTTCTGGTGGGCCGGCATGGGCCTGTTCGACTCGCTGAACCACGCCATGTCGGCGATCTCCACCGGCGGTTTCTCCACCTCCGACCAGTCGCTGGCGAAGTGGCACCAGCCGGCCGTGCACTGGGTCGCGGTGGTGGTGATGATCCTGGGCAGTATTCCCTTCGTGCTCTACGTCGCCACCCTGCGCGGTAACCGCAAGGCGCTGATCCGCGACCACCAGGTACACGGATTCCTCGGCCTGCTGGTGTTCACCTGGCTGGTGATGGGTACCTGGTACTCGGTGAACTCGGGGCTGCCCTGGCTGGATGCCTTCCGCATCGTCGCGGTGAACGTGACGTCGGTCGTCACCACCACCGGCTTCGCCCTGGGCGATTACAGCCTGTGGGGCCATTTCTCGATCATGCTGTTCTTCTACCTGGGCTTCATCGGCGGCTGCTCCGGCTCCACGGCCGGCGGCATCAAGATCTTCCGCTTCCAGGTGGCCTACACCCTCCTGCGCGCCAGCCTCTACCAGCTGATCCACCCCCGCGCGGTGATCCGCCAGAGCTACAACGGTCACCGCCTGGACGAAGAGATCGTGCGCTCGATCCTGACCTTCTCGTTCTTCTTCGGCGCCACCGTCGGCGGGCTGGCACTGGGTCTGTCGTTCCTTGGCCTGGACTGGATGACCTCGCTCACCGGCGCGGCCAGCACCGTCGCCGGCGTCGGCCCGGGCATGGGCCCGATCATCGGCCCTTCGGGCAACTTCGCCTCGCTGCCGGATGCGGCCAAGTGGCTGCTGTGCGGCGGCATGCTGCTCGGGCGCCTGGAGATCATCACCGTACTGGTGCTGTTCACCCCGGCCTTCTGGCGGCATTGATCGCTCCACCGTGAATGCGTCCTGCAAATCGGCATGCCGGCAGCGTCGACGTCCGGCACAGCCCGTGCCGGTTACAGCTCCTCGCGGTACTCCCCCGGCGTCTTGCCAAACCAGCGGCGGAACGCGCGGAAGAAGTTGCTCGGTTCCGAGAACCCCAGCAGGTAGGCGATCTCCAGCAGCGTCATGCGCGGCGTGGCGAGGTACTGCTGGGCCAGCTCACGGCGTGTATCGTCGAGCAACTGCTGGTAGCTGGTGCCCTCTTCCTGCAAACGACGCTGCAGGGTGCGTTCGGAGAGATTGAGCGCCTGCGCCACGCTCTCGCGCTTGGGCTCGCCCTGGGGCAGCAGGCGGCACAGCACCTGGCGTGTCTGGTGGCTGAAGCGACTGCTGACGAAGCGCGCCAGGTATTCCCCGGCGAAACGATCATGCAGGCGCGCCAGCTCTTCGTTGGCAGTAGGCAGCGGCGCACCCATGTCCTCGTGGGAGAACAGCATCGCGCAGTCCGCATGGCCGAAGCTCAGCGGCGCCTGGAACAGCTCGCGGTAGGGTTCGATATTCGGCGGCGCCTCGCCAGCCAGGCGCACTTCCAGCGGCCTGATCGCCCGCCCGGTGATCCAGCGCAGCATCGCAATGAGGCTGGCCAGCGAACACTCCGCGCTCTGCCGTGGCACCGGCAGCCGGTCGCCGTGGACCACGATGCGGTACAGGCAGCCCTCGGGCAGGCGACGGAAGGTCAGGTCGGCACCTTCGGCAATGATCCGCTGGTAACGCTCCAGGCGCTCGAAGCCCTCGCCCAGGTTGCGGCTCGACATCAGCGCATACCCCACCACGGGGAACGCCGGGGTGTGCACGCGGGCGATGTTCAGGCCGATGGCCGGGTTGCCGGAGAGCTCCACGGCGCGGTTCCACAGTCGGCTCATGGCGTCCTGCGGGAAGCGCGCATCGGGGTCGTCGAGGGCGGTGAAATCAAGCCCCAGTTCGGCGAACAGCGCGCGGCAGTCGAGGCCTTCCAGCTCCAGCGACTGGACGATCCCCCGCACCCAGCTCGACAGGGTCGTACGCTCAGGCATGCAATTTCTTCTGGTTATGGTGGTGATCCGCGCCGAACGGCCGGATAAGCCGGCGGCACAGGGGGATACTAAACTGGCCCCCTATGTCATCCGCAAGTCTGAAGGCACCGGCCTACACTGGCGCCATCACAACAACAGGAGGTGCGCCATGAGCACCCAGACCGCCGATCGGTTCCAGAGCTTTGCCGAGTTCTACCCGTACTACCTGCAGGAGCACAGCAACGCCGTGTGCCGCCGCCTGCACTACGTGGGCAGCCTGCTGGTGCTGTCCATCCTCGCCTACGCCATCGTCAGCGGGCACTGGCTGTGGCTGCTGGCCATGCCGCTGGCCGGCTACGGCTTCGCCTGGGTCGGGCATTTCGTGTTCGAGAAGAACCGCCCGGCCACCTTCAAATACCCGCTGTGGTCGCTGATGGGCGACTGGGTCATGCTCAAGGACGCCTTCACCGGGCGCATCCGCTTCTGAGCCACTGAGCGATCAGCGCGCGGCGTTACGCAACGACGCGCGCTCGAACAGCAGCGCCTGCACTTCCCCACCGGCATGCTGGGCAACGCGCCGCCAACTCGCGGGCACGTCGGGAATCTCCTGGTCGTTGTAGCGACTCATCACCAGCCACACGCGCCCTTCGTCGCGCGGCAAGTCGGCCAGGTGATCGACGAAACTGTGCTGGCGATCGTCGATCAGCGAACCGAAGCCATAGGCGCCCGGTCGCCCGGAGGAACCGTCGTCCGCTGGTGCGGTATAGAGCAGCGGCTCGATGCCGGTACGGTTGTAGTAACGGAACGCCAGGTACCAGAGGATGTCGTCGACCACCACCCGGTCCCCCGCGTGGTAATGGGCGTTGACATAGTCGACCATGCCGTCGAACTGCTCGTCCGGATCCGTTTCGAGGGCACGCTCCAGGCCCAAGCCCTGCAGGCCGAGCAGCGTTGCCAGCATCACCGCCCCGAGTACGCGACGCACCTCCATCAGGTGATCCAGCGCCAGTGCGAACAGCAGCGGCAGGCCGAGGGCGAATGCCGTCAGGTAGCGCTCGACGAACACCGGCGAGGCGAACGACACGCCATACAGCGCCAGCAGCGGCAGACCGACGTAGAGCGCAACCAGTACACCGACACGCTGGCGGCTGCGATCCTGGCGCAGCACCAGCAGCATCGCGGCGACCACCAGCAGCGGCACGCCCACCAGCAAGGGCCAGGACAGCTCGTTGCCATCGGACTGCGTCAGCCATTGCCAGAGCATCGCGGGCACGGAGCGGCCATCCACCGGCGGCTCCCACCCCACGTCCCCTCCGGCGACCAGCACCGCCATGTGCCGGACCAGGTCCAGCAACCCGGGCAACCACGGCAGGAACAGCACGAGGATCGCCAGGTTCGCCAGCCACCAGTCGCGGCGGCGCAGCGGACTGCCCGGCAGCGTCGCCAGCCAGGCCCAGTGCACTGCCAGGCCGAACAGGCTGAAATAGTGGGTGTAGAACGCCGCCGCCATCAGCAGCGCATACGCCAGCAGGTGGCGCCGCTTGCCCTCATCCAGCCAGTAGAGCAAGGCCAGGGTCGCCGCCAGCAGCCAGCAACCGAGCAATGAATACATGCGCACTTCCTGGCTGTAGCGCACCGCGGTGGGCAACAGTGCCAGCAGCAGGACGGCAAGCGCGGTTGCGCGACGACTGGCAGTACGCCAGGTCAGCCAGCCACCGAGGAAGACCGCGAGCGTGCCGAATGCTGCGCTGAACAGGCGCAGCGACAGCACACCCTCGCCAAACAGCCCGACCCACAGGTGCAGCAGGTAGAAATACAGCGGCGGATGCACGTCGCGGGCGGCGTGCTGCCAGAGTTGCAGCGGCGAATAGCGGGCGAGGAACAGGCTGGAGCTTTCATCGCCCCACATGGCCGAGCCAGTCAGTTCATACAGGCGCAGATACAGGGCGAGCGCCAGCAGCGGGAGGAACCACCACTGGCGCAACAGGGCAGACAGGCTCGGGGAAACGCGGGAAGACATCACAGCCTCGCAGGGAGAAACTTCCGTGCCGCTGAGTGTATGCCAGCCGCGCCCGGCTTACCGCCGGATCAGCAGTTCCCGGGCGCGTGCCTGGTCCTCCGGCGTCAGCTCGGCGAGCAGTTCCACCTCGCCGGCGATCAGCGCCCCCACCGGCACGCCATCGCGATAGAGCACACGGTTGCCGCTCACCGCCGGCACCTTGCGTCCCGGCAGCAGCGTGCCGGCAAGATTCAATGGATCGACCGCCGACACCACCACCCACTCGCCACTCGCCTCCCGCCGGCGCACCTCGCGCAGCAGGCCGACAGCCTCGGGCAGGGCGAACTGCTCGCCGGTCAACCCGGCGACGAAGCGCCCACCGCGGATTTCCCCTCGCGCTTCCAGGCGATGGTAGACCCGCAGCAGGTCACGCCACGGCGGCAGCCAATCGGCTTCGCGGTCGAGCAGGCGCCAGCAGATCACGCCGTAGCGGCGCAGCAGGGTCATGGCGACATGTTCGAGGACTTCCGCCGGCAGACGCGCGCCCGGCTCCAGCGTGGAGCGACGCAGCAGCGCCCAGCGCCCGGCATCGGCCATGCCGAACAGCGGCGCTCGCGAACGGCGTTGCGGGTGGCGCCTCGCGGCCGGCATCAACAGGGCGCGCAGGCCGGCAAAGCTATCGGCATTCACCCGCCCTGCCGCCACCAGCTCGCCCAGCACGGTCTCCAGCTCCGTGCGCAGCAGGTGGCTGTCGCTGGCCAGTTCCTCGAAGAAGGATGCGCCGTGCTCCTTGAGCACTTCCAGCACCTTGCTGGCCTTGGCGGACAGCTCCGTTTCCGCCTGCCCCGCACTCAGCACGCTCCATTGCGCCATCTGCGCGCGCGGCAGCAGCACGATGGGCGAGCTCTTCAGCGGGCCGCCGCGGCCCTTCGCAGCGGTTCGGCCCGGCAGGCGCGCCCAGACGATACGGCCGGCGCGGCACAGGTCGTCCAGCCAGTTGATGCCGTAGTCGGCCACGCGGCTGGGCAGGATGTCGCTTTCCCAGGCGCCGGCGGCGGCCTGGAAGCCTTCCAACTGGCTGAGCACGCCTGCCAGTGACTCCGCCCCGCGCACCCGCGCTCCGCTGGAGACGCGCTGCCAGTCGAACAGGAAGCGCATGAAATCCGCCCGTGCCACCGGCTCGATTTCCCGGCGCAGGCGCTTGACCGTGTAGCGATGGATACGCGCCAGCAGGTGGCGCTCGCACCACTCTTCCTCGCTCGCGCCCGGAGTGAAGCGACCGCGCAGCACGTAGCCTTCTCGCTCCAAACTGGCCAGGGCGAACCCGCTATCGCCGATGGAAATGCCCAGGTCCTGGGCCAGCTCACGCAGCAGGCGCGGGCCGAAACCGGTCAGGCGCGCCCGCACCAGTTCCACCTGCGCCTCGTCCGCCGCACAGGGTTCGCGCAGTGCCGGCGGCAGGTCGAGCAGCGGCTTCATCGCGACCTGCGGATGCAGTGCGAGCCATTGACTGAGTCGCTCCGCCGCTACCCACACCGCGCCGGATGACAGCTCCAGACGCGTCGCCCTGTCTGCCTTGGCCAGCGACTTGAGCAGGAAGGGCCAGCCTTCGTTGGCCTGCGCCTCGCTGTCGCGGATGCCGCCCAGGCCGGTCAGCGCCTCGTGCATCTCGTCGGCGTCGCGGGCTTCGGGCCAGGCCTCGGCACGCACCGCCTCGATGGCTTCGGCATCCAGCGCGCCGAGGTCGTCGGCGCTTTCCGGGTCGGTCCAGCGGCGGCTCTGCACGGCCTGGGTGCGTCGCTCCTCCAGCGGCGCGTCGTCGAGGAAAGAATACGGGCTGGCAGACAGCACCTCCGCCGCCAGCGGCGACGGCGCCGGCAGGTCGCGTGCCAGCAGGGTCACCGCACCGCTTTCCATGCGCCGCAGCAGGTCGAGCCAGCCTTCGCTGTCCATCGCTTCGTGCAGGCAGTCGTCGAGGGTCTGCGCCACCAGCGGGTGGTCGGGAATCTCACGCTCGCCAACGATGTTCTCGAGGCACGCCACCTGGTCGGGGAACACCGAGGCCAGCAGGTCTTCGCTGCGCATGCGCTGTAATTGCGGGGCGACCTTCCGCCCGCCGCTGTAGCGCGGCAAGGCCAGCGCGGTGGTGGCGTTCCAGCGCCAGCGCACGCCGAACAGCGGCGCGTCGAGCAGCGCCTGCACCAGCACGTCGAGCGCGGAGTTGGAATGCAGGTACTGCGCGACCTCGATCAGCGGGAAGCTGTGGCTGGTCGACAGCGACAGCACGATCGCATCCTCGGTCGCCGCCGCCTGCAGCTCGAAGTTGAACTTGCGGCAGAAACGCTTGCGCAAGCTGAGGCCCCATGCGCGGTTGACGCGGCTGCCGAACGGCGTGTGGATGACCAGTTGCGTGCCGCCGGATTCGTCGAAGAAGCGTTCGAGCACGATGCGATGATGTGTCGGGATCGTGCCGAGCGCTGCGCGGGCGCGGGCGAGGTACTCCACCAGTTGCCGCGCCGCCGCCTCGTCGAGGTCGAGCAGGCCCTGCAGCCAGTCGATGGCCCGCGCCAGTGGCTCGGGGTCGCTCTCGCCCTGGGCCAGCAGATCGTCCAGCTGGCCGCGCAGGCGCGCGACGCTGAAGGACAGCTCGTCAGTACGCCCCGGCGCCTCGCCGAGCCAGAAGGGAATGTTCGGTGGCTGGCCCTGGGCGTCCTCGACGCGCACGCGGCCCGGCTCGATGCGCAGGATGCGGTAGGAGATATTGCCCAGCTGGAACACGTCGCCTGCCAGGCTTTCCACCGCGAAGTCCTCGTTCACCGTGCCCACGCTGAGGCCCTGCGGCTCCAGCAGCACGGCGTAGTCACCGGTATCGGGGATGGTGCCGCCGGAGGTCACGGCGGTGAGCTTGGCGCCGCGCCGGCCGCGCAGTCGCTGGTGCACGGCATCGCGGTGCAGGTACGCGCCACGTTGTCCGTGACGGCTGGTGTAGCCCTCGGCGAGGGTGCACAGCAGGGCATCGAAGTGCTGGCGGCTGAGGTCGGCGTAGGGTTGCGCGGCGGTGAACAGCTCGTACAGCGCGTCCTCGCGCCATTCCTGGCAGGCCACCTCGGCGACGATCTGCTGGGCCAGCACGTCCAGCGGCGCGTGGGGAACGGTCAGCGCATCCAGTTCGTTCTGTCGCACGCTGTCGAGCAGCGCCACGCATTCGATCAGGTCGTCCCGCGAGGTCGGGAACAGCCGTCCCTTGGGTGTGCCGCCAACGCTATGGCCGGAGCGGCCGACGCGCTGCAGGAAGGCGGCGATGGACCGCGGCGAGCCGATCTGGCAGACCAGTTCGACGTCGCCGATGTCGATGCCCAGTTCCAGCGAAGCGGTGGCCACCAGTACTTTCAGTTGCCCGGCCTTGAGCCGTCGTTCCGCGCCCAGGCGCAGCTCCTTGGACAGGCTGCCGTGGTGCGCCGCGACCCAGCCGGCGCCGATGCGCTCGGCCAGGTGCCGGGTGACCCGCTCCGACAGCCGCCGGGTGTTGACGAAGACCAGGGTGGTGCGGTGCTCGCTGGCCAGTTCGGCCAGGCGGTCGTAGACCTTGTCCCAGACATCGTGGGACATCACCGCTTCCAGCGGCGCCGCCGGCACGTCCAGGTTCAGGTCGCGCTGGCGGCTGTAGCCAATATCGACGATGCGACAAGCCGGGTGGCGACCGACCAGGAAACCTGCCACCGCCGAGAGGGGCTTCTGCGTCGCGGACAGCCCGATGCGCACCAGCGGCGCTTCGCACAGCGCCTGCAGGCGCTCCAGCGAAAGCGCCAGGTGGCTGCCGCGCTTGCTCGCCGCCAGTGCGTGGATTTCATCGACGATCACGCTGCGCGCGCCAGCCAACATCGCACGGCCCGAATCCGAACCGAGCAGCACGTAGAGCGATTCCGGCGTGGTGACAAGGATGTGCGGCACCTGCCGGCGCATGGCCTCGCGCTCGCGGGTGGTGGTATCGCCGGTGCGCACCGCGCTGCGGATATCCACCTCCGGCAGGCCCATCTCCAGCAGCGCCGCGCGGATGCCGGCAAGAGGCTCCTCGAGGTTGATGCGGATGTCATTGGACAGCGCCTTGAGTGGTGAGACGTAGACCACCGTGGTGCGGTCCGGCAAGGCACCGCCGTTCTCCAGCCCTTCGCGGACCAGCGCATCGATAGCCGACAGGAAGGCCGTGAGCGTCTTGCCCGAGCCGGTGGGCGCCGCCACCAGCGTCGATTCGCCGGCCTGGATCGCCGGCCAGGCCTCGACCTGCGCCTGCGTCGGTGCCGGGAAATGCGCCCGGAACCAGCCGGCCACCGCCGGGTGGAAGGCGGACAGCACATCGGCTCGCTTGGCGCGTGATGAGGTTCGAGGAGCGGTCATGCAGACCAATATGGTGGTGCGCGAAGCCGGTCACAAGGACCACTGATCGCGCCTCGCCGCAGGCCGCGCCAGCCGTTACTCTTTCATCCATTCACCCGGCGGAAAGACACTCGATGAGCGACCGCGATCGCGACTATTACTGGGAACAGGTCAGGCGTCAGAACACGCAGAAGCCGCCCGAGAACCCGAAACGCAACTGGCGGATGCTGGTGAAGCCGCTGCTGTGGCTGCTCATCCCGCTGCTGCTGCTCGCCGCCGGCACCGCCCTGTGGCGCAATCCGGCCAACCAGCTGTGGCTTCACGAGCGCTGGGTGCTGCTGCAGATTCGCCTGGGCATGTCCCCGGACGGTCTGCCGACGACGCCCGCGGCATCGCCCTACAGCGATAGCCCGCGCAAACTGTCGGAATGCATCAAGCCCGGCAACGTGATCGACGATGAGGTTCGGGCGTGCGTGAAGGGGTATCGGCCGAAGACCTGGTGATTACCGGACGTCGGCCTTGCCGACGGATCGCGGGCATGGCCCGCTCCTACAACAACGCGCGCGCCCGTTTACGTAGGGCGGATAACCCGGAACGTCCCTCACCCGCGACCGCGGGCAGATCCCACGCCCTCATCAGGATTCGTCGTTCTGCCCCAGCCCGTGCGTCCGCAGCTTGTTGGCGATGGTGGTATGCGACACCCCCAACCGCTTGCCCAGTTGCCGACTGCTCGGATGCTCCCGGTACAGCCGCTCCAGCACGGCCTTCTCGAAGCGGCCGACGATGGCGTCCAGCCCGCCGTCCAGGGAGAAATCCCCCAGCGGATGCGGCGCACCATAGTCCGGCAGGCGGATGTGCTCGGGGCGGATGGTGCCGCCCTCGCACAATGAAACCGCCTGGAACAGCGCGTTCTCCAGCTGCCGCACGTTGCCCGGCCAGTGGTAGCGGCCGAGGCGATCCAGCGCCTGGGGCGACAGCTTGGGCAGCGAGCAGCCGATCTGCCGGCTGGCCTGGTCGAGGAAGTGCTCCACCAACGGCTCCAGGCCATCCAGGCACTCGCGCAGCGGCGGGATGTGCAGCGACAGCACGTTGAGGCGGTGGTACAGGTCCTGGCGGAACTCGCCCTTGGTACAGAGCTCGGAGAGGTCCACCTGGGTCGCGCAGATCACCCGCACGTCCAGGTACACCTCCTCGTCGCTGCCCACGCGGCGGAAGCAGCCGTCCTGCAGGAAGCGCAGCAGCTTGGCCTGCAGGCGCGGGCTCATTTCGCCGACGCCGTCGAGGAACAGCGTGCCGCCGGCGGTCAGCTCCAGCAGGCCGAGCTTGCCTTCCGGGCGCGCGCCTTCGAAGGCACCGGGGCCGTAGCCGAACAGTTCGGTCTCGGCCATGGATTCGGGCAGGCCGGCGCAGTTCAGCGCCATGAACGGCGACTGGCCGCGCGGGCTGGCGAGGTGGCAGGCGCGGGCCAGCAGCTCCTTGCCGGTGCCGGTCTCGCCTTCGATCAGCAGCGGCGCGTCCAGCGGCGCCATGCGCCGCGCCTCGCGGACCACCGCGGCCATCACCCGCGAACTCTGGAAGATGCTGTCGAAGCCGCGCAGCTCCAGGCGGCGCACATTGTAGATGCGCTCACCGACGCGGTCGGCACGGTGCAGCGTGAGCACGGCGCCGGCCAGTGCTTCGCTTTCGTCGTGTTCGGTCTGCAGTGGCGCGATGTCGGCGAGGAACACATCCCCCTTCACCTTCACGCGCAGGCCGTTGATGCGCGCCTTGTTGGCCCGCACCAGTTCGGGCAGGTCGAGGTCCTCGACGTAGCGCGACAGCGGGATGCCCGGCACCTCGTCGACGCGCACGCCCAGCAACTGCGCGGCGGCGCGGTTGCCGGCGACGATCTGCCCGGCCATGTCGATGGACAGCACCGGGAACTCCAGCGCCGCCAGCAGCGCATTCAATTCCAGGTGGCGGCGCTCGCTGGGCATCAGGCCGACACGCTTGACGCCGAACACGCCGGGCACCGCTTCGAGCTTGGGCTTGAGCGACTGGAACTGCAGGTTGATGAGGTTCGGGCAGAGCAGGTAGATGGCGTTGCCCTGCTCGCCACCGACTTCGCCACGGTTGACGTTGATGCCGTAGTCGACCAGCAGGTTGAGGATGTCACGCAGGATGCCGACGCGGTTCTGGCAGTGCACTTTGATACGCATGGCGGGCCCGTGGTTGTCGTTGTGGTGGGCGCTCCGGCGCGGTTTTTCACGCATCAGCCGGAAATTACCGTCAAGAATATGTGACAGATCACCGCACCTTCAAGCCATGGCCGGATGCCTGCGCCGCCAAGCGTAATCATTTCTTTACGGATTACCCCGCTTGACGCGTTCCAGCGCAGCGCCAGGGGGGCTGTTCGCCGGCACGCATCGCGCTATTGGTGAGTCATCACAAGAACAGGCAGCTCGACGCCGGAGGCTCCATGAAGACAACGCAGTACGTGGCCCGCCAACCTGATGAAGACGGTTTCATCCACTACCCGGAAACCGAGCATCAGGTCTGGAATACCCTGATCACCCGCCAGTTGAACGTGATCGAGGGCCGCGCTTGTCAGGAATACCTGGACGGCATCGAACAGCTTGGCCTGCCCCATGAACGCATCCCGCAACTGGGCGAGGTCAACAAGGTGCTCCAGGCCGCGACTGGCTGGCGCGTGGCGCGGGTGCCGGCGCTGATCCCCTTCCAGACCTTCTTCGAACTGCTGGCCAGCCAGCAATTCCCCGTCGCCACCTTCATCCGCACCCCGGAAGAGCTGGATTACCTGCAGGAGCCAGACATCTTCCACGAGATCTTCGGCCACTGCCCGCTGCTCACCAACCCCTGGTTCGCCGAGTTCACCCACACCTACGGCAAGCTCGGCCTGGCCGCCAGCAAGGAAGAGCGGGTATACCTCGCCCGCCTCTACTGGATGACCATCGAATTCGGCCTGGTGGATACCTCGCAGGGCCTGCGCATCTATGGCGGCGGCATCCTCTCGTCGCCCAAGGAGACGGTCTACAGCCTCTCCGGCGAGCCCGAGCGCCAAGCCTTCGACCCGCTGGAGTGCATGCGCACGCCGTACCGCATCGACATCCTGCAGCCCCTGTATTTCGTGCTCCCCGAGCTCAAGCGCCTGTTCGAACTGGCCCATGAGGACATCATGGCGCTGGTGCGCGAAGCCATGCGCCTGGGCCTGCATGCACCGAAGTTCCCGCCGAAACAGGCCGCCTGATCCGCTGCAATCGATCCCATCTGTGCCTAGGATGAGACGTGCCCGCGAGCCTAAGATGGTTCGCGAGCGCACTCCTATGCCACCCCACGACAAGGAGAACCTTTCATGACCGCACTCACCCAAGCCCATTGCGAAGCCTGCCGCGCCGACGCCCCGAAGGTGTCCGACGACGAACTGGCGGTGCTGATCAAACAGATCCCGGACTGGAACATCGAGGTCCGTGACAACCACATGGAACTGGAGCGGGTCTTCCTGTTCAAGAACTTCAGGCATGCCCTGGCCTTCACCAACGCGGTGGGCGCCATCGCCGAGGAAGAAGGCCACCACCCCGACCTGCTGACCCAGTGGGGCAAGGTCACCGTCACCTGGTGGAGCCACGAACTGAAGGGCCTGCACCGCAACGACTTCATCATGGCCGCGCGCACCGACGAGCTGGCCGCGAAAGCAGAGGGACGCAAATGAGCCATTTCGCCAAGGTCACCCGCGTACCGGGCGACCCGATCCTGGGCCTGCTCGAAGCCTACCGGGCGGACCCCAACCCCGCGCGGCTCGACCTTGGCGTGGGCGTCTACAAGGATGCCCAGGGCCTCACGCCGATCCCCCGTGCGGTGAAGCTGGCCGAACAGCGCCTGGTGGATACCGAGACCACCAAGAGCTATGTCGGCAGCCATGGCGATGCCCTGTTCGCCGCGCGCCTGTGCGAGCTGGTGCTGGGCGTCACTTCGCCGCTGCTGGCCGACTCCCGCGCCGACGCCACCCAGACGCCCGGCGGCACCGGCGCCCTGCGCCTGGCGGCGGAGTTCATCGCGCAGTGCCTGCCGGGCAAGAACATCTGGCTGAGCGACCCGACCTGGCCGATCCACGAGACCCTGTTCGCCGCCGCTGGCGTGCCGATCAAGCACTACCCCTACGTCGGTGCGGACAACCGCCTCGACGCGGATGCGATGTTCGCCATGCTGGAGAAAATCCCCCAGGGCGACGTGGTGCTGCTGCACGCCTGCTGCCACAACCCCACCGGCTTCGACCTGGACCACGAGCAGTGGCAGCGCGTGCTGGAGATCGTCCGCCGCCGCGAGCTGCTGCCACTGCTGGACTTCGCCTACCAGGGCCTGGGCGACGGACTGGAAGAGGACGCGTACTCCGTGCGCCTGCTGGCCCAGAACCTGCCGGAAGTGCTGATCACCAGCTCCTGCTCGAAGAACTTCGGCCTCTACCGC
>CBIGPF010000099.1:0-21844 GCA_966191535.1 uncultured Pseudomonas sp. | reverse complement strand
CTGCTACCGCCGTCGCGGCCACAACGAGGCCGACGAGCCGAGCGGCACCCAGCCGATGATGTACCAGCAGATCGCCAAGCAACGCACCACGCGTGACCTGTATGCCGACGCGCTGATCGCAGCCGGTGTGCAGACCACCGAGCAGGCCCAGGAGAAGGTCGACGAATACCGCGACGCTCTCGACAACGGCCTGCACGTGGTGAAGAGCCTGGTGAAGGAGCCCAACAAGGAGCTCTTCGTCGACTGGCGTCCGTACATCGGCCATGCCTGGACCGCGCGTCACGACACCCGTTGCGACCTGAAGACCCTGCAGGACCTGTCCAACAAGCTGCTGGAAACCCCGGACGGCTTCGTCATGCAGCGTCAGGTTCAGAAGATCTACGAAGACCGCGCCAAGATGGCTGCCGGTGGCTTCCCGATCAACTGGGGCTTCGCCGAGAACCTGGCGTACGCCACCCTGCTGTTCGAAGGCCACCCGGTGCGCATGACCGGTCAGGACGTCGGCCGCGGCACCTTCTCGCACCGCCACGCGGCGTTGCACAACCAGAAGGACGACTCGGTCTACATCCCGCTGGCCAACCTGTTCGACGGCCAGCCGCGCGTCAGCCTGTACGACTCCTACCTCTCGGAAGAGGCCGTACTGGCGTTCGAATACGGCTACGCCACCACCACCCCGGATGCACTCGTGGTGTGGGAAGCGCAGTTCGGTGACTTCGCCAACGGTGCGCAGGTCGTGATCGACCAGTTCATCACCAGCGGCGAAACCAAGTGGCAACGTCTGTGTGGTCTGACCATGCTGCTGCCGCACGGTTACGAAGGCCAGGGTCCGGAGCACTCCTCCGCGCGTCTGGAGCGTTACCTGCAGCTGTGCGCCGAGCAGAACATCCAGGTCTGCGTGCCGACCACCCCGGCTCAGGTCTACCACATGCTGCGCCGTCAGGTGATCCGTCCGCTGCGCAAGCCGCTGATCGTGATGACGCCGAAGTCGCTGCTGCGTCACAAGCTGGCTATCTCCACCCTGGAAGATCTGGCCGACGGTTCGTTCCAGACCGTGATCAACGAGATCGACAGCCTGGACCCGAAGAAAGTCGACCGCATCGTGCTGTGTAGCGGCAAGGTCTACTACGACCTGCTGGAGAAGCGTCGTGCCGAGGGTCTCGAGAACATCGCGATCGTTCGTATCGAGCAGCTGTATCCCTTCCCGGAAGACGATCTGACCGAGGTACTGTCGCAGTACAAGAACCTCAAGCACATCGTCTGGTGCCAGGAAGAGCCGATGAACCAGGGCGCCTGGTTCTGCTCGCAGCACCATATGCGTCGTGTCATCGCCGCGCACAAGAAAGGTCTCAACCTGGAATACGCGGGCCGCGAAGGCTCGGCAGCTCCGGCTTGCGGCTACGCTTCGATGCACGCCGAGCAGCAGGAAAAACTGCTGCAGGACGCCTTCACCGTTTAACGCCAACGCGCAGTTGATACCGAATTTAAGGAAACACACATAATGGCTATCGAAATCAAAGCCCCAACCTTCCCGGAATCGGTTGCCGACGGCACCGTCGCAACCTGGCACAAGAAGGTCGGTGAAGCCGTCAAGCGTGACGAACTGATCGTCGACATCGAGACCGACAAGGTCGTGATCGAAGTACTGGCCGAGGCCGACGGCGTCCTGGCCGAGATCGTCAAGAACGAAGGCGACACCGTTCTTTCCAACGAACTGCTGGGCAAGCTGAGCGAAGGCGGTGCTGCCGCTGCCGCTCCGGCTGCCGCCTCGGCTTCGGCTGCCGTTCCGGCCGCTGCTGCCCCGGCTGCTGCCGCTGGCGACGACAACATCCTCTCGCCGGCCGCCCGCAAGCTGGCCGAAGAGAACGGCATCGACCCGAACAGCCTGGCCGGCACCGGCAAGGGCGGTCGCGTGACCAAGGAAGACGTCGTGGCTGCTGTTGAAGCCAAGAAGAATGCCCCGGCTGCCGCTCCGGCCGCCAAGGCAGCTGCACCGGCCGCTGCCGCTGCTCCCGTGTTCGCCGCTGGCGACCGCGTCGAGAAGCGCGTTCCGATGACCCGCCTGCGCGCCAAGGTTGCCGAGCGTCTGGTCGAAGCCCAGTCCTCCATGGCCATGCTGACTACCTTCAACGAAGTCAACATGAAGCCGATCATGGACCTGCGCAACAAGTACAAGGACCTGTTCGAGAAGAAGCACAACGGCGTTCGCCTGGGCTTCATGTCCTTCTTCGTCAAGGCCGCCACCGAAGCCCTGAAGCGCTTCCCGGGCGTCAACGCCTCGATCGACGGTAACGACATCGTCTACCACGGCTACCAGGACATCGGTGTCGCAGTTTCCAGCGACCGCGGTCTGGTCGTACCGGTTCTGCGTAACGCCGAGTTCATGAGCCTGGCCGAGATCGAGAACGGCATCGCCACCTTCGGCAAGAAAGCCAAAGACGGCAAGCTGTCCATCGAAGACATGACCGGTGGTACTTTCACCATTTCCAACGGTGGCGTATTCGGTTCCCTGCTGTCGACTCCGATCGTCAACCCGCCGCAGACCGCCATCCTCGGCATGCACAAGATCCAGGAACGCCCGATGGCCGTTAACGGCCAGGTCGTGATCCTGCCGATGATGTACCTGGCGCTGTCCTACGATCACCGCATGATCGATGGCAAGGAAGCGGTAAGCTTCCTGGTCACCATGAAGGATCTGCTGGAAGATCCGGCTCGCCTGCTGCTCGACGTCTGATACGTCAGTTCACACGACGGCCCCGTACTACACGACGGCCCCGAAAGGGGCCGTCCGCTTCACCGGAATAAGGATTGAGACATGAGCCAGAAATTCGACGTGGTTGTGATTGGTGCCGGCCCCGGCGGTTACGTAGCCGCCATCCGTGCCGCCCAACTCGGCCTGAAGACCGCCTGCATCGAGAAGTACATCGGTAAAGAGGGCAAGGTCGCTCTCGGCGGTACCTGCCTGAACGTAGGCTGCATTCCGTCCAAGGCGCTGCTGGACAGCTCCTGGAAGTACAAGGAAGCCAAAGAGAGCTTCGATGTCCACGGTATCTCCACTGGCGAAGTGAAGATGGACGTTCCGGCGATGGTTGCCCGCAAGGCCAACATCGTGAAGAACCTGACCGGCGGCATCGCCACCCTGTTCAAGGCCAACGGCGTGACTTCCTTTGAAGGCCACGGCAAGGTCCTGGCCAACAAGCAGGTCGAAGTGACCGGCCTGGACGGCAAGACCCAGGTTCTGGAAGCCGATAACATCATCATCGCGTCGGGCTCCAAGCCGGTCGAAATTCCGCCGGCTCCGCTGACCGAAGACATCATCGTCGACTCCACCGGCGCCCTGGAATTCCAGAGCGTACCGAAGAAGCTCGGCGTGATCGGCGCTGGCGTCATTGGCCTGGAGCTGGGTTCGGTCTGGGCTCGCCTGGGCGCTGAAGTCACCGTTCTGGAAGCCCTGGACAAGTTCCTTCCGGCTGCCGACGAGCAGATCGCCAAGGAAGCCCTGAAGACCCTGACCAAGCAAGGTCTGAACATCCGCCTGGGCGCTCGCGTCACTGGTTCGGACGTGAAGAAGAAGCAGGTCACCGTTACCTTCACCGACGCCAATGGCGAGCAGAAGGAAGTCTTCGACAAGCTGATCGTGGCGGTGGGCCGTCGCCCGGTGACCACCGATCTGCTGGCTGCCGACAGCGGCGTCACCCTGGACGAGCGTGGCTTCATCTTCGTCGACGACCAGTGCAAGACCAGCGTTCCGGGCGTCTACGCCATCGGTGACGTGGTCCGTGGCGCCATGCTGGCGCACAAGGCCTCGGAAGAGGGCGTGATGGTTGCCGAGCGCATCGCTGGCCACAAGGCCCAGATGAACTACGACCTGATTCCGTCGGTGATCTACACCCACCCGGAAATTGCATGGGTAGGCAAGACTGAGCAGCAGCTCAAGGGTGAAGGCGTCGAAGTCAACGTCGGTACCTTCCCGTTCGCCGCCAGCGGCCGCGCCATGGCTGCCAACGACACCGCTGGTCTGGTCAAGGTCATCGCCGATGCCAAGACCGACCGCGTACTGGGCGTCCACGTGATCGGCCCGAGCGCCGCCGAGCTGGTTCAGCAGGGCGCGATCGGCATGGAATTCGGCACCAGTGCCGAAGACCTGGGCATGATGGTCTTCTCCCACCCGACTCTGTCCGAAGCGCTGCACGAAGCGGCCCTGGCAGTGAATGGCCACGCCATCCACATCGCCAACCGCAAGAAGCGCTAAGGAACGGGACCACGGCGGGGAGGGCGGCAGTCTTTTGCGAGGGGCTGCCGTCCATCCCGCCGGATCGTTTCTCCCCCGAGGGGGACTCGGTCACAGGTGGCGTGGTGCCACGAGCGCCGCGCCGAATGCGCAATACCCAAGACGAAAACGGTAGACAAGCATGAATCTCCACGAATATCAGGGTAAGCAGCTGTTCGCTGAGTACGGCCTGCCCGTATCCAAGGGCTTCGCCGTCGACACACCCGAAGAGGCCGCAGAAGCCTGTGAAAAAATCGGTGGTACCGAGTGGGTCGTTAAGGCCCAGGTACACGCTGGTGGCCGCGGTAAAGCGGGCGGTGTGAAGCTGGTCAAGAGCAAAGAGGACGCCAAGGCGTTCGCCGCCAACTGGCTGGGCAAGCGTCTGGTGACTTACCAGACTGACGCCAATGGCCAGCCGGTCAGCAAGATCCTGGTGGAATCCTGCACCGACATCGACAAGGAGCTGTACCTCGGCGCCGTTGTCGACCGTTCCAGCCGTCGCATCGTCTTCATGGCCTCCACCGAAGGTGGCGTGGACATCGAGAAAGTTGCGCACGAGACCCCTGAGAAGATCCTCAAGGCCACCATCGATCCGCTGGTTGGCGCTCAGCCGTACCAGGGTCGCGAGCTGGCCTTCCAGCTGGGCCTGAAAGGCGACCAGATCAAGCAGTTCACCCACATCTTCGTTGGCCTGGCCAAGCTGTTCCAGGACTACGACCTGGCGCTGCTGGAAGTGAACCCGCTGGTGATCAAGAAAGACGGCAACCTGCACTGCCTGGACGCCAAGATCAACATCGATTCCAACGCCATGTACCGTCAGCCCAAGCTGCGCGCCATGCACGACCCGTCGCAGGACGACGCTCGTGAAGCCCATGCGCAGAAGTGGGAACTGAACTACGTCGCGCTGGAAGGCAACATCGGCTGCATGGTCAACGGCGCTGGCCTGGCCATGGGCACCATGGACATCGTCAACCTGCACGGCGGCAAGCCGGCCAACTTCCTCGACGTTGGCGGCGGTGCTACCAAAGAGCGCGTTACCGAAGCGTTCAAGATCATTCTGTCCGACAGCAATGTCGCGGCCGTTCTGGTCAACATCTTCGGCGGCATCGTTCGCTGCGACATGATTGCCGAAGGCATCATCGGTGCAGTGAAAGAAGTCGGCGTCAAGGTTCCGGTCGTCGTTCGCCTTGAAGGCAACAACGCCGAACTGGGCGCTAAAGTACTGGCAGAAAGCGGTTTGAACATCATTGCGGCAACCAGCCTGACCGACGCTGCTCAACAAGTTGTCAAAGCTGCGGAGGGCAAGTAATGAGCGTCCTGATCAATAAAGACACCAAAGTCATCTGCCAGGGCTTCACCGGCTCGCAGGGTACTTTCCACTCCGAACAGGCCATCGCCTACGGCACCAAGATGGTCGGCGGCGTAACCCCAGGCAAGGGTGGCACCACCCACCTGGGCCTGCCGGTGTTCAACACCGTCAAGGAAGCCGTGGAAGCTACCGGCGCTGACGCTTCGGTCATCTACGTTCCGGCTCCGTTCTGCAAGGACTCGATCCTGGAAGCGGCCTTCGGCGGCATCAAGCTGATCGTCTGCATCACCGAAGGCATCCCGACCATCGACATGCTGGAAGCCAAGGTCAAGTGCGACGAGCTGGGCGTACGCCTGATCGGCCCGAACTGCCCGGGCGTGATCACTCCCGGCGAGTGCAAGATCGGCATCATGCCGGGTCACATCCACCTGCCGGGCAAGGTAGGCATCGTGTCGCGTTCCGGCACCCTGACCTATGAAGCCGTGAAGCAGACCACTGACGCCGGCTTCGGCCAGTCCACCTGCGTGGGCATCGGTGGTGACCCGATCCCGGGCTCCAACTTCATCGACATCCTGAAGCTGTTCCAGGAAGACCCGAAAACCGAAGCGATCGTCATGATCGGCGAAATCGGTGGTTCGGCCGAAGAAGAAGCGGCTGCCTACATCAAGGCCAACGTGACCAAGCCGGTGGTGTCCTACATCGCTGGTGTGACCGCACCGCCCGGCAAGCGCATGGGCCACGCGGGCGCCATCATCTCCGGCGGCAAGGGCACTGCGGACGAGAAGTTTGCAGCCCTGCAGGACGCTGGCGTGAAAACCGTGCGCTCCCTGGCTGACATCGGCAAGGCCCTGGCCGAGCTGACTGGCTGGCCGGTCAAGTAAGCGCCTCGCTTATTTAACCGTCCGTCAACAGAGGCCACCTTCGGGTGGCCTCTGTCGTTATGGGTGCGTCTGACAAAGTGTCGTTCAGGCGACATCGCCGATCATTACGCGGACGATCTGACGTATGTCAGTGCAGTTCATCGGAATAGATCGTTAGGCTAGCAACTATATGAAGCGTCGCGTTCCCCACAAGGGAAGGCTCGCTCACCGTCAAATCCTACCCGGAGGCGACGGCGATTCCTGACCGTCAAGGATGGCGGGATAACCAGAATGCAGGAGCAACCGGGCCACGAGCCCATGGAAAACCTCTGCTATCGGACTTCCAAGAACAAATCACCGTACCGATGACAGCAGCATCACTGGATGCGCAGGCTCGCCCGACGTGAGTCAGCCAATCCCGTTCGATGCGGCTTTGTCACGTCTGTGCGGTCGATCTGCCTTGGGAGACCACGAAACCGTTTCAGCACTGTGGTATTTCCCTTCATGAAAGTCTTGAAAGGCCAGGACGTCCTGGCACTTGGTTTTATGACCTTCGCGCTGTTCGTCGGCGCGGGCAACATCATCTTCCCGCCGATCGTGGGCCTGCAGTCCGGTCCGCACGTGTGGATGGCCGCGCTGGGCTTCCTGATCACCGCGGTCGGCCTGCCGGTGATCACTGTCGTTGCGCTGGCCAAGGTCGGTGGTGCGATGGACACCCTGAGCCACCCCATCGGCAAAGTCGCTGGCGGGTTGCTGGCGGCCGTCTGCTACCTGTCGGTCGGGCCGCTGTTCGCCACCCCGCGTACCGCCACCGTGTCCTTCGAAGTCGGCCTGGCGCCGCTGACCGGGGAGGGCGCGCTGCCGTTGTTCCTCTACAGCCTGGTGTACTTCCTGGTGGTGCTGGTGATCTCGCTGTATCCGGGCAAGCTGCTCGATACCGTCGGCCGCTTCCTCGCGCCGCTGAAGATCATCGCCCTGGCCGCACTGGGCATCGCTGCCTTCATGCTGCCGGCCGGCCCCATCGGCGTCGCCGAACCGGCCTACCAGACCGCGGCGTTCTCCCAGGGCTTCGTCAACGGCTACCTGACCATGGACACCCTTGGCGCGCTGGTCTTCGGCATCGTCATCGTCAACGCGATCCGCTCGCGTGGCGTGCAGTCGCCGCGCCTGATCACCCGTTACGCCATCATCGCCGGCCTGATCGCCGGGGTCGGCCTGGCGCTGGTGTACATCAGCCTGTTCCGCCTCGGTTCGGGCAGCCATGACATCGCCGCCGGCGCCGCCAACGGCGCGGCCGTCCTGCATGCCTACGTGCAGCACACCTTCGGCTCGCTGGGCAGCACCTTCCTCGCCGTGCTTATCGCGCTGGCGTGCCTGGTCACCGCCGTCGGCCTGACCTGCGCCTGCGCCGAGTACTTCTGCCGCATCCTGCCGCTGTCGTACCGCAGCCTGGTCGTCATCCTGGCCGGCTTCTCGCTGCTGGTGTCGAACCTGGGCCTGACCAAGCTGATCCAGTTCTCGATCCCGGTGCTGACCGCCATCTACCCGCCGTGCATCGTGCTGGTGGCGCTGAGTTTCTGCGCCAGCCTGTGGCGTTCGCAGACCCGCATCGTCGCCCCGGTGATGGTGATCTCCTTCGTCTTCGGCGTCATCGATGCACTGAAGGGCGCCAAGCTCGATGCCTGGATGCCGACCTGGATGGAACACCTGCCGCTGGCCGAACAGGGTCTCGCCTGGCTGATTCCCTCGGTCGCCATGCTGGCCGTGATGGTGGTCATCGACCGCCTGCTGGGCAAACCCCAGGAAGCGATGGCCTGATATCCTGCCATCCACGAAAAAGCCGCCCACAAGGCGGCTTTTTTGTTGTCTAGAGAAAGCTACGTTGGTCTTTTTGTTGTTATATAAATGCTTATGAATCAGCTATTTATAGAGTTTATGATCTAAAGATATCTACGGAAGGTTGACTGGTTCTACGTGAAAGTGGGGCAATTTATCCCCCTCTGATGCAAGGGAAGGGAGTAGGTTGCGTGGGAAAACTAACCGCCAAGCAAGTCGATAGCTTTTCGGATCCCGGCACCTATGAGGATGGGGAGGGGCTGCGCCTCTTCATTCAGGCGACAGGGCGTAAATCTTGGGTATTCCGCTTTCAGCTCAACGGGCGACGCCGTGAGTTGGGGCTGGGAGGCTTTCCGCAGGTGAGCCTCAAGGCTGCTCGACTAGCGTGCAGCGTATTTCGAATACAGCTCAGTTCAGGAGTAGATCCGCTTGCTGCGAGGGATGCTGAACGGGCCACTCGAAAACTGGCTCAGCAGGAGGCCAAGCTGAACGAGAAGTCATACGAGGCAGTATGTTCTGTCCCGGGCTCGCAGATTGACGGTAGGCGCAACGCCTAACGAGACTCGCCAAGGGGGATGAGAATCGAGTCCCCGCTTGCGCAGAGCGTCGACTCCAGGCTCTCGCCATACAGCTCCGCTGCTGCAAAGACCTGCCGTCTACCGGCTCTTACTACTCGTTCTCTGACGATAAAACGTTGTTCCTTGGCCGGCGCCATGCACCTGACAGAGAACTGGGATGCCAACACGGGCCCGGATACCGTGCTGGCCGCAAACCCACAGGCTCTATCGATATCGCCAGACTTGGCGCTGACGACTATGAAACCCGCCCATTGGTTGAACCTGGCTGCCTCGCTCACGGCGATCAGGGCGCTCAACACATTGGCATTTGCCGTGTTTTCTTTCGTCATGACGAAACTTTTTTGAAGATGGCGTTGGCAGGTGCGCACACGCGGTCATTGACCATGACGACGGCATTCACGAAACTCAGATTTTGGTCGGACTTGATAGCGGTCGGCCGAATTTCGATCCATTCACCCAGGGGTAGCTATCGACCCCTAACAGAAATCAGTCAGATAAGTACCGCGGCAATGAGCCTCGCCGCTCATTCAGGACGATTGCCCTGCTTCCCATGGGATTGATATGATAATTATTCCCATTTGCACCCGAAAGATGATTGGCGATGACGAGCCAGGGACCGATCCGGCAGCTGGAGGTCGGCGACCTCTATAAGGAACAGCACCGTTGGCTGCGCGGCTGGTTGCGCAGCCGTGTGGATTGCAGCCAGCTGGCGGCTGACCTGGTGCAGGACGTCTTCGTCCGCCTGCTCGGCAGTACCGACCGGCAGGGGTGCATCGAGGCGGTGCGTGAGCCACGCAGCTTTCTGGCGAGGGTCGCGCGCGGTTTGATTATCTATCACTGCCGTCGTCTGCGCCGGGCGCGTGCGTGGCTCCTGGCGCTGGCCGAGGTGCCGGAGGCCCTGGACATATCGGCCGAGGATCGCCTGATCCTCATGGAAACCCTGGTCCAGCTCGACGCCATGCTTGCCGCGCTCGGCGACAAGGTGCGCCAGGCCTTCCTGTTGTCCCAGCTCGACGGCATGACCTACCGCTGCATCGCCCAGACCCTCGGGGTGTCGCTCGTCACAGTGAACCGCTACATCGCCAAGGCCTCGCGTCATTGCATGCTCTACAGCCTGGAGCACGGCTTGTGAGCGGCGCCGGCATCAGCGCCGCGCAACTGGATTCCATCGAGCAGGCGGCGGACTGGTTCAGCCTGTTTGCCAGCGGTGACGCCGTCGCGGCGGATCGCGAAGCCTGGCAGCGCTGGCTGGATGCCTCCCCACACAACGGTTGGGCCTGGCAGCAGGCCGAGCGATTGCAGCGGCGCATGCAAGGGATGCCCGGTGATTTCAGTGGACGTGTCTTTGGCCTTGCGCGGGAGGATCGGCGCAGCAACCGTCGCACCGTACTCAAGGGCATGCTGCTGGCCCTTGGGACGGGGGCGCTCGGGCTGGGCGGCTACCGCGAGTTCGAGCAGGGCGTGCTGTTCGCCGATTACCGCAGTGCCATTGGCGAGCGCTTGCCGGTCACCCTCGCCGATGGCAGCCAGTTGCTGCTCAACACTCAGAGCGCGCTGGACGTCGCTTATGCCGACGGGCAATGCCGGGTGACCTTGCGCAGCGGTGAATTGCTGGTGAACGCCCTGGCTGGTTCGAGCTTCAGCGTGGCAACGGGGCAGGGCGACGTCCGTGCCGTGGGTGGACGTTTTTCGGTGCGCCAGCTGGAGGCTGCCTCCCAGGTGGAGGTCTTCAGTGGACAGGTGCAGGTGCAGCCGAGGAATGCATTGGGCGTTACCGCGCTGGATCAGGGGCAGGTCAGTCTGTTCGATGCGATCAAGGCGCTCTCCACGCGAACGCTGGATTACGCCGCCGATGCCTGGTCCCGTGGGCTGCTGATCGCCAACGACCAGCGCCTGGCAGACTTCCTCGCCGAGCTAGGGCGCTACCGGCCCGGCCTTCTGCGCTGCGACCCGCAGGTGGCGGACTTGCGCCTGAGCGGCACCTTCGAGTTGGACGATCCCGAACAGACTTTCCGTGCACTGGCCAGCGCCTTGCCAGTGCGGGTGGAGCGCCGCACGCGCTTCTGGATCACGGTCGTGCCGGCCTGATAAGAAAAATAATTCATATTGGGTGATATCAATTCGCATCTTCGTTCGACCCATGAAAGACGGCCGATTCATACGGTCGGTGACCATGAGAGAAGGACGACGATGAAATCCCCGCATACCCCCCAGGCAAATTCCCTGCACCCTCTGCGCGCTCGTGTGCGGCTGGCCATCCTCTGCTCCGCCTTGCTGGCACCGCTGCCGGCGCTGGCCGATGCGGCTGCCAAGCAGCACTACCAGATTGCCGCGGGGGACCTGGGGCAGGTGCTGACGCGCTTTGCCGCCGAGTCGGGCATCGTACTGTCGTTCGATGCGCGCTTGACCCGCGGCCAGAGCAGCACGGGCCTGGATGGCAGCTTCCCGGTGGAAGAGGGGCTGCACACCCTGCTTGCCGGAACGGGCATTCGCGCCGTGCGGGAAAGTGATGGCCGCTATACCCTGGTGGCTGCGTCCACCGACGGCGCGCTGGAGATGGACGCCACTTCGGTGATCGGTCAGGGCCTGGGGGACACCACCGAACACACTGGCTCCTACACCACCGGCAGCACCACTACGGCCACCAAGTTGCCGTCATCGCTGCGCGAAACACCGCAGTCGGTGACGGTGATGACTCGCCAGCGCATCGACGACCAGGCTCTGGCTGACCTCAATGACGTTGTGCAGAACACCCCGGGCATGGTCATCCGGCGCACGGGGCCGGAGCGCTCCACTTACTACGCGCGCGGCTTTGCCCTCGACAACATCATGTACGACGGCCTGCCCACCAGCCTGGACAGTTCCCAGCTGTCCCAGGACCTGTTGTCCGCAGACATGGCCATGTACGACCGGGTGGAAGTGGTGCGCGGTGCCACCGGCCTGATGCAAGGCGCCGGAAACCCGGCCGCGGCCATCAACCTGATTCGCAAGCGTCCTACGCCAACCTTCCAGGCCAGTATCCAGGGCAGTGCCGGCACCTGGGACCGCTACCGCACCGACCTCGACGTGTCCGGCCCGCTGACCGACAACGGTGCGGTGCGCGGCCGGCTGGTCACCGCCTACCAGACCCAGGGCAGCTTTCGCGATTATCTGGATAACGAGCGCAACCTCTTCTACGGGATCGTGGAAGCCGACCTGAACGACAGCACCACCCTGACAGTCAGCGCCTCGCGCCAGCAGGACGACTACAACGGCAACGGCTGGACCGGCCTGCCCGTGGGCTTTGACGGCAGCGACCTGAAGCTGTCGCGCTCCACCTCGCTGAGCAATGACTGGGAGTACTGGAACAAGACCAGCACCTCCGCGTATGCCGCCCTCGAACACGCCCTTGACAACGGCTGGAAACTCAACCTGTCGGCCACCAGGACCTGGGCCGACCTGGACATGCTGGGCACCTACATACTCGGGCGTACTGCCACCCAGACCTATGACCAGTACGTCGGTGCCGGCCATTATCGGGAAAGCCAGAACAGCTTCGATGCCTACGCCACTGGCCCGTTTCGCCTGATGGACCGTGACCACGAACTGGTGTTCGGCGCCAGCCATCGCCGCGTGGTGTTCAACGGTGATGTCCCGCCAAACGTGCTGCTGCACAGCAATATCGATATCTACAACTGGAACGGCGACACCCCGAAAATCGCCAGCCAGACCAAATACGATTGGCAGAACACCAACGCCAAGCTCAACAGCGTTTACGCGACCACCCGCCTGAGCCTGGCCGACCCGCTGAAGCTGATTCTGGGCAGTCGCCTGGACTGGTACGAGAACGATACCAGCGCACCCTACAAAGGCACGGAGACTGAGCTGAAGGTCAACCGTCACGTCACCAAGTACGCCGGCCTGGTCTATGACCTGGACGCGCACCACTCGGTGTACGTCAGCTACACCGACATCTTCAAGCCGCAGAGCTACTTCGATACTTCAGGCTCGGTCATCGAACCCATCATCGGCAAGAACTACGAACTCGGCATCAAGGGCGAGTATTTCGAGGGTGCGCTGAACGCTTCGGCCGCCATCTTCCAACTGGACCAGGAAAACCGCGCCAAGGCCATCACCGACCAGAGCATCTGTCCCAGCTACCCGACAACCTCCTGCTACGAGGCGGCCGGCGAGGTACGCAGCAAAGGGCTCGAACTGGAACTGCAAGGACAGCTCACGCCCAACTGGCAGCTGGGCGCCGGTTACACCTTCACCGAAGCCAAATACCGCAAGGATGCGAACAAGGCCAACGAAGGGCGCCTGTTCGATACCGACATTCCGCGGCACCTGTTCAAGATGAGCACGACCTACACCTTGCCCGGCGCGCTTGACCAATGGCGCATCGGTAGCTCCCTCTACCGGCAGAACCGCATCTACAACAAGGGCACCACCTACATGGTCGAGCAGGACGCCTTCACGCTGGTGGACTTCATGGTGGGGTTCAAGCCGACTGCCCATATCGATGCGCAGCTGAACCTGAACAATGCGTTCGACAAGAAGTACTACAACTCGCTGAGTTCCTCCGTCACGGTGCCAAGCAACGTGTATGGCGAGCCGAGGAACATGATGCTGTCGGTCAAGTACAGTTTCTGAAGCGGCTGGCGCGCGGCCTGACCCAGTAGAATCAGGTCGGCCTTTGCGGGCCTGTCATTGCGCGTCGACGACGGGACTGAATGACCGCTTCCGCCGATTGCTGGCCCTCGGGATAGGCCACTACGGACCCATAGCGGACTTCCGTAGCATTCAGCGATCATACGTCTTCGTGCGGCAAAACTACGCAAGCTTGGTTTATGGAAGAACCGAATGGAAAACACGCGTCCAACAAACTCTGATGTTCGAAATTGCGCTTTGATATCTGCCTTTCCCGCAGTGCTAGGTCCTGAGGTAGCCCTCGTTGCGGACTTGATTCATCCCAGCACTGCCTCCCATCAGGGCTCTCAGGTCTTGGTGCAGGGCGAGTTAATCAATATCCCATACCGGGTTCACCACGAGCATGGCGATGCGATGGATCTTCGATTCGACGGCGCTCTAGCAACAATAAATGCATGCATCATGACTCGGCACCATGATGGCTATTTACGTCAACGCTATGTGAGGCATTTGGTTGCCTCACCTGAGCCTTGGGTTATTCCATTCGTCTTTCATCTCTGTGGCGAGTATGTAGCTGAAATCCTTTGCGAGATTGAGGCGAGCTTACCGTCGATGGATCAGAGCGCTTACGCAGCGTTCTTTCGCGAAAATCCAACGTTTTTCAAACGAGCACACGATCGGATGATCAGTTACTGGGACTGTTACTACCGAGGGGGCAGTCCGCAGAAACTCGATTACGTCGGGTTTCGAGTATTTAATCAATTCCGCCGATGGTGCGCCGTCAGTCGCTGACGCGTTGGGGGCAAATGATTGAGACATCCATCGTATGTCCGCTAATGGCTGTGGATTCAACCTATGAGCGCGGCACTTCAAGTCGCTGCTAGCGGAGGTAGCTAGCGCCATTGAAGTCTAGGGTTGCCCCACTCAGGGATGCTTGCGAGGGCTTCAAAGCGAATGCCACGAGTTCAGCGACCTCTTCCGGGGCAGCCATTTCCCCGATAGGAATATCAGCCACAGCTGCTGCCTTTCCCTTCTTGGCGATGAATTCTTCCGCCATTGCCGTTCGAACCCAGCCCGGGGCTATTGCTACTGCGATCACCCCATCACGTCCAAAACTCTGCGCGATGGATTTGGTGAGGTTGATCAGAGCTGCTTTGGTTGCGCCGTAGGGCATGGCATCACCGACATAGCCTCGTTGCCCGGCACGGCTGGCCAGGTTGATGATCCTGCCGCCGCCATGGCCCCTGAAGTGCCGAATAGCTTCCTTGCAGAGCGTGGCAGCCGAGAAGAGATTGACCTGGAATTCGCGCTGCCAGGCATCTATCCAAGCCTCGTCTTCGGCCTCTATCGATATCTCGGTGCGAATGCCGGCGTTGTTGACCAGGCCGTGTATCTGCCCGGCTTTCGCCTGGGCTTCGCGCCAGAGTGCAAAGGGGCCACTCGATGTGGACAGGTCAGCCTGGACAATCCAGCCGTCGCCTCCAAGCTCAGCCAGCAGCACCTCAGCACCAGCCTTGTCGCGGCCAAAATGGATGATTGGCTTGGCGCCCTCAGCGGCCAGGCGCCTGCTGATCGCCGCACCAATACCTCCTGAGCCACCTGTTACCAGGATGTTCTGTCCAAACAACGGTTGCGCCAATGTCATCGAGATATCCAGTTACCAGGGACTATGGGAGCCTCAGCCTAACTACGCGATCGACATCTTCGCGGTCAGGTTCTGCTGCATGTATTCGAGGAATCGCCGTTGGAAGAGCATCGTGTGGTCGTGGGCAGCTTTCTCCGCTGCATCAGCATTCCGGGCGGCGATTGCTTCGATCATCTCTTCGTGATCGCGCCCCAGTTTTTCAGTGCTGGCCGTACTGATGATGTAGTCAAAATGCAAATGCAGCAGACGCTGTCCTTCGCCGAGCAGGCGTTCGTAGTAGCTGACGAAGTAAGGATTCTTGCCGGCTTCGGCGATGGTCATATGGAAAGCTTTGTTCAGCTCAGACATGGCCTGGAAATCCCCACTCTGCACCGCTTCCAGATAAGCCGCATCGGCCTTTCGAATGTTGGCCAGGTCGTCATCGCTGTGCTGCAGTGCAGCCAGACGGGTGACGGCGCGCTGGATCAGATCGAGCGCTGCGACGTACTTGGGAAATTCCTCGATCTCGAACGGCGTCACCAGGGTGGTGCGGTTCGGCAGGATGGTAACCAGTCCTTCGGTGATCAGCCGCGCAAGAGCATCGCGCACTGGGGAGCGAGACAAGCCGAACTGGGCGGCCAATGAGACCTCGTCCAGTTGAGAACCGGGTTTGAGCTTGAGGGTGAGGATCTGCTTGCGTAGCTCTTCATAGATGTAGCGTCCGCCGTGGCGTCGGGCTCCGCTCTCTGCTTCTTGTTCTTTGGCCATCATCAGGTCTCGTTGTGTTCGCTTTGCATCATAACGTCGGCAGGTGGTGTTTCGGCTATGTAAGCCGCCGCGCGGGCCCGGTGGTGCTCGCTAAGGGAGCTCCTTCTGGAGCTCTGGCCAACAGCACGATGCCACTTAGAACCATGGCAGCACCGGCAATCTGCTGGATGCCCAGGTGCTGACCCAGCAAGAGCCAGCCCAGACTCAGCCCGGCCACGGGCTCCATATTCATCACTGGGGCGTTGCGTGCCATGTTCAGGCGCGGCATGCAGATGAACAGTGTTGAGAAGGCCACACCGTAGAACAGCACCAGACAAGCCAGCGCCCACCAGCCGCCCGCTGCGTCGGGCAGGGCCAGGCCGTTGGGCTGGATGCCGAGCAGGCCGACCACTGAGGCAGCGACGAACGTCACCGCCATCGTCAGCATGCTGCGGACGCTGCCGGCAATGCCGGCCAGGCGATTGGCGGTGATCCACAGTGCGCAAGCGAATACTGCCGAGCCTGCCAATGCAAAGGTCACCCCTTCGATCCAGCGTGCGTCAGGATTGGTGGAGGCATGTAGCAGCGCCGGGGCATCCAGTACGACCAGCAGACCGCAGAAGATCAGTGCCATCAGCGCAGCCGCCCGGCGTGTCGGGGCTGGGCCGCCAACCGCCCAGGTGAGCAATGCGAGCAGCACGGGCGACAGATTCACCAGCAGCAGCGCCAGACCTACCGGAATCCGGGCGACCGCCGAGTAGATGCAGAAGCTCTGGATCGCCACCAGCACGCCGGCGAGCAACTGCCAGCCACTGGCGCTGCGGCCCAGTCGAATGGAGTCGCCGCGCGCCAGGACGATCATCGACAGCACCAGCATGGTCACCCCGGAGCGGCAGAGAATCGCCAGCAGCAAGCCGGCGCCGTCATCGAAGGCAATGCGCGCAGCGATATGGTTGCCGGCGAAGCAGCAGGCCAGACCGGCGAGGGTCAGCACTGACAGCTGTTGCGGGAAAGGGCGAGCCTGGGACTGCATGGGCTTCTCGTTGCGGTGAAATGAGTCGCCACGGCGGGAGAGGGCCCGCCGCGCCGAAGGTCAGGGAAACGCGGGGCCCCAAGTGTCGCTGAGCATGAACCCCGCGGCCAGCGGATCGTCCGGGTCGACGCCGATCTGCTGGATGCCGTACAGCCAGGCACGACCTTCCACCCGAGGCAGTACGGCAGGGCGACCAGCGACCTCCGTGGTGCCGAGCAGCTCGACTTTGAACTCGCCGCCGATGGTGGAGCGGGACACCAGCCTGTCGCCAGGCTGCACCTTGCCGCGCGCACTGAGCGTCGCGAGGTTGGCAGAGCTACCTGTGCCGCAAGGCGATCTGTCCACGCGCCCCGGAGGCAGCGTGGTGCAGGTCTGGTAGGTGCGCTCGTCGAGGCGGTTGCGGAACATCACGTAGGCCACGTCGTCGATCTGCGGATAGAGCGGATGTTGCACACGTACTTGCTGATTGATCAGCCCGCGCAGCTTCACGCCGGTGTCTGCCAGCTCACGGGCGTTTTCCGGGGCGATGCTCAGCCCGATCTGCTCGACATCGATCAGCGCGTAGTACACGCCACCGAAGGCAATGTCGGCCTTGATTCGGCCCAGCTCGCCGCCGTCAATCTCCACGTCCAGTTGCTCGACGAAGGCCGGCACCATATCCAGTGACACGCCGAGGCAGCGTCCGTCGGCACAGCGCGCGCGGGCAGTAACGAGCCCGGCCGGCGTGTCCAGCACCACGGTGGTTTCCGGCTCCTGCATCGGCAGCATGCCCAGCTCCAGTAGAGCGGTGACCACACAGATGCAGTTGCTGCCGGACATCGGGTGCGCCTTGTCCGCCTGCAGTACGACGAAACCGGCGTCGGCCTCAGGCCGGGTGGGCGGCAGCAGCAGGTTTACCGACATCTGCAGGCAGCCACGTGGCTCCAGTACCACGAGTCGGCGCAGGCTGTCGTCCACCTCGTTGATGTAGTTCATCTTGTCCAGCATGGTCTCGCCGGGAATGCCCAGCACCCCGCCGGTGATGACCTTGCCGATTTCGCCTTCGCAGTGCACGTCGGCCAGTTGCAGCGTCTTCTTCCAGCGCATCAGTCGACCCTCACTTGATGTACCAGCCCCAAGGCTGCTCGCTGTCGTAGCGGGTGATCTGCTTGGTTTCCAGGTAGTTGTTCAGACCCCATTCGCCCAGCTCGCGGCCGATGCCGCTCTGCTTGTAGCCGCCCCAGGGCGCTTCGGTAAAGGTCGGCTGGGAGCAGTTGATCCACACGATACCGGCACGGAAGCGTCGGGCGACCCGCTCGCAACGCGGCAGATCTCGTGACATGACGGCGGCTCCGAGCCCAAAGCGCGAGGCGTTGGCCGAACGCACGGCTTCCTCTTCCGAATCAAAGGGACGCACGCAGACCACCGGGCCGAAGATTTCTTCGTTCCAGATCCAGGAGTCTTCCGGCACGTCGGCGAACACCGTCGGTTGCACGTAGTAGCCCTTGTCCAGCCCAGCCGGACGCTCGCCACCGCAGACCAGACGTGCGCCGTCTTCGTGGCCACGGGCAACGGCCTGCAGCACCTTGTCGTACTGGGCCTTGTTCACCAGCGGGCCGAGCAGAATGTCTTCCTGCAGGCCGTTGCCAATGGTGATCTTGCGGGCTTCTTCCGCCAGCCGCTTGAGCAGAGGTTCGTACAGTGCACGCTCGACCAGTACGCGTGAGGTTGCCGAGCAGACTTCGCCCTGGTTCCAGAAGATGCCGAACAGAATCCACTCTACGGCGGCCTCCAGGTCGGCGTCAGCGAAGATCACGAAGGGCGACTTGCCACCCAGCTCAAGGCTGATGTTTTTGATGTCGCGGGCGGCGGCCTGCATGATCCGACTGCCAGTGGGCACGCTGCCGGTGAAGGCCAGCTTGTCGATGCCAGGATGTTCAGAGAGCGGCGCACCGGCATCCGGGCCGAGGCCGGGGACGACGTTCAGCACACCAGCGGGCAGTCCGGCTTCGTGGGAGATCTGGGCCAGGTGCAGGGCGGTCAGCGGAGTCAGCTCCGAGGGCTTGAGCACCATGGTGCAGCCGGCGGCCAGTGCCGGGGCGACCTTCCAGGAGGCCATCAGCATGGGGAAGTTCCACGGGATGATGGCGCCGGCCACACCCACGGGCTCCTTGCGCGCGACGGCGCTGAAACGGTCATCGGCCAGGGCGATGTCCCGCTCCAGATTGGCATCGAGCTTTTCGGCCAGATCGGCGTAGAAGTCGAAGCAGCCGGCGGTGTCACCGATATCCCACAGCGCTTCGGGCAACGGCTTGCCGTTGTCGCGCACTTCCAATTCGGCCAGTTCCTGCTGCTGGTTACGAATGCCCTCCGCGATGCGGCGCAGTACAGCGGCTCGTTCAGCCCCGGAAAGGTTCGGCCAGGGGCCTTCATCGAAGGCAGCACGGGCGGCCTTCACAGCGGCATCGATGTCTTCGGCGGTGGCAGCGGCGACGCGTGCGAGCAGCGATTCATCGCTCGGGTCGATGGTGTCGAAGCTGCCGCCTTTAGTGGGGGCTACCCATTGGCCGTTGATATAGAGCTGCTGGTAATTCATGCGATTCCTCCGATAAAGGCGAAGCGGCGAGCGTTGAAGGGAGTGATGTCCTGTGCCGGCTTGCGGCCGGCGGCAAGGTCAGCGATCAGGCGGCCAGTGGTAGCGCCCAGGGTAAGGCCGAGCTGGCCGTGACCGAACGCCATAAGGACGTTGGTCAGGCGCGGCGAGCGGTCAATCACCGGCTTGGTATCGGGCAGGAACGGCCGGTAGCCGACGCCGAACTCGACCTTGTCGGTCTTCAGTTGCGGCAGCACGCGGCAGGCTTTTTCCAGGATGATCTCGGCCCGCTTGAAGTTCGGCTCGGCATTGGGGCCGGCGAACTCGATGGTGCCGCCAATCTGCAGGCCGCGGGTCATGGGACTGAAGCAGAAGCCACCGTCGGCGTAGATCACCGAGTGACGGATTTCCACGCCCGGCGTGGGCAGCACGGCCTGGTAACCGGCGATGCCAGCAAGCGGGATGGTCACGCCAAGCTGGTCGAAGAACTGCCGCGAACCAGTGCCGGCGGCGACTACCACTTGGCTTGCCGGCAGGCGCTGGCCGCTCGCGAGAGTCACGCCACTGGCTCGGTCGGCGTTCTCGTCGATACGCCGTACTTCATCACGGATGCGGGTGCCGCCCTGGGCGACGAAGCTCTCGGTCAGCGCGGCGATGAAGCCTTCGGTGTCGTTCACTGCGCGCCAGTCGGGGAACAGCAGGCCGTGATTGAACTTGCCGGCCAGCGCCGGTTCCAGATCGCCGATGGCGGCAGCGTCGAGCTCCTCGGACTGGAAGCCCAGACTCTTGCGCAGCTCCAAGTGCGGGCGTTCGTGCACGAGCCCGGCAGGCGAGTCGAATACTTCAATGATCGGCCGTTGGCCGAGCAAGGTCTTGTCCGCGCAAGCATCCAGTAGCGGCGCATAGTCTGGGTAGACATGCTCGGTCAGCTTGGCCATGGCACGGGCGATTTCCTCGATGCGGGAGTGTCTCGCGCAGGCCACGAAGCGCAGGAACCACGGCAGGATGCCCGGCAGTGCGCTGGGACGCAGGGCCAGCGGGCCTTTCTGATCCAGCAGCCAGCCGGGCACCTTCATCAGGATGCCGGGCTTGGACAAGGGGATAACCTCGCTGACCGCCATCTGCCCGCAGCTCCATTTCGCCGTGCTGTCGCCGGGTGCGGCCGGATCGATGAGGGTGACGCGGTGACCTTCGCGCTGCAGGTAAAGCGCGCAGCACACGCCGACGATACCGCCACCGATAACCACGGCGTCTTGGACTGGGGCCTGGGGATTGCTCATTTCAGGTTCTCGTCGTGGTGGCCGGTGCCGGAGAAGTCTTCCAGGCTGAAGCCGTTCCAGTAGGGTTGGCTGCGATCCACATAATGCTCCGATCGGCCGGTGATGAAAGCGCTGCCTTCGATGCTGGGGTGTACCGCCGGAGTGCCGTCGGCCAATTCGGTCAGCGACTCCACGCGACCGGCGAAGCGGCTGCCGATCAGGCTTTCATGGCGGAACACACCGCCTGGATGTAGAAGTCCGCGCGCATGACGCTGGGCAACCCGAGCAGAGGAGCCGGTGCCGCAGGGCGAACGATCTACCAGGCTGTCGCCGGCGATCACCACGCTGCGGCCGTCGGAATTCGCCGCGAGCGGTTTGCCCGACCACATGCAGTGCTTCACGCCACGGATGCTCGGGTCTTCAGGATGAACGATAGCGAATTCGCGATTGACTAGCTGTTGCACCTGGCGGCCCCATTCCAGCAGTTGCTGGGGAGTGAAGTGCTCGCAGCCGGGATAGTTCGGCTGCGCTTCGATAATCGGATAGAAATTGCCGCCGTAGGCGATGTCCAGTTGCAGCTCGCCCAAAGCCGGGAGATGAATCGTAAGGTCACGATGCAGGAGGAAGCTGGGCACGTTGGTGAAGCGCACCGACGTGACCTTGTCGTTGTCCTGCTGGTAGCGCGCACGGACTTGGCCGGCAGGGACGTCCACGACCACTTCGCCGGCGGTGCGGGGCTCGATCAGGCCGCTCTCCAGGGCAAAGGTGATGGATCCCAGGGTGGCGTGTCCGCACATCGGCAGACAGCCGGAAGTCTCGATGAACAGCAGGCTGAAGTCGGCCTCCGGGCTCACCGGCGGATAGAACAGGGTACCGGACATGTGGCCATGGCCGCGCGGCTCCAGCATCAGGGCGCGGCGCACCCAGTCATGCTCGGCGACGAACTGCTGGCGGCGTTCGCTCATGCTGGCACCGCTCAACGCAGGGGCACCCGCAATCACCATGCGAACCGGCATGCCTTCGGTATGGCCTTCGATACAGCGAAACGTATGACGGGTCATCTCGGGCTCCTTGAGGCGTGGGCGGCGGGGGGGGGGGGGGGCGCCCCGGGGGGAACGCGGGGGCGGGGG
>CBIGPF010000098.1:0-22059 GCA_966191535.1 uncultured Pseudomonas sp. | reverse complement strand
CAACTGGCCGGTGGCCAGGACATCGTCGCGCTGCCCCGGCCGCTGACCGTGGATTACCTGCGCATCGCCATCTCGCGGCATTCACCGCTGGCTGCACGAATGGACGAGATCGACGCCGTACTGAAGAAGCGCGTGGAGGACGGCAGCGTCGCCCGCTGGCTGGAACAGAGCGAGCACGACTACCGCGCCATGCTCGCCGGCGACGGGGTACCGCGTTGAGGTTGCCCGGCGGCCTGGCCCGGCGCCTGCTGCTGCGGGTGCTGCTGTTCAGCCTGTGCTTCACCGTGCTGGCCAGCGCAGTGCAGCTGTACTTCGAGTATCGCCGCGAGATGCGCGACATCGATGCGCGCCTGGAACTGATCCGAGTCGGCTATCTGGCCAGCTTCGAGCGCAGCCTGTGGGATCTCAACCAGGAGCAGCTCAACGTGCAGCTGCACGGCCTGGCCGACTTCCCGGACATCGCCCAGGTGCGCCTGCGCAGCGCCGATTTCAACCTGGTGCAGGATGCCGACGACAAGCGCGGACCGTTCCGGGTCGAGCGCTATGCCTTGGCCTTCCAGCCACCGGATGGCGAGCGCCGCGACCTGGGCGAGCTGGAAGTCAGCATCGACCTCGGTGCCGTGTATTTGCGCCTGCTTCATGGCGGGCTCGCCAGCCTGCTGTGGATGGGCGTGTTCCTCTGCGGCCTGGCGGTGGCACTGAGCTGGATGTTCCACAGCCTGGTCACCCGCCACCTGCGGGCCATGGCTGACTTCGTCCGTGGGCTCACCGGTGGCGACCTGGGCACCGAGCTGGCGTTGGCTAAAAAACGCTCAGGCGAAGAGGACGAGATCGATACCGTTGCCGATGCCCTCGATGGTTTGCGCCGGGCCCTGCGTGCCGAACTGCGCCGGCGCGAAGCCGACCGCGAAGCCCTGCAGAGCAAGCGCGACGAGCTGCAGCGCCGGGTCGAGCGGCGTACCGCCAGCCTGCGTCGCGCCAAGGAGGAAGCCGAGGCCGCCAACCGCGCCAAGAGCCGCTTCCTCGCCACCATGAGCCACGAGATCCGTACCCCGCTCAACGGCATCCTCGGCATGGCCGAGTTGTTGCGCGCGGCGCCTTTGGGCGAGCAGGACCGCCGCCGCCTGCACGCGTTATCCACGGCCGGTGAAGGGCTGCTGGCGATCCTCAATGAAGTCCTGCACTTCGCCAAGCTGGAAGACGGCGCCAGCCAGCCGGAGCCGGTGGACTTCTCCCTGCGTCACCTGCTCGATGACGTGGTGACCCTGCTGGAGCCGCGTGCCGAGGACAACGGCACCTGCCTGCGCCTGCGCGTCGAGCCTCAGGTGCAGGACGGCTGCCGCGGCGCCGAGCAGTTCCTGCGCCAGGTGCTGAGCAACCTGCTGGCCAACGCGGTGAAGTTCACCGCGGAGGGCGAGGTGCTGCTTGAGGTCGTCGTGCTGCAGGACAGCGACACCGGGCAGCGTCTGCGCTTCAGCGTGACCGATGACGGTATCGGCATCTCCGCCGTGCAGCAGGAGAAGATCTTCCAGCGCTTCACCCAGGCCAGCGACGAAGTCGCGCGGCGCTACGGCGGCACCGGGCTGGGGCTGGCGATCAGCAAGCGGCTGGTGGAAGCCATGGGCGGCGAGATCGGCGTGGAGAGCCTGGAGGGCGAGGGCAGCACCTTCTGGTTCGAGGTCGAGCTGGCGCCGGGCGTGGTGCCGCGCGGTAGCATGGCCGTCGAACAGGCGCCGGCATTGGACGTGCTGGTGGTGGAAGACGTTGCCCTCAACCGCGAGGTCGCCCAGGCATTGATCGAGCGCGACGGCCATCGCGTGCAACTCGCCGACGACGCCGAGCCGGCGCTGGTGCTCACCGCCGCGCGTCGCTTCGACCTGATTCTGCTGGACATGCACCTGCCGGGGATGACCGGCCTTGACCTGTGCCGGGCGATCCGCGCGCAGTCCGATGGTCTCAACGCGACCACGCCGATCCATGCCTTCACCGCCAGCGTGCAGCCGGGCATGGTCCGCCGCTATTTCGAGGCAGGCATGCAGGGCGTGCTGGGCAAGCCGCTGCGCCTGGACGACCTGCGCCGCGCGCTGTCCGGCGTGGCCTGGGAGCTGCTGCCCGAGGCTGTGGATAACGGCCCGCTGGATCGCCAGGTGCTCGATACCCACCGTCGCCTGCTGGGCGAACACAAGCTGAACGAACTGCTCGCCAGCCTGTGGAAGCTGCTGGATGAGCAATGGCCGCTGCTGCTGGACGCGCTCCGCCAGGACGATGCGGTGGAGGCCGCGAGCCTTGCGCACCGGCTGGCGGGGAGTTGCCGGTCGATGGGGCTGCGCGGCCTGGGCGATTGCCTTGGCGAGCTGGAGGCGGCGGCGCTGGCGGGCGCTGCGCTCGCCGATTGGGTGGAAAGGCTGGAGCAGGAGAGGGCGCACGCCGTGGCGTTGTTGCGCACCGTGTAGGAGCGGCCCATGCCCGCGATCACGCGCATGGCGCGTTCCTACAGGAGTGTTCACCGCCGGGCGCGATCATTGCGAAGTGCTGAAAGCCCTGTCCCACAAGCCCCGTACAAATTCCTTACATCTTTCTACAACTTCGATCCTGGCGAACAACCCCGCCTTACATCGCCTTCCAATAATCCGGTGGCATCCGTGCCCGAGCCACGGCCTCTGATTGATTGGAGATAACAATAATGATCCAACGTAGAGTTCAGCTCAGCCGCGCCCGCCGTTTCCCGGAGGTGCGCCATGTCTGAGTCCCATCACGCCGGTAGCGGCGAGAAGATCCAGCTCACCCGCGCGCTCAAGAGCCGTCACATCTTCATGCTGTCCCTGGGCGGCGTCATCGGCACCGGCCTGTTCATGGGCTCCGGCGTCACCATCAGTTCCGGCGGCCCCATGGGCGCCATCCTCGCCTACCTGGTGGCGGGCCTGCTGATGTACCTGGTGATGGTCTGCCTGGGCGAACTGTCGGTGCAGATGCCCGTCTCCGGTTCCTTCCAGGCGCATGCCACGCGCTTCATCGGCCCGGCCACCGGGTTCATGATCGGCTGGGTCTACTGGATGAGCTGGGCCTCGACCGTCGGCCTGGAGTTCACCGCCGCCGGCATGCTGATGACCCGCTGGTTCCCCGAAGTGCCGATCTGGCTCTGGTCGGGTTTCTTCGTGGTCGTGCTGTTCTCCCTCAACGCCCTGGCCACCCGCGCCTTCGGCGAGGCCGAATACTGGTTCTCCGGGATCAAGGTCGCGGCCATCCTCGGCTTCATCGTGGTCGGCCTGCTGGTGATCTTCGGCGCCATCCCGCTGAACAGCGGCGCGTCCGCGCCGGGACTGTCCAACCTGGTCGGCGACGGCCTGTTCCCCAACGGCCTGTCTGCGGTGTTCGCGGTGATGATGACGGTGGTCTACGCCTTCCAGGGCTGCGAGATCATGGGCGTTGCCGCCGGCGAAACCGACCAGCCGGAAAAGAGCATCCCGCGCGCCGTGCGCAACGTGGTGTTCCGCGTGCTGATCTTCTATGTGCTGGCGATTGCCGTGCTCTCCTGCATCGTGCCGTGGAAGCAGGCCGGGCTGATGGAAAGCCCCTTCGTGCAGGTGTTCGACATGGTCGGCATCCCCTACGCCGCCGACATCATGAACTTCGTGATCCTCACCGCGATCCTGTCGGTGGGCAACTCCGGTCTGTACGCCTCCACGCGCATCCTCTGGGCCATGTCAAAGACCGGCATGGCGCCGCGCAAGCTGTCCAAACTCAGCGCCCGTGGCGTGCCGCTCTACGCGCTGCTGATCAGCCTGGCGTTCGCGCTGCTGTCGCTGCTCACCAGCGTGGTCGCCGCCGACACCCTGTTCATGGTGCTGATGGCGGTGAGCGGAATGGCCGGCACCGTCACCTGGATCGTCATCGCCTACGCCCAGTACCGCTTCCGCCGCGAGCACATGGCCAAGGGTGGCACCGTGGCTGACCTGAAGTACGCAGCACCGCTGTTCCCGCTGATCCCGCTGGCGTGCATCGCGATCTGCTGCTCGCTGTTCGTGTTCCTCGCCATGGACCCGACCCAGCGTCCGTCGCTGTACTGGGGCTTCGGCTTCATGGCGGCGTGCTACCTCGCCTACTACCTGCTCAAGCGCAAGCGCGGGCAGGTGGTGATGGACGAGGCGGTGCCGAGTCTCGGCTGAGTCCTTACCTGCTGCTCAGAAGCCCCGCCTTGCGGGGCTTTTTCTTTGGCTTTGCAGCTCTTCGTAGGAGCGAGCTTGCTCGCGAACCCGCCCAGCTCCAGAGCCGCCGGCTGATCGTTTCGCGAGCAAGGGCTAGGCGCCCCCCTCGCTCCTACAGGTGCTCCACCAGCCCCATCTCTTGCTGAACGATTGTTCGAAGTTGTAACAAACCTGGCCGCGATTCCCCTCAAAACCCCTCAGCCCCCGCGCCGCGCGGCCTTCCCGTCGATTGACCGGGCGTTACAAGCCACCCATTCGGGTGGATTGCCGGCTTGCTGAACAAGTGTTTAGTATTGGCTCCAACGCTTCATCCGCCTCAGCAAACGACTACAAGAACGAGGGCAGCATGACTCAGCCATCCCCGCTCAGCCGGGTCCAGGACGGTATCGCCTGGATCACCCTGAACCGCCCCGAGCAGCGCAACGCGCTCGACGTCCCCACGCTCAAGAACCTGCTGGCTCTGCTCGACGCTTACGAGGCCGACGAGGCCGTGCGCGTCATCGTGCTCAGCGGCGAAGGCCGCAGCTTCTGCGCCGGTGCCGACCTTGCCGAATGGGCCGAGGCCGAAGCCCGTGGCGAGCTGGAAACCTACGGCTGGACCGAAACCGCCCACGCCCTGATGCGCCGCCTGCACGGCCTGGACAAGCCGACCATCGCCGCCGTCAACGGCACCGCCGTCGGCGCCGGGATGGACCTGACCCTGTGCTGCGACTTCCGAGTCGCTGGCGCCTCCGCGCGCTTCAAGGCTGGCTACACCGGCATGGCCTACTGCCCGGACGCCGGTGCCAGCTGGCACCTGCCGCGCCTGATCGGCAGCGAGGCGGCCAAGCGCCTGCTGTTCCTCGACGAACTGTGGAACGCCGAGCGCGCGCTGAAGGCCGGCCTGGTCGGCGAGGTGGTTGCGGACGATCAGTTGCAGGCCCAGGTCGGCGAATTTGCCGCGCGCCTGGCCGCCGGCCCGACCTTCGCCTTCGCCCAGACCAAGCGTCTGATGCGCGACGGCGCCGCCCGCACCCTGGCCCAGCAACTGGAGGCCGAGCAGGCCGCCGGGCTGCTCTGCGGTCGCAGTGAAGATGCCGCCGAGGCGCTGCGCGCCGTGGCCGAGAAACGCTCCCCCCAATTCAAAGGCCGCTAACGGCTGCAGGTGATGTGATGGATTTCCAGCTGACCCAGGAACAGGAAATGCTCGTCGAGGCGGTCAAGGCTTTCGTCGAGAAAGAGCTGCTGCCGTACGAAGAAGAAGTGGACCGCGCCGACGCGGTGTCCCCGGAGCTGGCGGCGAAGATTCGCGGCAAGGCCCTGGCAGCCGGCTTCTACGCCTTCAACATGCCCGAGGAAGTCGGCGGTGGCGGCCTGGACTACCTGTCCCAGGCGCTGGTCGAGCGCGAGCTGTCCAAGGTGTCCTGGGCGCTGCACGTGTTCGTCGCGCGTCCCTCGAAGATCCTCATGGCCTGCAAGGGCGAGCAGATCCAGGACTACCTGCTGCCGGTGGTGCAGGGCGAGAAGATCGACTGCTTCGCCCTCACCGAACCGGGCGCCGGTTCCGACGCCAACTCGATCAAGACCCGCGCCGTGCGCGACGGTGACGACTTCGTCATCAACGGCTCCAAGCACTTCATCAGCCATGCCGGCCACGCCGACTTCGCCATTGTCTTCGCGGTGACCGACACCTTCGAGCGCAATGGCAAGAAGCGCAACGCCGTCACCGCCTTCCTGGTGGACAAGGGCACCGCCGGCATGACCGTGCGCCGTGGCCCGAAATGTGTGAGCAACAAGGGCTACCACACCTACGAGATCTTCTTCGACGACTGCCGCGTACCGGCCTCCAAGGTCCTCGGTGAAGTCGACAAGGGTTGGGAAGTGGCCAACGCCTGGCTCACCGCTGGCCGCGTGATGGTGGCTGCCAACTGCGTCGGCCAGGCTCAGCGCGCGCTGGACCTGGCACTGCAATGGTCGGCCGACCGCAAGCAGTTCGGCGCGGCCATCGGCAGCTACCAGGGCATCTCCTTCAAGCTCGCCGACATGGCCACGCAGATCCGTGCCGCCGAGCTGATGACCCTGCACACCGCCTGGAAGATGGATCGCGGCAGCATGACCGACGGCGAAGCCGGCATGGCCAAGCTGTTCGCCAGCGAAGTGCTGGGCAAGGTCGCCGACGAGACCGTGCAGATCTTCGGCGGCATGGGCCTGATGGACGAAGGTCCGGTTGAACGTATCTGGCGCAACGCGCGCATCGAGCGCATCTGGGAAGGCACCTCGGAAATCCAGCGCCACATCATTTCCCGCGAACTGCTGCGTCCGCTGCTGCGCTGATGGCGGGTGTTCTTCGGGGAGTGGACGGCGCTGCCGGATAGACCCTCTCCCCAGCCCTCTCCTTGAAGGGAGAGGGGGCAAGAGCGATTCGGCGCTTGGGCTGACACCGTGCGTTGAAGGATGAACCCGAAAGCTCCCCTCGCCCTTCAGGGAGAGGGGCTGGGGGAGAGGGCAGAGCCCTGTACCGAGACTCGACATGAAAAGAGAAAACCTCCAGCGCCTGCTGGCGCCCCGGCACCTGGCCTTCATCGGCGGCCGCAGCATGGCGCGCGCGCTCAAGCGCTGCGCCGAAGGCGGCTTTGCCGGCCAGATGTGGCTCGTCAACCCGCAATACGACGAACTCGAAGGCGTGCCCTGCGTGCGCAGCATCGCCGATCTGCCCGAAGGGCCGGACGCGGTGTTCGTCGCCACCAACCGCGACCTGACCCTGCAGGCCGTTGCCGAACTGGCCGCCAAGGACGCCGGCGGTGCCATCTGCTACGCCTCCGGTTTCGCCGAGACCGGCGCCAAGGGCGAAGCCCTGCAGCGCCGCCTGCTCGCCAGCGCCGGCGACATGGCCCTGCTCGGCCCCAACTGCTACGGCCTGCTCGACTACCTGCACGGCTCCGCGCTGTGGCCGGTGGCCCATGGCGGGCACCTGGTGGAGAAGGGCGTGGCGGTGCTGACCCAGAGCGGCAACTTCGCCTACAACCTGTCCATGAGCGACCGCTCGCTGCCCATCGCCTACATGGCGTCGGTGGGCAACCAGGCGCAGCTGGGCGTGGCCGAGTTGATGGACGTGCTGCTCGACGAACCGCGCGTCACCGCCATCGGCCTGCACCTGGAAGGTCTGAAGAACGTGCCCGGCTTCGCTCGCGCCGCCTTCAAGGCACTGCAGAAAGGGATCCCGGTGATCGCCCTGAAGACCGGCGTTTCCGAGATCGGCGCCGAACTCGCGCTCAGCCACACCAGCTCCCTGGCCGGCTCCGACGCGCTGTATGACGCGCTGTTCGACCGTCTCGGAGTGATCCGCGTCAGCGGCCCGGTGAGCTTCATCGAAACCCTGAAGGCCGCCGCCTGCGGCAACCTGCCGGCCGGCCCCAGCCTTGCCGCGCTGGCCTGCTCCGGCGGTGATGCCGGGCTGATTGCCGACTACGCCGAACGCAACGGCCTGAGCCTGCCCAAGCTGGTCGACGCGCAGCGCGCCGAACTGGCCCAGGTGCTGCCGGACTACGCCAACATCGCCAACCCGCTGGACTTCACCACCGCCATCTGGGGTGACGGCCCGGCGCTGGACCGAATGCTCGACAGCGCTCTGCAGACCGACGCCGATGCCGCCCTGCTGGTGCTGGACTACCCCGGCGAGGAAACCGGCGAACGCCCGCAGTGCGACCTGCTGCTGGAGCTTTACTGCGCCGCGCTGAAGCGTCACGACAAGGTCGGCTTCATCGCCTCCGCGCTGCCGGAACTGCTGCCCAAACATGCTCGCGAACTGCTGCATTCCCACGGCGTCGCCGCGCTGCAAGGCGTGGAAGACGGCCTTGCCGCCTGGGGCCGCATCGCCCACTACCGTCAGCGCCGCGACGTGCTGCTGGCCCGTGGCGAAGCCGCGCTGGTGCCGCTCTGCCCGCAGGCGCTGGACAGCGAAGGACGACTGCTGGACGAGTGGCAATCCAAGCAGGCGCTGAAGCCCTTCGGTCTGCCGCTGCCGCGTGCCGCCCTGAGCACGCCGACCCAGGCCCGCGAAGCGGCCACCGATGTCGGCTTCCCGCTGGCGTTGAAAGTGGTCAGCGCGCAGTTGCCGCACAAGACCGAAGCCGGCGGCGTGGCGCTCAACCTGCGCAACGAGGCAGCGCTGGAAGCTGCGCTGTTCGACATGCGCGAGAACATCGCTCGTCACGCACCTGGCGTGCCCTTCGACCAGGTGCTGCTGGAACGCATGGCGAACCCGCCGCTGGCCGAGCTGATCGTTGGCATCAAGCGCGAGAACGGCTTCGGCCTGGCGCTGGTGCTGGGCGCCGGCGGCATCCTCGTCGAGCTGCTCAAGGACAGCCGCAGCCTGCTGCTGCCGACCACCGATGCGGCGATCCGCGATGCCCTGCTGAGCCTGCGCAGTGCGCCGTTGCTCACCGGATTCCGCGGTCGCCCGGCGGTGAACCTGGAGGCGCTGGTGGAAGCCATCCGTGCCGTCGCCGACTACGCCTGCGAGCACGTGGACAACCTGCTGGAACTGGACGTGAACCCGCTGCTGGCGGACGCCGATGGCGCCGTGGCGGTGGATGCGCTGATCCGCACCGCTGAATGACCTGCAGCAGGGCCTGAAGGAAGAACACGAACGCTCCCCTCTCCCGCTTGCGGGAGAGGGGCTGGGGGAGAGGGTAGTGGCCCCGGAACTCGGTGCCACCGACAAAAGCCCCTCTCCCCAGCCCTCTCCCTGAAGGGAGAGGGAGCAAAAACGCCGCACGCCGGACACTCGGCGTTGGCCCCAACGAGTAGGGCGAATAACCGCTTGCGGTTATCCGCCGAAGAACAGTTCGGGAGATCGTTCATGCAAAACGACAAGAAACTCACCGGCGGCCAGGCCCTGGTACGCCTGCTGGCCAACTACGGCGTCGACACCGTGTTCGGCATTCCCGGTGTGCACACCCTGGAGCTGTACCGCGGTCTGCCTGGCAGCGGCATCCGCCACGTGCTGACCCGTCACGAACAGGGCGCCGGCTTCATGGCCGACGGCTATGCGCGCGTCAGCGGCAAGCCCGGCGTGGCCTTCATCATCACCGGGCCGGGGGTGACCAACGCCGCCACCGCCATCGGCCAGGCCTATGCCGATTCGATCCCGATGCTGGTGATCTCCAGCGTCAACCACACCGCCAGCCTGGGCAAGGGCTGGGGCTGCCTGCACGAGACCCAGGACCAGCGCGCCATGACCGCGCCGATCACCGCGTTCTCCGCCGTCGCCCTGAGCGCCGAAGACCTGCCCGAGCTGATCGCCCGCGCCTACGCCGTGTTCGACAGCGAGCGCCCGCGCCCGGTGCATATCTCCGTGCCGCTGGACGTGCTGGCCAACCCGGTCGCCCGCGACTGGACCCACGAAGTCGTGCGCCGCGCCGGCCGTGGCCAGCCGAGCGCCGACGCGCTCCAGCAGGCTGTGGATAAACTCCAGGCCGCCCAGCGCCCGATGATCATCGCCGGCGGTGGCGCGCTGCATGCTGGCGATGCCCTGGCCGCGCTGAGCGAACGCCTGGCCGCGCCGCTGTTCACCAGCGTCGCCGGCAAGGGCCTGCTGGCGCCGGAAGCGCCGTTGTCCGCCGGTGCGACCCTGTGCACCCAGGCCGGTTGGGACATGATCGCCGAGGCCGACGTGGTCCTGGCCATCGGCACCGAAATGGCCGACACCGACTTCTGGCGCGACCGCCTGCCGGTCAACGGTGAGGTGATCCGCGTCGACGTCGATTCGCGCAAGTTCAACGACTTCTACCCGAGTGCCGTGGCGCTGCTGGGCGACTCGAAGGCTACCGCCCAGGCGCTGCTCGCCGCGCTGCCGAGTGCGACCCGCGACGCCGCGAAAGCGCAGTCGCGCATTGCCGAACTGCGTGCGCAGATCGAGGCCGGTCACGCGCCGCTGCAACGTATCCACCAGTCGATCCTGGAGCGTATTGCCAAGGTCCTGCCGGACAACGCCTTCATCGCCAGCGACATGACCCAGCTGGCCTACACCGCCAACTACCTCTATCCGAGCAAGGCGCCGCGCGGCTGGCTGCACCCCACCGGCTACGGCACCCTCGGCTACGGCGTGCCCGCCGGCATCGGTGCCAAGTTCGGCGCGCCGGAGCGTCCCGGCCTGGTGCTGGTCGGTGACGGCGGCTTCCTCTACACCGCGCAGGAGCTGGCCACCGCCACCGAGGAGCTGGACAGCCCGCTGGTGGTGCTGCTGTGGAACAACGATGCGCTGGGGCAGATCCGCGACGACATGATCGGCCTGGACATCGAGCCCATCGGCGTCCTGCCGCGCAACCCTGACTTCGCCCTGCTCGGCCGCGCCTACGGCTGCGAGATGCGCCAGCCGCAGAGCCTGGACGAACTGGAGCGCGACCTGCGCACCGGCTTCGGCCATCCGGGCGTCACCCTAATCGAGCTGAAACACGCCTGCGCCCGCTGAGCCAGTCCAATACCTGCCTGCGCTTGCTCATGCTGCGTTGAAAGCAGGCTCAAAATGCTCATTTGGCGCGCCAAACTGCGCTTTTTCGCCTGCTTTCGCCTTGCCTGAGCGGCGCTCAGACAGGTCTTGAACAGGCTCAGGAGAATGAGAATGCGATATTCACAATTCACCCAACGCATCGCCGGCGACGGCGCCGCCGCCTGGGACATCCACTACCGCGCCCTGGCGCGCATGGAGCAGGGCGACGACATCCTGCTGCTGTCGGTCGGCGACCCGGACTTCGACACCCCGGTGCCCATCGTGCAGTCGGCCATCGACAGCCTGCTGGCCGGCAACACCCATTACGCCGACGTGCGCGGCAAGCGCTCGTTGCGCGAAGCCATCGCCCGCCGTCATACCCAGCGCAGCGGCCAGGCTGTCACCGCCGATGACGTGGTCGTGCTGGCCGGCGCCCAGTGCGCGCTGTATGCCGTGGCGCAGTGCGTGCTCAATCCGGGTGACGAGGTGATCGTTGCCGAGCCGATGTACGTCACCTACGAAGCGGTGTTCGGTGCCTGCGGCGCCAAGGTTATCCCGGTGTCGGTACGCTCCGAGCACGGCTTCCGTGTGCAGGCCGAGGACGTCGCTGCGCTGATCACCCCGCGTACCCGCGCGCTGGCCATCAACAGCCCGCATAACCCCTCCGGCGCCAGCCTGCCGCGCGCCACCTGGGAAGCGCTGGCCGAGCTGTGCATCGGCAACGACCTGTGGATGATTTCCGACGAGGTCTACAGCGAGCTGCTGTTCGACGGCGAGCACATCAGCCCCGCCAGCCTGCCGGGCATGGCCGGGCGCACCGCGACCCTCAACAGCCTGTCGAAATCCCACGCCATGACCGGCTGGCGCGTGGGCTGGGTGGTCGGCCCGCAGGAACTCTGCGCGCACCTGGAAAACCTCGCCCTGTGCATGCTCTACGGCTCGCCGGACTTCATCCAGGACGCCGCCTGCACTGCGCTGGAAGCCAGGCTGCCGGAACTGGAGGCCATGCGTGAGGCCTACCGCCAGCGCCGCGACCTGGTGCTCGACTGCCTCGCCGATTGCGTCGGCGTGCGCGCCTTGCGCCCGGATGGCGGCATGTTCGTGATGGTGGATATCCGCGCCACGGGGCTCTCTGCCCAGGACTTCTCCGACCTGCTGCTGGATCGCCACGGCGTCTCCGTGCTGGCCGGCGAAGCCTTCGGCCCCAGCGCCGCCGGGCATATCCGCCTGGGCCTGGTACTCGGCGCTGAACCGCTGCGCGAAGCCTGCCGGCGCATCGCCCTGTGCGCCGCCGAACTGCTCAAGGAAAAACGTTATGCATGACCGTACACAGCTCTACATCGACGGCGCCTGGGTGGCGCCGCAGGGGCAGGGCATGGCCGAGGTGCAGAACCCGGCCACCGAAGAAACGGTCGGTCGTGTGCCGCTGGGTGGCGAAGGCGACGTGAACCGCGCGGTGGACGCCGCGCGCCGCGCCTTCCCGGCGTGGTCGCAGACTCCGTCCCACGTGCGCGCCGGCTACATCCGCGCCCTTGCCGAACAACTGAAGAACCGCGCCGACGAGATGGCCGCGCTGATCACCGCCGAGCTGGGCATGCCCGTGCAGTGGTGCCGCATGGTGCAGGTCGACGGACCGATCGAGGGCCTGGAAAGCTACGCGGCGATGGCCGCGCACATGGACGAGGTGCGCGAGGTCGGCAACTCGCTGGTGGTGAAGGAAGCGGTGGGCGTCTGCGCCTTCATCAACCCCTGGAACTACCCGCTGCACCAACTGATCGGCAAGCTCGCCCCAGCGCTCGCCGCCGGCTGCACCGTGGTGGTCAAGCCGAGCCAGGACACCCCGCTGCACGCCTTCCTGCTGGCCGACATGGTCCACGCCATCGGCCTGCCTGCCGGCGTGTTCAACCTGGTCAGCGGCCCCGGCTCCAAGGTCGGCGAAGCCCTGGCACGGCATCCGGACGTGGACATGGTGTCCTTCACCGGGTCCACCGGCGCGGGCATCAAGGTCTCCGAAGCGGCGGCGCCGACGGTCAAGCGTGTGTGCCTGGAGCTGGGCGGCAAGTCGCCGTTCCTGATCACCGCCGATGCCGACCTGGCCGCCGCCGTGCGCCACGGCGTGCAGGACGTGATGATCAACTCCGGGCAGACCTGCACCGCACTGACCCGCATGCTGCTGCCGGCCCATCGCTATGCCGAGGCCGTGGAAATCGCCCGCGCCGAAACCCTCGCGCTGAAGATGGGCGACCCGCAGGATGCGGACAGCTTCCTCGGCCCGATGTGCTCGGGCGGCCAGCGCCGCACCGTGCTCGACTACCTGCGCGTTGGCCAGGAAGAGGGTGCGCAACTGGTCTGCGGTGGCGCCGAGCGCCCGGCGCATCTGGAACACGGTCACTATGTGCAGCCGACGATCTTTGCCGGGGTGAACAACCAGATGCGCATCGCCCGCGAGGAAATCTTCGGCCCGGTACTGTGCCTGATTCCCTACGCCGATGAGGCCGAGGCCATTGCCATCGCCAACGATTCGCCGTTCGGCCTGTCCAGCGCCGTGTGGGCGGGCGACCGCGAGGATGGCCTGCGCCTCGCCCGGCAGATGCGCGCCGGCCAATGCTTCGTCAACGGCGGTGCCTTCAACTACCGGGCGCCGTTCGGTGGCTACAAGCAATCCGGCAACGGCCGCGAATGGGGCGAGCAGGGCCTGCACGAGTTCGTCGAACTCAAGGCCATTCAACTCTGAGCGCCTGAAGAGCACCCTCTCCCCAGCCCTCTCCTGCAAGCGGGAGAGGGGGCAAAAGCATTTCGGTGTTACCGGCGGGAGACGGTGCTGAAGGATGAACATGAATACTCCCTCTCCCGTCAGGTAGAGGGCTGGGGAGAGGGTGCCGAGCCAGCACGCCGATCCGCCAGGTACCGCCTTTCTGGCCAGGAATCCACATGAACGTACTGATCGTCCACGCCCACAACGAACCGCAATCCTTCAGCACCGCGCTGTACCAGCTCGCCGAGGAAACCCTGCGCGGCCAGGGCCATGACGTGCAGGTCTCCGACCTCTACGCGATGAACTGGAACCCGGTGGCCAGCGCCGCCGACTTCGGCGCCCGCGCCAACCCCGAGTATCTGGTCTATGCCCTGGAGCAACGTGAAGGCGCCAAGGCCAAGACCATCGCCGCCGACATCCAGGCCGAGCTGGACAAGCTGCTCTGGGCGGACCTGGTGATCTTCAACTTCCCGATCTACTGGTTCTCCGCGCCGGCCATCCTCAAGGGCTGGTTCGACCGCGTGCTGGTCTCGGGCATCTGCTACGGCGGCAAGCGCTTCTACGACCAGGGCGGCCTCGCCGGCAAGAAGGCGCTGGTCAGCGTGACCCTCGGCGGCCGCGACCACATGTTCGGTGACGGCGCCATCCACGGCCCGCTGGAAGACATGCTGCGGCCGATCCTGCGCGGCACCCTGGCCTACACCGGCATGACCGTGCTGCCGCCCTTCGTGGCCTGGCACGTGCCTTACATCAGCAACGAGGCGCGCCAGGACTTCCTGCGCCAGTACCAGGACCGCCTGCAGCACCTGGAGAGCGACCAGCCGCTGGAGTTCGTGCGCCTGGAGCAGTTCGACGAGCGCCTGTACCCGCTGCCGCGCTGAGTGCTTTTCTGTAGGAGCGAGCTTGCTCGCGAACAGATTCCCCGGCGACTCCGGAGTGAAGTGGTTCGCGAGCAAGCTCGCTCCTACATATTTCGGCTCAACTCCTGACACTGCGGCCAGAAATGAAAAAGGGCGGTCATCCGCGAAGATGACCGCCCCTGGAGAAAAAATCAGTCGCTGCAGCGGATATGCGCGGGGGAGATAGCCGTCGATTGGTGTATCGGCGGCCGTACGATGAGCCTGGTATGCCCAACGTTGCTGCAGCGACCTGGCCAGCACTATACGTGGTAACAATCGGCAAAAAACGACCCTATACTGCGATTCAGTTTTGCGGCGCGGACAACAATGGTTGTCGTCTCCTACAAGCGCCTCCGACAAGAATGAACAAGCAGGGGGAAGCATGGACGTACTTCACGCGATGCGGGCATTCGTCCGGGTGGTGGATGCCGGCAGTTTCACCGCCGCCGCCAACGCCCTGGGGTTATCCACAGCCCAGGTCTCGCGCGTGGTCTCCGACCTCGAATCCCAGCTCGAAGCCCGCCTGCTGCACCGCACGACACGACGCCTGGCGCTGACGGAGACCGGCGAACGCTACCTGCTGCGCTGCCGGGAAATCCTCGCCGACGTCGAGGAAGCCGAGGCCGAGGCCAGCGGCGCGCACCTGAAACCGCGTGGCCGCCTGCGCGTGCATTCGCTCACCGGCCTTGGCCAGCAGCACCTGATCCCGCTGATCTCGCGCTACTGCGAGTCCTTCCCCGAGGTCTACATCGAGCTGACCCTGGCCCAGCGCCATCCGGACATTCTCGAGGAAGGCCAGGACGTGGTGATCACCCGCGACCGCGAGCTGCCCGACTCCGAGTTCGTCGCCCAGACCCTGGGCACCATCTACAGCGTGCTCTGCGCCAGCCCCGAGTACCTCAAGCGGCGGGGCACCCCGACCAGCGTCGCCGACCTGCACCAGCACCAGTGTCTGCGCCTGCAGGACCCGACCTTCCCCGAAGGTTGGGCGTTCGAGGAGGGCAACGAGGAAAGCGTGATCCGCCCGCGCGACACCTTCATGGTCAACGTCGCCGAGGCGCTGACCGGCGCCGCCGCCGCCGGCATGGGTATCTGCCTGCTGCCCAGCTACGTCGCCGCGCCCGCGCTGCGCCGTCGTTCGCTGGTGCGCGTGTTACCCCGGCACAGCCTGCACGTGCGGCAGATCTATGCGCTGTACCCGTCGCGGCGCTTCCTTGACGCGAAGATCCGCACCTGGGTCGAGTTCCTCAAGGCGGAGTTGCCCAAGGTCTTCGAGGAAGACGAAGCAGCGCTCAACGATCCCGTCAACTGGGCTTGAGTCGCCCTGATATCTTCTGGCCAGCGTGGCGGATCGCCGCAGCCGCTCTATATCGGTGTTTCCGGACGATCGGCGCGGATTGTTGCTTTTTAGGCAATGCTTTGTTGGTTAGCTAGCTATTTTTCGAGGGACTGTTGCGCCGTAACCTTTCATCAACCCCGACCAATCGGGTGTTCAGAAAGGATCACCGTCATGTCCCGTTCGCTTTATGTTGCTGCCCTGCTGTCCGTCTGCTCGCTGTCCTTCACTCAGCTGAGCTTCGCCGAAGAATCGCGCCTGATGGCCGACAAGATGGTCAAGGCCAACGAAGCAGTGATTGCCCAGCAGCAGGCCCAGTCCGCCGAGCAGACTGCCAAGGCCGCCGCTGACAGGCGTTCCGATTCCTGATCGGCCGCTTCCCCCGGGAGGTCCGGAGCGTGAGCCGGGCTTCTCAACACCTTGCGCCGCATAAGACATGCGGCGTTTTTTTTTGCCTGAAATTCAGTACTTCAACGGCGACTGTTACAGATGTGGTAACAGTCTTTCGCTGCAGTCGATCTGTATTCTTGTCCAATCGGTCAATATACTTGACCCAACGATGCGGTTTTCGAGCAGCGTCGTTACCGGCCTCACCGCCGGCAAGCTTCCCGACGCCGATTCTTGATTGCTCCAGATCGACGTCCGTCTCAAGGCCGCTGCTATCAGCGGCCTTTTTTTATGCCTGTGGAAAGCCGCGGCGGGCTGCTAGGCTGGGCGCACTCCGCGCTACGGGCCGGATTCGACAAGGATGCCGAGATGACCACCGATAATCCCTTTGCGACACCCCATGCCCCGCTCACGGCGCCAGCCGCCGCTGCGCCGTCGACCGCCGGCCAGCCCCTGCAGTTTGTTGCCGCGATGATCGTCGCGGCGGCGGTGGCCTTCATCGGCGGCAACGCCGTGCAGTGGATCGGCAACCTGGGCAACTACCGCGAGCGCCTGCCACAGTACTTGCCGATGTTGCTGGGGAACTGGCTGGGCGGCCTGGTCTTCTACGCGGCGGCGGTCCTGCTGCTGGTGCACTACCAGCGCGAGCGGCATGGCATTGCGCGGTTCCAGCCGATGGCCGGGCTGCTGGTGGGCTTTGGTGTGGCCTATCTGATCGCCACCGTGGTTGTCAGTACGGTGGTGTCCTACCTGAGCGTGTCGTTCTATCAGTGGGCGTTCGAGCAGGACACCCGGACTTTATGGATGGCCTTGTATGGCCAGGTCACGTCGCTGATCAGCCTGGTCCTGGGTTGCCTGTTGCCGCTCTGGCTGGCTCTCTACCTAGCGCGCTCCCGCTCCGAGCGGCTGGCACCGGGGCAGGTCCTGGTTCTGCCGTCCTGGCACCTGTCGCTGGGCGTGGCGCTCTGTTTCAGCGCGCTGATCTACAAGGTGTCGGCCGTGCTCAGCTACGCGGTGCTTTACCTGTACGTCGGGGCAGACAGTTGGCTTCTGTTGTCGGGCTGCCTGCTGCCCTTCGCCATTGTCATGGCGGCGGTGCACACGCGTCTGCCGCCACAGGTCACGCGCTTCGCCGCCGGCCGTGTTCTGGCCTGCGCGTTGCTGCTGCTCGTGCTGTGGGTGGTTGCGGTCGCGCTGGTGTCGGTCCTGGTGGTGTTCGCCGCCTACAGCTCGCTGAACGCCAGCAGCCTGCCGCTCTACCTGCTGCCGCCGGCGATCCTGCTGCTGGCGCTGCTCTGGCCGCTGGCACGCTGGTGCACCGGCTGGTTCTTCGCCGAGCAGTTGGCTCAGACCTCGCCCAGGTAATCCCCGCGGCTCAGCCCGTGGCGCTGCATCTTCTCGTTGAGGGTGCGGCGCGGCAGGCCGAGCAGCTCCATCACCGCCTTGATGTCGCCCTTGCACTGGCCCAGCGCCTGGCGGATGCACTCGGCCTCGTAGGCTTCCATGCGTTCGAACAGGCCATTGCCGGCCGGCTCGATCGGCAGCTCGGCGCGGTCCAGGCCGAGCACGTGGCGCTCGGCGGCGTTGGCCAGTTCGCGCACGTTGCCCGGCCAGTCGTGGGCGAGCAGGCGGGCCAGTTCGCTGGCGGACAGCGGCGTCGCTTCGCGGGCGAATTTCTCGCTGGCCAGCAGTGCGTAGTGCTCGAACAGCAGCGGGATGTCCTCGCGGCGTTCGCGCAGCGGCGGCAGGCGCAGCTCGGCGACGTTGAGGCGGTACACGAGGTCCTCGCGGAAACGCCCGGCGCGGGCCTCTTCGAGCAGGTCCGGTTTGGTCGCGGCGATCACCCGCAGGTCCACCTTGATGCTCTGGTTCGAGCCCAGGCGCTCCAGTTGCTGTTCCTGCAGCACGCGCAGCAGCTTCACCTGCTGGGCCAGCGGCATGCTTTCGATCTCGTCGAGGAACAGGCTGCCGCCGTTGGAATGCTCCAGTTTGCCGATGCGCTTGCCCTGGGCGCCGGTGAAGGCGCCGCTTTCGTGGCCGAACAGTTCGGTCTCGAACAACTGCTCGGGGATCGCTGCGCAGTTCAGCGCGACGAAGGGCTTGCCGGCGCGCGGGCCGAAGTCGTGCAGGCAGCGCGCGACCAACTCCTTGCCGCTGCCGGTCTCGCCGCGGATCAGCACGTTCACCGGCGTGCCGGCCAGCGCCATGATCTGGCGGCGCAGGGTTTCCATGGGCCGCGAGACGCCGAGCAGGCGCGATTCGATCTGGTCCTTGAGCGCCGCCTGTTCACGCAGCTGTCGGTTCTCCTGGACCAGCCGGCGTTTTTCCAGGGCGCGGCGCAGGCTGTCGAGCAGGCGCTCGGGGGTGAAGGGTTTCTCGATGAAGTCGTAGGCGCCCTGGCGCATCGCCTGCACCGCCATGGGTACGTCGCCGTGGCCGGTGACCATGATCACCGGCAGGTCGCGGTCGATCTGTTGCAGACGTTCGAGCAGGGCCAGGCCATCGGTGCCGGGCATGCGCACATCGCTGATGACTACGCCGGGCAACTCGCGGGAGATGCTTTTCAGGCACTCGTCGGCGCTGCTGCACAGGCGCACGTCGAAACCGGAGAGTTGCAGCCACTGCTGCACGGCGTCGCGGATGGCGGCTTCGTCGTCGACGAAGAGGATGGTCTCGCTCATGGTCTTCTTTCTTCGCTGGCGGCCGGCAGGCTGAGGCGGAACACCGCGCCACCGGTGGGCTGGTTGGCGGCGTCGAGGCGTCCGCCGAGTTCGTGGACGATGCCATAGGATACTGCCAGCCCCAGGCCCAGTCCTTCGCCCACCGGCTTGGTGGTGAAGAAGGGGTCGAAGACGCTGGCCAGGTGCGCGTCGTCGATGCCCGGACCGTTGTCGGCCACTTCCAGGCACCAGTGCGCATCGTCGCGGCGCAGGGTCAGGCGGATCTGCGGCGGGTCGATGTTGGCCACCGCATCGAGCGCATTGCGGACCAGGTTGACCAGCACCTGTTCCAGGCGGATCGCATCGCCGAGCACCCAGGCGGGCAGGTCGAGTTCCTGGCTGATCTCCACGCGTTCGGCGCGGATGCGCACGCTGAGTAGTTGCAGCGCCTGCTCGATCACGTGGCCCAGCTCGATGCGCTCGCGCAGGCCGCCCGGGGTCTTGCGGGCGAAGGTCTTCAGGTGGCCGGTGAGCGCGGCCATGCGTTCGAGCAGTTCATCGACCCTTGTCAGCGCGGCGCGGGCGTCGTCCTGGCGGCCGGCGTCGAGCAGCAGGCGCACGCTGGCCAGTTGCATGCGCTGGGCGGTGAGCGGCTGGTTGATCTCGTGGGCCAGTGCGGCGGACATCTGCCCCAGCGCGGCCAGCTTGGCGGCCTGCACCAGGCCATCCTGGGCGGTGCGCAGGGCGGCGGTGCGTTGTTCGACCAGGCGTTCCAGCTCTTCCTGGTTGCGCTGGCGCAGGCGGGCCAGGCGACGGCGCTGCTGCAACCAGAGCACGAGGAACACCAGCGCCAGCCAGACGCCGGCGGCGGCCAGGCGCGCGCTGGTGACGTCGGATTGCACGCCGTGCGGGTTGCGCAGCAGGTGCAGGGTCCACTCGTCCTCTGGCAGGCCGACGGATTGCCAGAGGTAGTCGCCGCTGATGTCCTGGCCGTCGACGCGGACCATGCGCGCGTGCTCGCCCAAGGATTCCAGCGTCCGGTGCGGCAGCGCGCTGAGCGGCTGCTTGTGGTACTGGCGGGTGTCGGCCATTTCGGCGCGGGCCACGGCGTCCAGCGGCAGCAGCTCGCGATAGCGCCAGCGCGGATGGTTGGCGAGGAACACCACGCCCTTGCTGTCGCTCACCAGCACCACGTCCGGGGTCTGGCTCCACTGGCGCTCCAGGTCGGGGAATTCCAGCTTGACCACGATGGCGCCGAGGAAGCGGCCGTCGTCGTCGCGCAGGGCGTTGGACAGGAAGTAGCCGGGAATCCCGCTGGTCACGCCGACCGCGTAGAAGCGCCCGGCGCCCTGGGCGATGGTCTGGCGGAAGTAGGGGCGGAAGCCGTAGTTGTGGCCGACATAGCTGACCGGCAGGTTCCAGTTGCTGGCGGCCACGGCGAGGCCGGTGTGGTCCAGAAGTTCCAGGGTCGAGGAGCGTGCCGCGCCGTTGATTTCCTGCAGCTTGAGGTTGAGCCGGTGCTGCAGTTCGCCGGTCACCGGGCCGCGCATGGCCGCGCGCAGTTCCGGGTCCAGCGCGAGCACGGCGGGAATGCTGCGGAAGCGTTCGATCAGGGTGTGCAGGGAGTTGGCGTAGAGGCCGAGCTGTTCGTGGGCGGCCTCCGCTTCAGCCAGCAGCGCACGATGCCGCGCCTTCTCGCCCGCCCAGAACACCGACAGCACCAGCCCGGCCAGCAGGAGCAGGCAGATCAGCAGCAGGCGAAGGGGGCGGGTAGGCGACATGTTCGACGGGGTTCGACCAACGGTCGGCGACAATAGCACGACCGCGTGCTGGTCCGTCGCCCTGCCGCCTCGCTACACTGCCGGGATCCCGATGGAGAGCTTCGATGCAGTTGTCGTCCTGGACCCACGAAGGGTCCGCCGGTTTCACCCTGCGCGGTTGGCGCAGCGAGCCCAGTGGCAAGCCGCTGTTGCACTTCCTGCATGGCAACGGTTTCTGCGGTCGTGCCTACGAGCCGATGCTGAAGGTCCTGGCGCAGGATTTCGACCTCTGGCTATGCGACGTCCAGGGCCATGGCGACAGCGACCACGGCGGGCGCTTCCACGGCTGGAACCGCAACGCCGAGATGGCGGTGGAGGCCTTCCAGGCTGGCAACAGGGTATTTGGCGAAGTACCGCATTACGCGGCCGGGCACAGCTTCGGTGGTGTGCTCACCAGCCTGATCCTGGGCCGTCATCCCGAGCTGTTCCGTCGCGCGGTACTGCTCGACCCGGTGCTTTTCACCCCGGCGATGATCGGCGTGATGGCGCTCTCGGAAGTGCTTGGCCTGCACAAGCGCCGCACCATGGTGCAGAAGGCGCGCGCACGACGCAGCCAGTGGCCGGACCGCGAGGCGGCCTATGCCGGCCTGCACGGCCGCGGCATCTTCAAGGGCTGGACCGACGCGGCGCTCTGGGCCTACGTGGAGAACGCGATGAAACGCACCGAGGCGGGCGTCGAGCTGAAATGCCGGCCCAGCCGCGAGGCAGAAATCTTCAGCTCCTTCCCGAAGCGCCTGTGGCCGTCGCTGAACAAGGTGGTGACACCGACCCAGGTGCTGTTCGGCGAGCGCACCTACCCGTTCGTGCCCAAGTCGGTGGCGCGCTGGTGCGCAGCGAACACGGTGGTGAGCGGCCAGTGCGTCGATGGCGGCCACTGCTTCATGCAGGAATTCCCCGAAGACAGCGCCGAGCGCGTGTCGCGCTTCCTGCTGGGCCACGAATGAACGACCCGGCCCGCGAGTCCGTCTGGCTGGCGCTGTCCGAGCTGTGGCTGGACACCGAGCTGGACGAAGGCGATCGCGCCGCGATCGCGGGCATCCTGTCGATCAGCGGATTCAGTGTCGATGAGCTGGACGCCATCTATCGTCTGGAAGTGGCGCCGGTGGTCTGGGCCAACACTTGGGTGACGGCGGGCGTCTGGGACGGTTTCGATCCGGACTGGCTGTTCGAAGCCTGCCGGCGCAACCAGCGGCGGCGCACATCACCCTGGCATCGCGGACGCTGCCGGTTGTTGCGCAAGGCGATGACGGCGGCGGTGGAAGAGGACTGGCAGAAGATTCGCGCGCAGCTCTAGTCGCCGACCTTCTTGCCCTGATGCGCGCGGCGCCACTCGTCCAGGCGAACCACGTCGGCCTTGGGACGTGGCGGCGCGGGCGTGTCGTCGAACACCGCGTCGATGATCTCTTCGTCGACCGGCGCGGCGGCGGGGTGGAAGGTGGCGACCGGCGACACCGGCATACGCGGCTCGGGCTCCATGCGGAAGGGCGCGAGCTCGACGCGGCCCAGGTGCTGGCCGAACATGGCGATG
>CBIGPF010000097.1:0-22168 GCA_966191535.1 uncultured Pseudomonas sp. | reverse complement strand
GTAGGCCGACAGGAATGCCGTGAACAGTTCTTTCTTGGTCTTCCGGTCAATGTCGCAGCGGTAGGCCTCGCGCAGGCGAGACGCACCGAAATGCAGATAGCGCAGGAATCCTTGGTCGCGGAGGATGACGGCAGCCTCGTTGCGGATGCCGAAACGGTACTTCCACGAGTTTCCGTTAGTGATCATCGAGTAGTTGACACCTTTGTTTTCGGCAAGGTGGTGGTGAACCTTGCTACGTACCGAGAGTAGCCCCGGGTAACCGGATTGGGTCAGGCGCTTGGTGTATTCGACATCGTCGTACCAGATGAAGAAGTCGCGGAATGGATAACCGCTGGCCTTGATCTTCTCGCGTCGCACCAGCACCGAGACGAACGAACAGCATTCGACGAGTGCTACACGGTTGTCCTTGAAGAGGAAGCGAGGCCAGTCCCAAATGGGTTTGGGAATGTTCATCTCGCAAAGGTCATCGTTCTTCCAGAGAACGGTGGAGCAGATGAATGCCGGGTGATAGCCAGTGTCCTTTTCGAAGCCCTCCAGATCGGTGACCAAATGCTCGAGGGCCTCTACCTCGGGCATGGTGTCATCGTCCATAAACCAGACAGCACTGTACCCGTCGAGGTAGGCCTTCTTTGCCCCATGATAGAAACCGCCCGCGCCACCGATGTTATGTGGTAGCCGGGAGTTGTCGATATTGATTCGGCCGAGGGCTATGTGCTTTGCAATGACTTCCTGCGTATGGTCGGTGGATGCGTTGTCCACGATGATCAGGCAATCAGGGCGGCGGCTCTGCTCAGTGAGGTGGGCTATAACCTGGTCGAGCAGATCTGCCCGATTGAAGGTAACGACAACAGCTGCGATTGTATCCATTTCTTAGTCCAGTAATTTGCTGATTGCTTCTTCTGCAGTCGGGCTGATGGCGATTGCTTGCGCTTTTTGTATAAAGCCAACTTGCGCACGTTGTACGAACTCTGGGTCATTCAGCGTGCTGCGGAACACTTTTTTCCAGTGTTTGTAGGCTTTCCAGGTGCCGGCTGGTAGCAGCATTTCATCGGGCACCAACTCACTCTGCGCACCGACGTTGGTCGAGGCGACCATGCAGCCATTTCGGAACGCCTCATAGCCAACAAGTGTTATGCCTTCGTTTTCTGAGCCGAGTACCAACATGTCGCACTGCTTCATCAGCTTTTCGACATCGGTAGATGCCCCATGCAGCGTGAACGCGGAGTTGGTACCTGAATGCCTTATGTAACTCTGCAGTGCCGGGAGATAGAAGCCGTCGCCGACTATATCTACCTTTACATCGACTCCTTGTCTGCGTCCCTCTTTCACTGCCCAGATGAGCATTGCTGCTGCCAATAGTGGTCGCTTCTGTCCCGACATCCTGCCAACAAAACACAGCCGGATTCTCTTTGCTGCCACCGACTGAGCAATGCTGAAAGACGAGGGAGGGGTCAGGTCCTTACCCAGATGGCCGAGAATCACGTTTTGGCTATGTACACCATGGGCTGTCAGCAAATGCTTGAGGCGGTGGCTGATGACATGGTGATGGTCGATGTAGTTCGCCCAGACAATGGATACACGTGGGAAGCCACCGCCGAATCGGTTCTTCTCGTCGATGTGCAGTGAGTCTATGACTTGAGTACCTGGGTTCAGAATTCGAATCGCTGGCAGGCTCTCGTAGAGATAGGAGTTGTGGTGATTATGGATTACAGAGATGGATTGCTGTTTTATCAGGGCGCAGATGAAGCGGGTTTCTTCGCCTGCTGGCACTTGACGATCAAGCTCGTAAATCTTGTGGGAATTCGCCAACTTCTGGAAGTAATGACGTCGAGCGTTATGCGCCGATAGTACGATGGTTTCGTAACCCTTCTCCTGAAACAAGCGGCAACTGTCCACTGCGAAAGACTCTGCACCGCCGACGTCCAACCAGTGTAGGCACACCAGAGCGGCTTTCTTTCCTTCGGCGGTGAGGCTTTTCCGGGCACCGGGTTGGTTTTTGGGATTGTCGAGATTCAGCAATCGGTTATAGCTATGTCCGCTGCGCTCAAGGCGCTTCAGGTAAAGCTCCTTGATGCATTCATAGGCAAGTGGTGTGCGGTGCGAGAGTGCTTGGCGGATCTTTCCAATGACACGCCAACGCAGCGGTAGCTGTTTGGGCGAAGGAGCAGCTTGGGCGTTTCGATAGTTCGCTGTAATTCGAATAACCTTGCTAGGAAGATTTGCTTTCTCTATCCCTAGTTCAAGGCGAAAATAGCTTGACTCACCTGTTTTCATAAACTGGTAAGTGTCGTTATATTCAATTACGACAGGGCGAGAGAACGAGCTTTCAACTGTATTCTCGATCAGCAGTAGCACCCGATCATTCGGGTAGAGCAGGCTGTAAATCTCCTTAAGCCTGCTGGTCTCGTATTCAAACAGGTTGAGTTCTCTATCCATCTCAGATTACCGAAAAATTGGACTAAGCTGGGTTACTGGCCAGTAGTCTGACCGCCCAGAATATCGAAAGATGCCTCTTGCAGATTTCCGTGCTCAAGCTTGAACAGTCGATTGCAGTAGGTGCGTATTAGATTTGGGTTGTGTGAGGCAAATACAAAGATCTTTGCTGAAGAAATAAGCTTCTTGATGCGAGCCAGACTCTTCTCCTGGAAGTTCGCGTCGCCTGTGGCGAACATTTCGTCGATCAGGAGAATCTCCGGGGTGATCGAGGTTGCCACGGCGAACATTAGACGCATCGTCATCCCGCTGGAATATGTGCGCACCGGCAAGTTTAGGAAGTCCCCTAGCTCGGTGAACTCCTCTATATCCGGGGTTAAAGCCTTGGCCTGAGTCAGGCTTAGACCCATCATCATTCCCAGGTTGACGATATTCTCGTAACCGGAGAGCTCTGGCTCCAGGCCGGCACCGATTTCAAATACGGTGGCAACGCGCCCTTTGCGGTGTACTTCGCCTTTGTCCGGTTGATAAATACCGGCAATTGTTCGCAATAAGGTGCTTTTTCCGGCGCCGTTGTGGCCGACCAGTCCAACGGCGTCGCCATCATTCAACTGGAAGCTGACGTCCCGCAGGGCAGTTACTACCGTATGGTGCCCGCTTTCTTGTTCGATGGTTCCGCCAGTGGCAATACGGACCAACTGGTTGCGCAGCGACATGTTCCGGCTGTTGTAGATCGGATAGCGCAGGGTGACGTTATTGAAGCTGATTTCGGCCATGGGTCAGATCCAGAAAGCGATGCGCTTGCCGCGGGAGCGCTGCAGCATGATGGTGGCGGTTGTGCCTACGACGAGCAGAGCCAGCATGACGGCATAGGTCTTCACGCTCGGAACCTGCCCCAGGAATGGCGCGCGTACGACCTCGATGAAGTAGCTAAGCGGGTTGAGCCAGATGACCTCCATGCTCACCGGCAGCCTGTCCGGGCGGAAGATCACTGGGCTGACGAAGAACAGCAGCGGCAGGAAGGAGTTGATCAGGTATTCGATGTCGCGGAAGCGCGCACCGAGCATGCCGAAAAAGTAAGTGATCCAGTACAGGTTGAGTACTACCAGCATGAACCCCGGAATAGCCAGGAAGCTGGTCAGGGTCACAGGGAACTGGAAGTAGACGACGACCCCTACCACGATGACCAGGTTGTGCAGCAGGTTGATGATGTGCCGCGACAGTGCCCGGACCACGAAGAACCAGATAGGGATGGCCACGTTGCGGATGACGCCGGCCTGCCGGACAAATGTGCCAGGCGCGTCACCGATGGCGCCGGCGACCAGTTGCCAGACGATCATGCCGATAGTCAGTGATGGCACGAAAGTGCGCATGTCCTCCTTGAGAAGGTTTGCCCAGACGAGACTGAGGCCCAGTACGCCGATCAGGTTGCCGAGCGTTAGCCATAGGGGCCCCAGGAGGCTTTTCTTGTAGCGGGCGCGAGTGTCAGTCCAAGCCAAGTAGATAGCGTTACGCAACAGACTCATGCGTCATACCCGTTCGGATTGCCCTGCTGCCAGCGCCAGACGTCCTGGCACATCTGTTCGATGCCGCGTTGTGCCTTCCAGCCGAGTTGGCGCTCGGCAAGGGCGGGGTCGGCGTAACAGGAGGCGATGTCCCCCGGGCGGCGTTCGGCCAGCTTGTAGGGAATGGATTTGTCAGCGGCCTGGGAGAATGCCTCCACCAATTGCAGGACGCTGTAGCCGCTGCCGGTGCCCAGGTTGATCGCGCTGCACTGCGGGGCGCTCAGGCTCTGCAGGGCTTTGAGGTGGCCCTGAGCGAGGTCGACCACATGGATGTAGTCGCGAACGCCTGTGCCGTCGGGGGTCGGGTAGTCGCTACCCCAGACACTCAGGTGCTCTCGGCGTCCGACGGCAACCTGTGCGACGAACGGCATGAGGTTGTTGGGAATACCCTGCGGGTCTTCGCCGATCAGTCCACTCTCATGCGCACCTACCGGGTTGAAATAGCGCAGGATGGAAATCTTCCACTCGCTGTCGGAGCGGTACAGGTCGCGCAGCATATCCTCGATGATCAGCTTGCTGCGACCATACGGGTTGGTGGCCGACAGCGGGTGCTGTTCATCCAGTGGGAGGTATTGCGGATCGCCATAGACGGTGGCCGAGGAGCTGAAGACCAGTGTCTTGAGCCCAACGTTCTGCATGGCGCAGAGCAGTCGGTGAGTACCGACGACATTGTTGTCGTAGTACATCAGTGGTTTTTCGGTGGACTCGCCAACGGCCTTGAGTCCGGCGAAATGCACGACGGCGTTGCAGTCGTGCTCTCTCAGCACGGCCTCGAGCAATTCCTGGTCCCGGATGTCGCCTTGTACAAGGACGGGCGACTTGCCGGTGATGCGGGCAATGCGTTCGACGGCATTGGGGCGGCTATTGCAGAAGTTGTCGTACACCACGACTTCATAACCGGAATTCAGAAGCTCTACACAGGTGTGTGAGCCTATGTAGCCTGCTCCACCGGTAAGAAGAATTTTTCTCATCATGCGTCCACTGAAATGATCTTGCTCGACGCTCGAAGAATGGCGTCGTGTTGCATCCGGCAGCCTGGGCTGCCGGATTTCTGGTTATTGCCTCTCTAACGAGTAGGTTTCAAGTTCTCTCAGGCGCTTTCCGGCATGATCCTTCTCGGAAAGCAGGGGCTCTGTTTCCAGGGGCCAATCGACTGCGATCTCCGGGTCGCTCCAGAGCAGGCAGCGTTCATGCTGCGGCGCATAGAAATCCGTCGCCTTGTAGAGCACTTCGGCATGTTCCGATAGCACCATGAAGCCATGGGCAAATCCCTCAGGGATCCAGATCTGTTGCCGGTTCTGCGCACTCAACAGGGCTCCGACCCACTGGCCAAAGGTGGGCGAATCCTGCCTCAAGTCGACGGCGACGTCGAATACTTCTCCTGCCAGTACCCGGACCAACTTGCCCTGAGGTTGCTGGATCTGGAAGTGCAGGCCCCTCAGCACGCCTTTTGTAGAGCTGGAGTGATTGTCCTGCACGAACTGAACAGAGCGACCAATGGCCTGTTCAAACGTCCGCTGGTTATAGCTTTCAAAGAAAAAGCCACGCGAATCCGAGAAGCACCTGGGCTCCAGCAGGATGACATCGCCAATGGCCAGTGGAGTTGCTTTCATCAGTAGGCCAGCTCCGTCAACAGTTGGCTCAGGTAGTGGCCATAGGGTGTCTTGGCCAAGGGCGCGGCAAGTTTTTCCAGTTGCTGGATATCGATCCAATGCTGCCGATACGCGATCTCCTCGGGACATGCAATCTTCAATCCCTGACGCCGTTCCAGGGCGGCAATGTACTGGCTAGCCTCCAGCAAACTGTCATGGGTGCCGGTGTCGAACCAGGCGTAACCGCGCCCCATGATCTGGACCGATAGATTGCTTTGCTTGAGGTAGCAGCGATTCACATCGGTGATTTCCAGCTCCCCGCGCGCGGACGGCCTGATGCTCTTGGCGATCTCAACGGCTTGGTCGTCATAGAAGTACAGGCCGGTAACGGCGTAGTTGGACTTGGGTTGCGCAGGCTTCTCTTCCAGGCTCAGCGCCATTCCGTCGGAGGTGAATTCCACGACGCCGTAACGCTCGGGGTCTTGTACGTGATAGGCGAAAATCGTTGCTCCTTGCGTCTGCTGGTTGCTGCGCAGGAGTTGTTGCTGCAAATCGTGGCCGTGGTACAGGTTGTCGCCTAGGATCAGCGCAGACGGGCCGTTGTCGATGAAGGATTCGCCGATCAGCAGGGCCTGGGCCAGACCATCCGGAGAAGGCTGAATGGCATAGCGGAGGTCGAGCCCCCACTGGCTGCCGTCACTGAGTAGTTGCTGGAAGCGTGGAGTGTCCTGCGGCGTGGAGATGATCAGGATTTCACGGATACCCGCCAGCATCAGTGTGCTGAGTGGGTAGTAGATCATCGGTTTGTCGTAGACCGGTAAGAGCTGCTTGGACAGCGCCAGTGTCGCTGGATGCAGGCGGGTGCCGGAGCCGCCGGCAAGGATGATGCCTCTGCGTTTCACGCGACCTCCCCTTCGATCAACTCCCTGAGCGTGCGACGGGCATGATGTCGCCAGTCAGGCAGTTGTAGGCCGAAGGTATTTTGCAGTTTTGCGGTGGCCAGCCTCGAGTTTGCCGGCCTTGGCGCTGGGAGCGGGTAGTCGCTCGCGGGAATCGCGTGGATCCTGTCCGGACTCAGTTTCAGCGTGAGACCCATGCTGAGGGACTCTTCGACGATGAAACGAGCGAACTCATGCCAGCTGACGGGCGCGTCTGCTGCCAGGTGATAGGTTCCGGAGAGCTCAACGCCGTTTTGCCCAAGCTGCGCGATAGCGTGTGCGGTCACGTCGGCGATCAGCTCCGCGCTGGTGGGAGCCCCGAATTGATCGGCCACGACCTTGAGTTCTTCGCGCTCTCTTGCCAGGCGCAGAATGGTGCGGACGAAGTTGTTACCGCGCGCGGCATACACCCAGCTGGTGCGGAAGATCAAATGACGGCAGCCGCTGTCGCGAATGGCTTGCTCACCGGCGAGTTTGCTGCGCCCGTAGGCGTTCAAAGGACATGGCGCGTCTTGCTCGGTAAAGGGCGTATTTCCTTCGCCGTTGAATACGTAGTCGGTGGAGTAGTGAGCCAGCCAGGCGTTCAGTGCCGAGCTGGCCTGCGCCAGTGCGGCCACCGCATCGGCATTGATTTGCCGGGCGAGACTCTCTTCGGCCTCCGCTTTGTCCACGGCGGTATAAGCGGCAGCGTTGACGATGATATCCGGACGCTCCTGCATCACGAATGCGATCAGCGCGTTCTGACGTGAGAAATCTGCTACCCGGCGGCTGGCGACGGTCAGGCAACCCAGTGGTGCCAGCGAGCGTTGCAGCTCCCAGCCGACCTGGCCTTCGGCGCCAAGAAGAAGAATTCTGCTCATGAATACTGCTTGCCTACCCAGTCGCGGTAGGTGCCGCTAGTGATGTCGCTGACCCATTGCAGGTTATCCAAGTACCAGCAGACAGTCTTGCGAATACCGCTTTCAAAGGTTTCAGCCGGTTTCCAGCCCAGTTCGCGCTCCAGTCGCGTGGCATCGATCGCATAGCGGCGATCATGCCCCGGGCGGTCTTTAACGAACGTAATCTGATCCCGATAGCTCCGTCCGTCAGAGCGAGGCCGTTCCTGATCGAGTATCTCGCACAGCGTATGGACGACGTCGAGATTGGTTCTCTCGCTCCAGCCGCCGACGTTGTAGGTTGCACCCAGGCTGCCGGCTTCCAGCACACGGCGGATGGCGCTGCAGTGATCCTTGACGTACAGCCAGTCGCGAACCTGTCTGCCGTCACCATAGATCGGCAGTGTCTGCCCCGCCAGGGCGTTGTGGATAACCAGGGGTATCAACTTCTCCGGGAAATGGTACGGACCATAGTTGTTGGAGCAGTTGGTGGTCAGCACCGGTAGCCCGTAGGTGTGGTGGTAGGCGCGAACCAGGTGGTCGGAAGCGGCCTTGGACGCCGAATAGGGGCTGTTGGGCTCGTACCGATGACGTTCGGTGAAGGCGGGCGCATCGGCTCCCAGCGATCCGTAGACCTCGTCGGTGGAGACGTGCAGGAAGCGAAACGCCGATTGCGCGTCCGGTGGGAGGAGCTGGAAGTAGGCTCGGACGCTTTCCAGCAGATGGAACGTGCCGACCACGTTGGTCTGGATGAAGTCCTCGGGGCCGTGGATGGATCGGTCCACATGCGATTCTGCGGCAAAGTTCAGCACGGCACGGGGGCGGTGCTCCGTCAGCAGGCTGCCCACGAGTGCGGTATCGCAGATGTCTCCGTGTACGAACAGATGCCGTTCGTCTCCGGCGAGGCTGGCGAGATTCTGCAGGTTGCCGGCGTACGTCAGCTTGTCCAGGCTGATCACGGGCTCGTCGTGGATTGCCAGCCAGTCAAGCACGAAGTTTGAGCCAATGAAGCCGGCGCTACCGGTTACGAGTATGGACATCGTTCAGAACCTCCTCAGCAGGGTGGCGAGCGCCAGCCCAATGTTTCCCTGGAGTGTTTGGCGATACAGACCCGACTTCAAAACAAGTCCGAAACGTTTTAGCAGTGGGGCACTTCGTGCCTGCTCGAATTGTTCCAGCGTGCACTGGCATTCGGGAGTCAAATGTTCACGCACTGGGGCGAGCGCGACCAGGTTGGCGGCATTCCACTCTCGGAAGGTGCCGGAGAACAATTTGCGCAGCCGGACCCAGCGGTCGGCAATCGAAGCGTTCGAACCCATCAGATTATTACCGTGCTGGCGGTAGTCTACCTGTGGTTGCCGGTCGTACTTCACTGCACCACCGCAGCCGGTTACCAGAATGTAGGCCCACCAGTCATGGGAGACGATATGTGTGGCTTCGCTGGTAGTTGCCAGCAATTGCAGGGTCGCTTGATTGAACACCATCGTGTTGCCGCCTGCGATGCTTTGCACAAGGGCATTACGGAACGAAAGCGGTGCAGTGAATTCCTGCGAAAAGCCAAGGGGGGCGCCTTGCTCATCGACGAGCCGTGTCCTTGAGCAGTAGAGGCTCGGCAGGTCCTCAGGTATTTCACGCATCCATGTCAGAGCGCGCTCAAGCTTGTCAGGCGCCCAAATATCATCCTGGTCGCAAAAAGCGTAATAGCACTTCTGGCTGATCGCCTGGCGTCGAACCAGTGAGAGGAAATTCGCAGAGAAGCCCTTTCGGGGCCCGGGCAGGATATGTAGCCGTTCGCTACCCAGCTTCTGCTGGTAGGCGCTGAGGACGTCAAGGGTGCCGTCTGAAGATCCATCGTCGGAAGCGTGGATTACCCAGTTAGTGTGGGTCTGCTGAATCAGTGACTCAAGCTGCTCCGCCAGATAGTGCTCGCCATTGAATGTGGAAAGCAGGATCACTACTGTCTCTCCGCTAGGGAGTTTCGGATTTTCGACTGTAGCGGGCAGTAAAGATGCCTGATTCAATGTGCCACCCATGGCGAGAGCGTCCTGCAACCACAGAAGACGCCGATCGATAGCGACGACGACTCGAGCGATGGGGCTCCAGGTGGCTGATGCTTAATACGAAGCGCGATTATATGCATAAGAAGGATGGAGTAAACCTGAACTGGGCAGATTCCGGTATCTGCTCCGATCTTGACGTAATCTGGGCCAGGTGTCGCTCTGCGAGGACTGCGGGCCAGGAGCGGCAGGGCAAGGCTTTAGCGGATTTTGATCGAATTCAGCCAGGATAGTTCAGTGTGACGGATGCGCATGAATGCAAAAAGCCCGCATAAGCGGGCCTTTCGATGAATGGTGCCGGCACCAGGAGTCGAACCCGGGACCTACTGATTACAAGTCAGTTGCTCTACCAGCTGAGCTATACCGGCAAGGAGGGGCGCCATTATAGCCACGCCGCCGGGGGTGTAAACCACTGATTTGTCAGAATGATCCGCAGTTTCTGTCAGTGTCCTCCTGCAGCCGCTGCGCCGGGCTTGGCGCCGAAGGGGGGGTTGGCCAGGCAGATGATCACCAGCATGGCGAGGAACAGCCAGCCGAGCAGGGTGAAGTAGTCGATGGTGCTCATCATGTAGGCCTGGCTTTCCACCATGCGTTCCAGCAGTGCTGCGCTGTGTTGGCCGGGGCCGCCCAGTTGCTCGACGGTGGCGCGGGTGGCCGGGTCGTACTGGCTGAGGTTCTCGGTCAGGTAGGCATGGTGCATGGTGGCGCGACGGTTCCAGATCCAGGTGGTCAGGGACGCGGCGAAGCTGCCAGCGAGGGTCCGCAGGAAGGTTGCCAGGCCCGAGCCGTCGGCGATCTGGTCCGGTGGCAGGTCGGAGAGCAGGATGCTGAGGATCGGCATGAAAAAGAACGCCACGCCCAGGCCCATGAACATCTGCACCAGGGCGATGTGCATGTAGTCGACCTCGGTGGTGAAGTCGGCACGCATGAAGCAGGTTGCCGCCATCGCCAGGAAGGCCAGCCCGGCGAGCAAACGAAGATCGAAATTGTTCGCGTAGCGCCCGACGAGCGGCGAGAGGAAGACCGGCAGGATACCGATGGGCGCTGCCGCCAGGCCCGCCCAGGTCGCCGTGTAGCCCATCTGCGTCTGCAGCCACTGCGGCAGCAGCAGGTTCATGCCGAAGAAACCGGCGTAGCCACCGACCAGCGCCAGGGTGCCCACCGTGAAGTTGCGGTGCACGAACAGTCGCAGGTTGACGATCGGGTGCTTGTCGGTCAGCTCCCAGATCACGAAGACCGCCAGGGCGATCGCTGCGATCACGGTGCCGCCGATGATGAAACCGGATTCGAACCAGTCCAGGTCGTTGCCCTTGTCGAGCACGATCTGCAGGGCGCCGACGCCGATCACCAGCATCGCCAGGCCCATGTAGTCCATGGGGGCGTGCTTGATCACCACTGGGCGGGCGCGCAACTGCTGGTAGACGACCATGGCGGCGAACAGGCCGATGGGCACGTTGATGAAGAAGATCCACGGCCAGCTGTAGCTGTCGGTGATCCAGCCGCCGAGTATTGGGCCGGCGATGGGCGCCACCACCGTGACCATCGCCAGCAGTGCCAGTGCCATCCCCCTTTTTGCCGGGGGATAGATGGAGATCAGCAGGGTCTGGGTGATCGGGTAGAGCGGCCCGGCGACGAAGCCCTGGATGGCGCGGAAGCCCACCAGCATGCCCATCTGCTGGGCGACGCCGCAGAGGAACGAGGCCACCACGAAGAGCAGGGTGGCGGCGATGAACAGGCGCACCTCGCCGACCTTGCGGCTCAGCCAGCCGGTAAGCGGCAGGGCGATGGCGTTGCTCACCGCGAAGGAGGTGATGACCCAGGTGCCCTGCTCGGAACTCACCCCGAGGTTGCCGGAGATGGTCGGCAGGGCGACGTTGGCGATGGTGGTGTCCAGCACCTGCATGAAGGTCGCCAGCGACAGGCCGATGGTGGCCATGACCAGGCTGGGTGGGTTGAAGCTGCTGCTGTTGGACTGGCTCATGACGGCGGTCGGATCAGCGCTGCGCGGTGCGATGGTTGGCGTCGGCCAGGTTGGCCTGGATCAGCTTCTCGATCAGTTGGTCAGCCGATGCCAGTTGCTCCTGGTACACGTCGGTGGAGAACACCGCCTCGTGCGGCGGTTGCTGGGCCAGCGCCGGGCCGCTCTGGTCGTGCAGGCTGACGTTGACGTCCATGGACAGACCGATGCGTAGCGGGTTCTTCGCCAGTTCCTCGGAGTTGATGCGGATGCGTACCGGCACGCGCTGGACGATCTTGATCCAGTTGCCGGTGGCGTTCTGCGCCGGCAGCAGGGAGAAGGCGCTGCCGGTGCCGACGCCGAGGCTGTCGACGGTGCCGGAGTACTTCACTTCGCTGCCATAGAGGTCGGAGCGGATTTCAACCGGCTGGCCGATGCGCATGTGCTTGAGTTGGGTTTCCTTGAAATTGGCGTCGATCCACACCTGGTCCAGCGGGATCACTGCCATCAGCGCGGCACCCGGCTGCACACGCTGGCCGACCTGCACGGTGCGCTTGGCGACGTAGCCGGTGACCGGCGCGATGATCACCGCGCGGGCGTCGTCCAGGTAAGCCTGGCGCAGCTTGGCGGCGGCGGCTTTGACGTCCGGGTGTGAGGCGATCACGGTGTCGTCGACCAGTGCGCGGTTGGTGTCCAGCTGCTGCTCGGAGTTGGTCAGCGAGCTGCGTGCAGTGTCCAGCGCGTCACGGGCGTGGGCCAGTTCTTCCTGGGAGATGGCGCCGTCGTTGGCGAGGTTCTGGCGGCGCTTGAAGTCGGCCTCGGCCTTGGCCAGGGCGACCTTCTTCGTGGCCACGTCGGCCTTGTAGCCATCGACGTTGCTGAACAGCCCGCGCACCTGGCGCACGGTGCGCGCGAGGTTGGCTTCGGCCTGTTGCAGGGCGATGTCGGCATCGCTGGGGTCGAACTTCACCAGCACCTGGCCTTTCTGCACCAGGTCGCCGTCATCGGCGCCAATGCTGACCACGGTGCCGGTGATCTGCGGGGTGATCTGCACGACGTTGCCGTTCACGTAGGCATCGTCGGTGTCTTCGTGCCAGCGGCCATAGACGACTTCCCAGGCGACGCTGGCGAGGCCGGCCAGGATGACGACGGCGAGCAGGATCAGCAGCCAGCGCTTGCGCTTGGGGTTGCTGTTCGGGGTTTCTTGGGTTGCGGTGCTCATGTCGGGTGCCTCGTTCAGTGCGCGGCGGCCGCGTTCGCCTGGGCGAGCGGGGCGGGAGTGGAAGTGGTGTCGGGCTGGTAGCCACCGCCCAGGGCCTGGACCAGTTGCACCGAGAGGTCGATGCGCTGGGCGTCCAGATTGGCCAGCTGGCGCTCGGCGAGGAGCAGCTGCTGCTGCACGCTGAGGGCGTCGAGGTAGTTGCCGACGCCTTCGCCGTAGCGGCGCATGGCCAGATCGAAGTTGGACTTGGCGATGTCACGGGCATCGCGCTGGTCATTGATCTGCTGTTCCAGGGAGCGCAGCTTGCCGAGATCGTCGGTGACCTCGCCGAGGGCGTTGACCAGGGTCTTGTTGTACTGGGCGACGGCCAGATCGTAGTCAGCGTCCTTCCCGGCCAGGTTGGCCCGCAGGCGGCCGCCGTCGAAGATCGGCAGGGAGATCGCCGGGGCGATCTGGAAGAACCGGCTCGGTGCCTTCAGTACGTCGCTGGTGTGCAGGGCGGCCAGGCCGACCATCGCGCCCAGATTCACGTTGGGATAGAACTCGGTCTTCGCCGAATCGATGCTTTTCGATGCGGCCTCGACCCGCCAGCGTGCGGCAACGATGTCCGGGCGGCGGCCCAGCAGTTCGGCCGGCAGGTTCGTCGGCAGGCTCAGCGCGCTGGGACTGAGAACCTGCGGGCGCTGCAGGTCCTGGCCACGGTCCGGGCCCTGGCCGAGGAGGACGGCAAGGGCAATGCGGTCGCTGGCGATGTCCTGTTCTGCAGCGGCCAGTTGCTGCTTGGCGCTGGCGACCTGGGACTGCGTCTGCTGCAGCTGGACCTTGCTGTCGAGGCCGGCATCCATACGCCTCTGGCTGAGCTGGAAGAGATGCTGCGAACGATCCAGTTCGTCCTGGGCCAGGTCGCGGGCGACGAAGGCATGGGCCAGCTCGCTATACGCGCGAGCGACATTGGTCGAGAGGGTGATGGCTGCGGCCTGGCGGTCGACTTCGGCGGCATTGGCCTGGCCGAGGGCGGCTTCCCAGGCATCGCGCTGGCCGCCCCAGAGGTCGAGGTCGTAGCTGAAGCTCATCGACAGGTACTTCACCGCCGAGTAGCGGCCGCCAGTCGGTGCCGGCAGGACGCTTTCCGGTGCGCGGATGCCGGCGTAGCTGGCGGTGCCCTTCACGCTGGGCAGGCGAGCGGCGTCCTGGGCCTGGGCGGCGGCGATGGCCTGGCGGGCGCGGGCGCTGGCGATATCCAGGTCCGGTGTGCCACGCAGGGCCTCGCCGATCAGGTTGTCCAGCTGCGGGTCGCCCAGGCTGGTCCACCAGTGTTCGTTGGGCCAGGCGGCGGGGGAGAGCGGGGTGCCGTCGAGGCTGACGCCGGCCTTCAGGCTGGCGGGATCGACGGCTTTGGCGCTGGTATCCAGGCCCGAATAGCTGACGCAGCCGGAGAGTCCCAGCGCAGCGGCGAACACGGTGGCCGGCAGCAGGGCGATGCGGAGGTGGTTCATCTTCATTTCTCCTGCGCCGCGCAGTGCGCCGCGGCGCCGTGGGCGCGCAGGATCTTGTCGAGCAGGCCGGTGAGGGTCTGCAGCTCGTCGCGGGAGAGGCCGCCGACCAGTTCGTTCATGGCGGCGGCGGCGATGCTGGGGGCCTCGTCATTCACCGCCTGGCCAGCGCTGCTGAGGCTCAGGCGTACGCTGCGGCGGTCGTTCTGGCAGGGCTCGCGGACCAGCAGGTCCTTGCGTGCGAGGCGATCGAGCATGCGGGTCATGGAGCCACTGTCGATGGACAGCTCGCGGCACAGTTCGGCCGGCGTGTTGGCTCGACCCTGGCCAACGAAGAAGAGCACCTTGAACTGGGCGGCGGTGATGTCCAGGTGGGCGAGATGCTTGTCCATCAGGCGGTCCTTGAGGATCGCCGTAGCGCCCAGCAACTGGCCAATGGAACCTTTGAACGGAAAATCCGCGGCGTCGTAATGATTCATGTCAAAACAGATAGCTGCTTAGGCAGTGAAATGTTTCGAAATGATACTGCCTAGGCAGCAATTGACAAAGGTTCGATTGTCGCGAATACGCAACAATCCGTTCGACGAAGCGCTATTAGGGCAGGAAAGGCAACAGGAATGGCAGATTTCCTACGTCCTTTCGGACCTTTATGCACAACGGAGGCTGCTCTAGGGCGCAAATCGCATATGAGATGTGATAGCAATCACGAAGTTCTGTAACTGACTGTTTTGTAACGATTAAATTTACATGGTCAGAAAATGAACAGATTGTGTCGAGACGGTCTGGACGGTAAGGAAGGGCGTGTTTTTCCAGGGTTACGAACAGAGTTATCCACAGGGTCTGTGGGTGAAGCGCTGGAACGCCCGTCTCAGGTGCGTTCGGCCAGCAACAGCAGGTTGCGCGGGGTCATGCGGGTGGCGCAGAAGGCGCCCAGAGTGGCGTGATAGCCCTGTTCCTCGAGGAACAACGCGCGATCGAGCAGCAACCAGAGCTCCATCGGGCGACGGAACAGTCCGCGTACCAGTTCGAGATTGCGCACCTGCGCCAGGCGTTGCCAGCCTCTGGCTTCCAGTTGCTGCCAATCGATGCCGGTGGGCAGGTCCAGCCCCCTGAGTGCGGCGAGGTTGCGGCAGTAGTCGGCGAAGGGCTTGTCCAGCCAGGTCGGCGATACGGAAGGAGTGGATAGGTAGTCGTCGCTGCTGCGGGATTCCCGTTGCAGCAGGTCGAATGCCAGTCGCCGCGCCATCGAGCCGTCGCGCTGGCGGCGCACGCGAGCGCCCGCCGTCACGGTTTCGGCCTGCGGCAGGCGCAGGTCGTCCCGGGAGAGCACGAGGTTGGAGCGTCGCGCGCTGTGCGAGAGCGGCTGGTAGTGGTCGCTGTCGATCCGGTTGTAGCAGCAGGGCGCCACCGCGAGCTGGCGGCAGCCATGGGCGCTGGCCAGTTGCAGCAGGCGTACGTGCAGGTCGCCGCAGGCGTGCAGGGCAACGGCGGTGTGGCCGGCTTGCAGGTGCTCGTGGGCGGTCGGCGCCAGGACATCCTGCTGGCGATGCCGGGCCTGAAGCTGAAGCCGGTCACTCAGGCGTTGGCCTTCCTCCACCAGCGCGTTATCGAACTCCAGGCTTAGCAGCGGTTTGCCATCGCGGGCCAGCAGACGGCCCAGATGACCTTTTCCGGCACACCAGTCGAGCCACTGCTGTGGCGCTTCGGCGAAGTCCAGTCGGCTGGCGAAGGCTTCGATCTGCTGCCATTTGCGTCCGGGAACATCCACGGTCAGCAGGTTCGGCTGCTTGCCAATCGGGGTCGCCGGCAGCTCGCCGACGACGGACAGCTGTGCAGCCCTGGCAGCCAGGGCCGGAAACGGGGCGGGGGCGTCGAGTTGCTCGGGCGCGTTGTGTACCGCTTCGGCGTCATCGAGGCTGCGACTGCGCAGCCAGGCGGCCAGTTCGGGATGGTCATGCTCCCACGGCAGCTCCAGCGCGGTGAAGGGTTTCGGCCGCCACAGCGCCTGGTGTTCCAGCAGGAAGCCGTCCAGTGCCTGGAAGCGCTGGAGCAGGTCGGAGCCGGTCAGGGGAGTGTCGTTCGGGAGCACGGTGCGAAGCGGGAGGCAAACCAGGGGGCGCGCATTATAGCGGCCCCGTGGGCGAGCGGCGCGCCGGTCAGCGGCCCTGCATGGAGTCCACCTTCAGCCAGTGTTCCAGCAGGCGGAAGATGCGGGTCAGCAGCAGGGTGATGACCAGGTAGAACAGGCCGGCGAGACAGAAGAACAGCATGGCCTCGTAGGTACGCGCGATGATGGTGCGGGTCATGCCCATGATGTCGAACAGGGTCACGGTGTACACCACGGCGCTGGCCTTGAGCATGAGGATCACCTCGTTGCTGTAGGCCGGCATGGCGATGCGCGCGGCGCGCGGCAGGATGATATGGAACAGCGCCTGGCGACGGGACATACCCAGTGCGCGCGCGGCTTCCACTTCACCCACCGGGATGGCGTGGATGGCACCGCGCAGGATCTCGGCGATGTAGGCCGCCGTGTGCAGGGTCATGGTCAGCAGGGCGCACCAGTAGGGATCGCGCAGGTACGGCCAGAACGGCCCCTTGCGCACGCTCTCGAACTGGGCGAGGCCGTAGTAGACGATGAACAGCTGCAGCAGCAGTGGCGTGCCGCGGAAGAAGAAGATGTAGGCATAGGGCACTGCGCGCACGTACCAGTGCCGCGAAGCGCGGGCGATGCCCAGCGGCACGGCCAGGCACAGGCCGGCGATCACGGCGATGGCCAGCAGCTCCAGGGTCAGGGTGGCGCCCTGGAGCATCTTCGGCAGCCATTTGAGGATCAGCTCGAGATCGGTCATAGCTCGTTCCTCACGAAGCCACGGCCGGCGCGACGCTCAAGGAAGTGCAGGGCGGCCATGATGAAGACGGTCAGGCCCAGGTAGATGAAGGCCGCAGTCATATAGAAGGTGAAGGGTTCCTTGGTCGCGTTGGAGGCGACCTGCGCCTTGCGCATGATCTCGTCGAGGGTGATCAGCGAGACCAGGGCGGTGTCCTTGAGCAGGATCAGGTAGAGGTTGCCCAGGCCCGGTAGCGCCACGCGCCAGACCTGCGGCAGCACGATGCGCCAGAAAATCCGCGGCGCGGAGAGGCCCAGCGCCTGGCCGGCCTCGCGGTGGCCCTTGGGAATCGCCAGCAGCGCGCCACGGAAGACTTCGGTGGCATAGGCGCCGAAGCACAGTCCCAGGGCGAAGGTGCCCGCGGCGAAGGGCGACAGGGCGAATTCGGGGTGGCCGAAGAGGTCACCGATGGCGTTCAGGCCGGCCACGGTGCCGAAATAGATCATCAGTACCCAGAGTGTCTCGGGTACGCCACGCACCACGGTGGTATAGAAACCGCCGAGCATGCGCAGGAAGGTGTTCTTCGAGGTCTTGGCAATGGCGCCGAGCAGGCCGAGGGCCAGTCCCACGCAGACTGCGGCGAGCGAAAGCTTGAGCGTCATCCAGGTGCCGGCGATCAACTGATCGCCAAAGCCGTGCAGGTCGAAAATCATGGGGAGTCACGCCTGAAGGCGCGCGCCCCCCGGCGGGGGGCGGCGCGGCACATGCAACAGGAGATGCTGTAGGGGTAGTTCGTGTCGTTGATCTTCTTGTAGGTACCGTCGTCGACGATTTCCTTCAGAGCGGCGTTCAGCTTGTCACGCAGCGGGTCGCCCTTGCGCACGGCGATGCCGATCTTGTCGTTGTCGAACACCGGCTCGCCCTTGAACTCGAAGTCCTTGCCGGCGTCGCTCTTCAGCCAGTCGTACTGCACGAACTTGTCGGCCAGTACGCCGTCGAGGCGGCCCGAGGAGAGGTCGAGGTAGGCGTTTTCCTGGGTGTCGTAGAGCTTGATGGTGACGGTGTCAGCCATGTTGTCCTCAAGCCAGGTACCAGCGATGGTCGCGCGCTGCGCACCGATCACCTTGCCCTTGAGGTAGCCCTTGTCGGTCTTGAAGTCGGTCGACTTCGGCGCCACGAACTGCAGCTTGTTGGTGTAGTACGCGTTGGTGAAGTCAACGGCCTGCTTGCGCTCATCGGTGATCGACATGGAAGCGACGATGAAGTCGAACTTCTTGGCGTTCAGGGCCGGGATGATGCCATCCCAGTCGGAGGTGACGACGTCGCACTCGGTTTTCATCTTGGCGCACAGCGCCTTGCCGATCTCGATGTCGAAACCGACGACCTGACCGCTGGCGTCGATGCCGTTGAAGGGCGGGTAGGCGCCTTCGGTGCCGATGCGCAGTTTGTCTGCGGCGATGGCCTGGCTCCCCAGTGCAAAGGTGGCCGCGATAGCCAGAACGATCTTCTTATAGTTGTTCATGCAGTAATGCTCCGTTAGCGGTGGCTGGACATGAATTGTTTACAGCGTGCCGATTGCGGGTTGTCAAATACCTGCTGCGGCGGTCCCTGCTCTTCTACCAGGCCCTGGTGGAGGAACACCACCTCGCTGGACACCTGGCGGGCAAAGTTCATTTCATGGGTCACCAGCAGCATGGTGCGACCCTCATCGGCGAGCGCGCGGATAACGCTAAGCACTTCCTGGACCATTTCCGGGTCCAGTGCCGACGTCGGCTCGTCGAAGAGGATGACCTTGGGCTGCATCGCCAGGGTGCGGGCGATGGCGGCGCGTTGCTGCTGACCACCGGAAAGCTGCGCGGGGAAGCTGTGGCGCTTGTCGGAGATGCCGACCTTGGCCAGCAGGGCTTCGGCGATCTCGGTGGCCTCGGCTTTGGTCTTGCCCAGCACGCGACGCGGCGCCTCGATGATGTTGTCGAGGATGCTCATGTGGGGCCAGAGATTGAAGTTCTGGAAGACGAAGCCCAGTTCGCTACGCAGACGGTTGATCTGCTTGTTGTCCGAGGCGACCAGCGAGCCGTCCTTGGTCTTCTTCAGCTTGAGTTCTTCACCGGCGACCAGGATCTGGCCCTGGTGCGGGTTCTCCAGCAGGTTGATGCAGCGCAGGAACGTGGATTTACCGGAACCGGAGGAGCCGAGAATGGAAATCACATCGCCGTCGCGGGCGGTCAGGGAAATGCCTTTGAGCACTTCCAGGTCACCGTAACGCTTGTGCAGGTTACGGATTTCCAGTGCGGGTATGGCCGTGGCCATAGGGGGCTCCTCTATTGTTATTCGGACGCTTTCGCAGCAGGTCACTGCAGAATCGGGGCCATCCTGGCGAGGGGCAACCTAACACGCACTCCTGAGTGCGCCAAGCGCCCATCTGCCGCGGTCGTCGGCTGTAGTGGCAAGTTGTCGCATTGCCGCTCGGCGTTGTCGCCTGGGCTGAACTAGCTGCGCCGGATGAGGGCGTCGGCTGATGGCGAGGGGGCGGGATAGTGCCAGTTTAGGCCGGCCAGTAAAAGTCCGGCGGCCCTGGGGCCGCCGGTACGTATCACTGCATCATCTGCCGCAGTTGCGGGCTCGGATCTTCGATCGCTTCGGCGGGGGTGATGTCGTCCTGGGATTCCGGCGGCTGGCTGGCCATGAGGTTCGGATGCCCGGACAGGCGCGGAATCGGCAGAGGCTTGGCGTCGGCCAGGCCGGTACCGCCGGCTTCGGTGGCGTTGATCGTCGATTTGCGCGGCTGGGTCAGCACGTGGAAGTCAGTGATCTCGATGACGCCCTTGCCCTCGGCGAGCAAGTGGAAGGAAAACGCCTTGCGTGCTTCCTCGTTGTCGAAGCCGAAGGTCACTTCCAGCGGCTGGTTGCGTTTCACCAGCGGGAACTCCGGCATCTCGATGGGGACCGGTTTTTCGAAGGAGCGCGTCTTGAGCGTCACTTTCGCTCCATTGGCGTCCATCTGGATGGCGCGGATCTTCAGTCGCACCGTGGTGTGGGTGTTGGCCGGGAACTCCAGGTACTGCGCGCCGATCAGGTTGTCGGTGTACTCGTTGTCGATCTGCGGCTTCAGACGGATGCGCTCCTTGGTTGCGAACTGATATTCGCGGGCCGACTGTGCCTTGGTCACCGACTGGTCGAGGATGTCCGCACGGGCAGTCATCAGGCGAGCATCGCGGCCGCTGAAGCGGCCGTCGAACTTGGCGGTATCAGCGATGAAACCGTCACTCTTGTAGCGCCGGCAGACCTGCTGGAAGTCGCACTCGGTGAAGTTGCCCTTGCCGTCGTGATAACGCTGCATGCCATTGGTGAAGGTCACCATCTCGCGGCCGTTGGCGTATTCGCGGAACAGCGAGCGCCCGGCGATATCCTGCGGCGCCTTGATGGCGAAGTAGTCGAGCACCGAGGATTCCAGGTCGACGTGGCCGTAGACGCCGGCCTTCACTGGCGGCAGCGCGGCCTGTTCCGGTGCAAGAATCAGGTTCAGGCCCCAGGCCGAGGCAAGGCGCACGTTGTCGATGCCGTGGGATTCGTCGGAGGTGACGATCACCAGGGTGTCCTTGAGCACGCCTTTCTCTTCCAGGCCCTTGAGGAAGGCATCGACGGCGTCGTCGAGGTAGGCAACCGCTGCCTGACGCGGTGTCGGGTATTTGGCCAGGTACTCCGGCGTGGCCGAATACGGCTGGTGGGTGCCTACGGTGAGCAGCGTGAGCATCCACGGCTGTTTCTTCTGGCGCAGCTGGCCGACGTAGTCCAGCGCACCTTCGAAGAAGGCCTTGTCATCCATGCCCCAGGCGAATTCCAGGTAGGGCTGCTTCTTGAACCAGTCGCGGCCCAGGGTCTTGTCGAAGCCCATGGCCGGCATGACCTTGTCCTTGGCCATGAAGCGCAGGCCTGCGCCCTGCAGGAAGTGGGTGCTGAAGCCGGCCTGGTGCATCTGTGCCGGCAGGCATTCGGCGGCGCGGGTCGGGTTGCCCAGCAGTTCGACCCCCTTGGGCGTGCCGTTGTCCAGCTTGCTGTAGTCACCGCAGAGCATGGCGTAGAGGCCGCGGATGGTCTGGTGGCTGTGCACCACGTAATCCGGAGTGGTCATGGCGCGCTCGGCCCAGGTGCTCAGGCGCGGCATCATCGATTCTTCGTAGCTGCTGCTCAGGGCGGCACGGTTGGTGGCTACGTAGGCGCCGGGGATACCTTCCATCGCGATGATCAGGACGTTCTTCGCCTGGCCGCGACCGGCCAGCAGCGGCGTGCCATTGAGATCATGCTGGGTCAGGCCGGTGACGTCCGGGCGGACTTCCGGCAGGTCGCGGTCGCGCCAGTCCTGATAGGCCATCTCGCCTCCAGTGACGGCGCGGGAGACGAGCTGGTGCGGCAGGTTGAACTGCTTCCACATCTCCGCATCGCTGGGCTGGAAGTACTGCACGCCCGCGTGGGCGGCCAGCAGTGCGGCCGGTACCGCATAGGCGTAACGCGGCAGTGACGCTTCTCGGCGGCGCCAGAGCAGCGCGCAGAGCAGGATGCCGACGCCGATCAGGATCGCCAGGTGCAGGTGGTTGAGGCCGCCGCCTTCGGTCGAGTTGGCGACGAAAGTTGGATCGGCGAGGAAGTGCAGGTCTTCCGGTGCGGGCATGCGGCCCACGGCGCTGACCAGTTCGGCGGTGCCGATCACCGAGAGGGCCCAGATCAGCATCACGGGAATGGCGATGAACAGCCGGCGATTGTGCAGTGCGACGACCAGCAGGGTGCCCAGGGCGAGGTCCGACAGATAGCCCAGCGGTGTGCCCCAGCCAAGGCTGTAGCGGCCGATCAGGGGTATCAGCAGGAAAAGAGCAGACAGGGAAACCAGGTTGCCCCGTGAATTCCACCAGCTAATGAGTTTGCGCACAGTCACTCCGCTACGAACGTCGAATCCCGGAGGGTATCTCACTGATCTGTGAAAATCGCCCGGATGGTCATGATTCTGAAAGATCGGTGTGCTATGTGCCAGTAGACACTGTGCTTAGGCAAACATTCGATACGAATCGTGGGAGCGAGGCGGGGCGGGGGAGTGACTTGTGCGGAGCGGAATGAAAAAACCCCTGAAATCTCGCGATTTCAGGGGCTTTTCGGAAGGCTTGGTGCCCAGGGACGGAATCGAACCGCCGACACGGGGATTTTCAATCCCCTGCT
>CBIGPF010000096.1:0-22368 GCA_966191535.1 uncultured Pseudomonas sp. | reverse complement strand
CCCCGCCTTCACGCACCCAGAACAGCACCGCGCCGGCCACGGCGGCGGGCATGGCAACCAGGTTGACCACCGGGATCAGCAGCGCCAGGTAGGTGATCCCGCCAAACCCCATGCACGCCCAGCGCTTGCTGCGCAGCCAGGCGAGCATCTCGTTCCAGCCCAGCTTGTGGTTGTCCGCCGGGTAGTCGATGGCCTTCACAAGCGTCATACGTCGGCCGAAAGCCGCGATTTTCAAGGACCCTTTCCCAAGGGTTGAGAGCAAAATGTACCACCTTGATGTACTTCACGCTTTTCTATTTTCATGTGTTGTGATATCAAAAGGCCTTGCTCAGATAAAATTACAGGGATAGGTAATGCACTCTTTCATGGCATACAGCATTAAAGTTCACGATAAAATGCTGCCAGGGCCTTTAGGGGAACGCTATCATAAGCTGGACAATATCAGGTCCAGAGATATCTTGGACTTCATTGAAAGCTTTCTTGAAACTTTGAAGAAAGAAGTTCATAACGATACCGAGACCAAGAAAACTCTTCATGTCGTGAAGTTGGTGCGCGAAGGGCGTGATGTATTCGGCTGGATGGAGTATGGCGAATATGGCATCCCTGGGGTGATTTACAGCACATCCGAAAAAGCAAAGAAATATGATAAAAAGCATGATGATTCGGATGTGGTTAATCTGTATTTTCATTTCCGAATTCCTGTTGACTCTCGCACAGGAATTGCAATGTTTCATACTGCTGGCAATAAAGGGGTTAAAACATTTGTTGCCACGAAGTTTAACGAGTACTTCAAGAACTTTGTGGGCCTTTCTGTGCAGATGCCCCCCTTGGCTCATGAAAGTACTGTGAAACGCTGGTTGAATCAGTCCAAGGTTAAAGAAATTAGGCTTGGAAAGTATAAGGTGCAGCGGAATGGTACAGACATTGCCGATTTGCTGGGTGTTGATCGCGCTGAACTCACTCTGAAGCCTCAGCGAGGTAGAAGTTTTGGTAGCTTTGGCGCTTTCCAGAGTAAAAAGACTGAGGATGGAGAAGGATTCGTTGAAATTCTGAGCGAGCTTTCTGTCGAAGTTAAGGCTGTTCTGCAGTCCGAGGGCCGATCAAAAGTCGTCTCTCTGAAGCAAAGTGAACCTGTTTCTGCTATCGAAATTACTACAGATAATGTAACAATTAATGATGGCGCACCCATTCCCCAAAGTTTGGAAAATTATGCTAAGGTCTTGATGGGGGAGTTTGAATCGAAGGTGGCGAGATGAGTGCAAAAGTAAATGTTGCATTTGTTTTGCGGAAGCATTTTTCATACACGTTGAAAGATGCTGATGGAGTCAAGGTTGATTGGTTTGATGTGCTGATTTTTATCGCATTGCCATTGATCTTGGGAGTCCTTTCATATTTCTCCAAGTCGGCTAGCAGTGATAATGCAATATCTATAATTATTACTGCAAGCTCCATATTTGCTGGCTTGCTGCTCAGCCTTTTGATGTTGGTATATGACCAAAGCAAAAGGACTGAAGAACGATTGATTGAATTGAACTCTGGTCACGCAAAGCCCAGCGCTGCAGATAGTCTGGAAGAGTTATTGCAAGGCTCTCAGGTTAAATCGCATCCGCTCGTCTCGAAGTATGAGAAACATTTGCGGGTCCTTGAGCAGTTGGTGGTAAATATATCGTATTCAATTGTCGCATCGCTATTTGTAATATTTGTGTGCGTCGTAAGTCTGTTGATTACTAAGGATGCAATTGAATTTACTGTTCGCGGAGTTGATTTTTCTTTAAATCTTTCTTGGTTGTTTTTTGCTGTGGCAGTTGCAGTATCTGCGAATCTTGTGGTTACGCTGCTTATGATTGTAAAAAGGGTGATTCGCCTGATAGATGATAAATGATGGGCTTTGCATTTTTATGTGAGAGATTTATTGTTGCGGTGTCAAATCACCACAGTCGCTTTACAGTCGAAAGGCTGACACCAAGTTGGCTCGCTACTGCTGACTGAGAATTCCCTTCTGATTTCAATTTCTGCACCGCTTCCGACGACGCGACTTTCGGACGACCAAGCTTCGTACCTGTAGCCTTTGCGCGCTGTAGCCCGGCTTGAGTCCGTTCTATCAACAGGTCGCGTTCGAACTCTGCAACCGCTCCCAGGACCTGCATCGTCATTTTCCCTGCTGCCGATGTCAGGTCGACGCCTCCCAATGCAAGGCAATGAACTTTGATGCCCCTGGAATGCAGTGTCTCGACTGTTGCACGCACGTCCATGGCGTTTCGTCCCAGGCGGTCAAGCTTGGTGACAACCAATACGTCATCGTCTTCCATCTTGCCCAGCAGACTCTGAAACCCCTTCCGGTCTGACGTGGGTACGCTGCCGCTGATCTGTTCCTCGACAACCCTGGCGGGCTTTATATCGAATCCTGCGGCCTTCACCTCATGCAACTGGTTTGCGGTGGTTTGATCTGCTGTCGATACACGGGCATAGAGGAAAACGCGGCTCATGACTTGCACTTTGTGGTCAAAAAGGTGATGTCATTATATTTGTGGGGTTCAGAAGGTCAATCCCATATTTTTGACACCTATTCGAAGTAGTCCCTGCGTTGGTGTCAAATACGGTCGATTTTGCACGTCGAATGGTGGCGTATTGCCGCCCCTGCTACGCTGAAGGCACCCTCGAGAAAAGGAATTCATACATGCACTCCTTGAGCAAAATACAGATCAAAAACTTCCGCTCGTGCAAACAGGTGACTTTGCCGTTGGGGGATTTCACTCCGCTGGTTGGGCAAAACAATGCGGGGAAATCCACCGTCCTTGATGCGATCAGATTGGTACTTGCACCAAAGGCGTTTACAAAAACAGATGTCAATGACCCTGCTCGTCCAATCATTATCAGCGCCTGTGTGTCAGGGATTACCGACGAACTGATAGCACTGATACCGGATGCGCGGCATCAAGCGGCAATTGCTCCCTACTGCGTCAACGGCGATCTTTGGATCAGGATATCTGCGCAGGGCACATCTAGGCCTGTTGCTGAGGTCTGGGAGAGCGCTGAACTAGATGAACATGGTGTACCTGTGTCGTGGCGAGCCTACCCAACCGGGCTACCTCAAGCTATTTCTGCATTATTGCCCGAAGCATTGCATATCCGAGCGATGGACGATGTTCAGGAAGACTTAGGAAAAGGGAAGGCGGGCAGCACCATTCGTGGACTTCTAGATGAGGTTATGGCGCCAATTCTTACCGCTCACCAAGAGGTTCAGGACGCTCTTGCAGCGGTCCGAAATATTTTGGCCGCTGATGGGGAGAATCGATCCCCCTTGTTGGCCGAGTTTGATGCCAATGCTAGCAATGCGCTTTCAAGTTTCTTCCCAGGATTGCTTTTAAATCTTGACGTTCCTTCAATCGATGTAAAAGAATTCTTCAAAAGCGGTGACCTGAACGTAACAGATGAAGTTTCTGGTGAAACCAGACGATTTGACACCCTAGGCAGCGGAGCCCAGCGTGCCATACAAATGGCATTGATTCGCCTATTGGCCGACATCCGAAAAACACGCGAACAGGACTTGGCTCGGCGTCTTTTGCTGATAGATGAGCCCGAAATTTTCCTCCATCCCCAAGGTGTCAGGGGACTTAGGGAAGCACTCAATGTGCTTTCGAAGTCTGGTTTTCAGGTTGTGTTCACCACGCACTCGCCTTTGATGGTAAGCAGGGATAACGCACCTGACACCGTTATTGTACGCAGAACACGTGAAAATGGATCTGAAGTTCGCGTGCCAATGGGGGCAGCGGTGGTGCAGGCAATGGCGGAAGCGCAAGCTCAATCTCGAACCCTCTTCGAGCTTGGAAATATCGCTGAAATTTATTTTTCAGAAAAAGTTATTCTTTGTGAGGGCAAAACTGACCAGCGACTGCTTCCATTAATCTATGAAAAACTCTATGGAGTAAGGCCGGAGCTTGAACGGATATGTTTTGTTGCTCTGGGGAGTTGTACGTCCATTCCAAAGGGGGTTTCTGTACTTTCGGCAATGGGCATCAAATGTGGTGTTATCGCTGACCTAGACTTTGCATTCACCCACGCCAGAGGTCCATGGTTACCAAAAGAATGCGAAGAAATGGAAGCAGTCAGATCGGTACTCAGAGAAGTCAGCCAACAAGGAGGCTTTCAACTCGGCGGGAACGGATTGCCTCAAAACTCTAGAAGCGGATCGGCTGCGGATTGCTGGGCTGCTTTTGCAAGGCATAACGATGGGAAAACGCTGGCGAATGCCGCTCACGATGCCATGAAAGGATTCTCGACCTGGGTGTGGCCAATGGGCTGCATTGAGGATGCTTTGAATATTCAGGAGAAGGGGGAAGCAGCCATAATCAACCAGGAAGACAACATCCGAAATTGGCGACCTGACATTATCGATCAGGAATTTCCCGTTTTCCGCAATACACTGGACTGGATGCGCGAAATTTGATGGTGGCGGAAGTTATTTGTACCCCGGTTTCGGCCGGGGCTTTGCTGCCTGGAGAACTTTGCGGTTGACTCTGAATTGATGCCGTAGTGCTGAACTTCTAGCAAAAATGAATTTGCTGATCTGATTGTTAAAAGCGTATTTTCTCTTTACCAAATCGCGTAGTCGCTCATTGAATTCTGGGCGGCTTGTATCTGTTGTTCATCGGTAAGCTAGTTTGACGCTCACAACTGGGCAGCCCTGTTACTGATTCTTGATTTTGCGCACGGCTTTCAGCATAGCCTTGAGGGTTGTCAGGTCGTCAGTACTGTAAGCCTCATCGCACAGGCTATGTCGCAGTCGGATTACCGATTCTTCGTTCGACTCTGTAGTGAAGAATTCGGATACAGGAGCCTCGAACACATGGCTCAGGGTTTCCAACGTGTCCAAGCCTGGTGCGTATTCTCCGCGCTCGAACCGGCTGATCGTTATTGCCTCGTAGCCAGCAGCTTCAGCAAGCTGTGCTTGCGTCAGGCCTCTGGCCTGTCGCAAAGCCTTGATTCTCCTGCCGAGTGCTTTTGCTGCTGAACCTGCCATACGAACCCCAAGCAAATTCAGATGCTTGCATTCACACGGCGAGGCAAGAAGATCGTATTCGGAATAGAAAAGTAAGAAAAACTATGCGAAATTTGACTTCTTTTGGCGTTCAAGGAAGCACAAATGAAAAAGCTGTTCGTGGGCCTGTTTCTGGCGGCGTCGTCGCTGCCGGTAGGTTTTATCACTGGGGCGTTGGCCTTCCAGTACGTGCTGGGCACTGGTTGGCCGGGAGCGATCCAGATCGCTGTAAAGACGGCTGCCAGCCTGTTAGGCCTGGGGCTGTTCGTATTTATGGCCGGACTGGTATCGAAGGCTGAGGCCCCGGAACCGGCGCCGAACGGTGATGCATGGGGTAAAAATCGATGATGAAAGGCATCCTGCTCCTGGTCTGTGGATTCGTACCGACCGCGTTCGCAGACACCAAGCAGCAGAACAGCAGCTATGACACAGCGATTGGGGTTGCCGTTATCGCGTCGTTGATGGTCCTTGCATACGCTGGGAACCGTTGGCGTCTTTGGTTCTGGGGATTCCGGATTGGCGATGCCAGCGGTTCTGACTTCTTGTTGGCGGTGAAGTGGTCGGCGATTGCCGCTGTTGTTGTGATTGTGAGCTTCAGCGTGGCAGGGCTGTTTAAATGAGCCTGAGCCCGAAATTTGGTTGGATGCGTCGTGTGATGCTGGCGGGGATTGGCTGCATTGCCTTGTCAGGCCAGGTAAACGCCGAGATTTATGCCAAAACCGGTGATTTAGATGTCGGTCCAGCAGCGGATATCACCGAAGAAACCCTGATGTGCTCGGACGCCGATATCTTCTTTCGGATATTTGAACAGCGACCAGCGCCGGGAAAGGACGTTACGAAGTTCTTCTATGATTTCACCGCACCATACAAAAAATCCGGGAAGTGCTGGGTTGTGCCGACTTCAAGCGCGTACCTGATAGGTGTCAGAACCGCGATGGTGAAGCGAGCAGGTGGAAATCCAGCATCCAAATATGTTGTAGCAAGGGTTGTGGTTGGTGGCCGTCGTGGGTACATCACTCCAATTACACTCCAGCAAACAGGCTTTGAAATCATCAAGGCTGTTTCACTGGAAAACGAAAAGCATGGAGCGCCATTGATGCAATAAAAGAATCCCCGCATTTGCGGGGATTTTTACAGGATTCCAAGAATTTGAAAGACCAGGAAAAGAATCATTCCTGCTGAAAAGCAGTTGATGCATGTTGGAAGTGATATTGAAGGCATTTGGAATAACCTAGAAGATTTGGATTTTTCAGGGTTTTGATTGTTTCAACTATCCCCTTCGGGGATCGCCTGCGGCGAGTTCCGATTTTCTATATTCAGGTTTCTGAATTTTTGCTTTTCAGATTTTCTATTTTTCGAATTTCTAGAACTGCTGAAGATTGTTTGGACGTTATTCTCCTGTCACGGAGAATAACGAGGATTGTCTGAAGACCGTCCCGGATCATTTTCGCACTTGACAGCATTTCCAAATTTATTGGATTAGCCCGCCGGGGTAACTCTATCGGCGGTTATAGTCAGTTCTCTGGTGTAGTTACGGAACGCAATTGACTTCGTGCGACGTGCATCAGTTGCGTCGGTGGTTGCATCTTTTTCGCAGTGCCACCATCCTGCTGGGGTCCGTTATTTTCTTGTTCCTTGAGTGGCGCAGAGGCTACCGCAATTACCGATTCCAGCTTCCCGGTAAATGTCTTGGTGATAGCGTGATCGCATAGAACCCCACACCCAGCGCATTTATTGTCGCCTCTTGGGATTTTCTATTCGGATTTTTGGTCGAGAACGGTCCCCGACCTTGATTGATGGATTTTCCCTCTGCGAAATATCAATCACTTCTTCGCAGAATGCCCGTGTGGGTAAATTTTATATTTGGTTGGGATGGATTTTTCTTTCCCTATAACTATTTATATATGTAGAAGGGCGAAATTCGTGGTTTTGAAGAAAATTTGATATGAAATTTTCTTATGAATGGATGATTTTGTATGAGCTATGTTCATGACGTCTAGGGTGGTCAATATTTTTTACAATATTCGTGCTTGCTTTTAAATCTGGTAGTTATTGTAAGAAAATACCTTGCAAGCCTTGTAGTTTTTGGCTTGCAAGGAAATATTAAATTCTTGGATATGCAGCTTAATTAATATCTTGCCATGTTGGATCTGTGCACTTTTCTCAACGGTTTCCAGGTGCGAAATAACTCAAGGTGTTGGCAGCAATCCCGCAGCCCTCGCAATGCTGGGCAGCTTCTTCATTTCTGCCGCCATCCGGGAAAGCGGGTTGATCCCGTAGGCATCTCCGACACCGCCGGAAGCATGGCCGGTTATCCAATCGCTGACCTCTTTGGGGATTCCGTGCTCCCTGGCGAGGGTTTTGAACGTATGTCGGAAGGCGTGAAGGGGATGGCGGTGTGCTTGGTATACCCCGCATTGTTGTGTCAGTGGACGCCATGCCTTTGAAACGATGCCCGCGTATCCATCAGATACTTTGACAAGGTGTGGAAACACTCTGGAATTGCTCGCTCGCGCCTGTGCCAGGTCCAAGATGCCGAGTTCAATCAGGTCATCATGGATCGGTACATCCCTCCGGCTGCTGTCAGTTTTCAACGATTTGTCGGGACGGTCGTCGATGATGCGAATAAACCATTGGCCGGATTCGTGTTGGATGACATCTGCAACGTAGAGCTGTGCGATTTCCTCTCGTCTAGCTCCGGTATAGGCCGCGATCAGGGGTATCCAGAAGACCGCATTTCCTGGTCTACCCGCCGCATTTCGCTGTTGTTGGTAGGCGGGGTGACTGAACAGCGTGATCAGCTCCTTCCACGAGTACCCCTTGTCGTTTCCGAGATTACGTTTCGGTTTTCCTGGCCCAAGTCGCTTGTGAATTCGAGAAGCGACGACAGGGTTCGACTTGAGTAGTCCCGCATCCACTGCGAAGGCCAGTACAGATGACAGTCGTGCCAGCAGAAGACGGGCGGAGGACGTTGCTAGGGGACGTTTCGTGGGATCGGTGGGATTGATCAGAGCGCCAGCAAACCCGTGGATATCGGTAGGTTGGATCATCGCCAGGACAGAATCCCCTTGGTACGCGATAAATCTCTTTACGGCTCGGCTGTAATCGACCTTATGACGTCGTAGAACGTGGTCTGGCTTGCCTGACAGGGGAAGGGCGTCGACATAGCGTTGCAGGGCCTCAGAAAGCGTTATGGGAGCTTCTGGGGTAGGGGACGGTCGGGTAACTGGTTCGCGTTGCTCTGATGCGTTGTATAGCCCGTTCCGGGCCTCGCTGAACGTCCGTTCCGACTCGGCATAGGCGATGGCGAAAGCAACCTTGGCCTGTTGGTGATTCCGAGTGTTCAGCGAACGGCGAATTTCGGTCTTGCCGATGATGGACCGGAGGTTGTCCGGCACCCTGCGTCGAAGGTAATAGATTCCCGAATCAGGATGCCGGAACGGTTGTGCGATCAGTGCCAATGTGTACCTGCCTTGTGTATCAGCAGGGAAAGGGCACTCGGATCACGACGCTATTTCACCAGTGCCTTGTCCCCGCCTTCACGCACCCAGAACAGCACCGCGCCGGCCACGGCGGCGGGCATGGCGACCAGGTTGATCACCGGGATCAGCAGCGCGAGATAAGTGATGCCACCGAAGCCCATGCAGGCCCAGCGCTTGCTGCGCAGCCAGGCGAGCATTTCGTTCCAGCCCAGCTTGTGGTTGTCGGCCGGGTAGTCGATGTACTGCACCGCCATCATCCACACGCCGAACAGCAGCCACAGGGGCGTGGCGATCAGGTTCAGGCCGGGGATCAGGCTGAGGATGAACAGCGCGATGGCGCGCGGCAGGAAGTAGCCGAGTTTGCGCAGTTCGCGGGCGATGGTGCGCGGCACCATGGCCATCAGCTCGCCCCAGCTGAATTCGGGGAAGTCGTCGGTGCCGCGCACGACCACTTCGACCTTCTCCGCGAGGAAGCCGTTGAAGGGGGCGGCGATCAGGTTGGCGAGCATGGTGAAGGTGAAGAACACGATCAGCAGCACCAGCGCGACGAACAGCGGCCAGAGGATGAACTGCAGGAAGCTGAGCCAGTCCGGCAGGCTGGGCATCAGCCAATCGACCCAATGGCTGAACTGGTTGATGGCGAAGCCGATCAGGCCGACGAACAGCAGGATGTTGATGCTCAGGGGCAGCAGCACGAACAGTCGCAGGCCGGGGCGCATCATCAGTTTCAGGCCTTCGCTGAGGTATTGCGGGCCGCTCAGGGTGGACATTGGCTTCTCCAGGGGTGAACCGCCTGCGACCTTAGCAGACCCGGTAAACGGCCGGCGAGCCGTCTGTTTTGCCGGGTATGTGTTCCGTCGGGCGCGTCAGGCGGCCGTGTAGCGGTAGCAGCGATTGCGCTCCTGCTTGGCCTGGTACATGGCAATGTCGGCGGCGCGGGTGAGGGCGTCGGCGTCGGCGGCATCCTGCGGGTAGAAGGCAATGCCGATGCTGGGGGTGACGAAGTCGATCACCTGGCCGCCGACGTGGTACTCCGCGCCGAGCACGGCGAGCAGGCGCATGCCCAGGGCATCGGCCTGTTCCGGTTCGACGTTTTCCAGCAACACGGCGAATTCGTCGCCGCCCAGTCGGAAGGCCTGGTCCGGCTGGCGCAGGCTGCCGCGCATGCGTTCGCCGACGGTGCTGAGCAGGGCATCGCCGGTGGCGTGGCCGAAGCGGTCGTTGACCTGCTTGAAGCGGTCCAGGTCGATGTACAGCAGGGCGGCACGGTTGCAGTGGGCAATGGCTCGCGGCAGTTGTTCGTTGAAGGCCTTGCGGTTGCCCAGGCCGGTGAGGGTGTCGCGGTAAGCCAGGTCGATGAGCTGCTTCTGGTAGGCCACCTGGTCGCTGATGTCGCGCAGGATGCCGCGGAAACCCAGGAACTCACCCTGGGCGTCGCGGATGGCCGAGAGCCGCGTTTCGCAGCTGACCAAGCGGCCGTCTCGGCGCTTGAAGGGCGCGGAGAAGGTGGTTTCCTGTTCATCGTCGCGGGCCTGTCGGTAGAGGCTCTGGGCGCGCTGCAGGTCCTCCTCCAGCAGCAGGGTGCTGAAGTGCTGGCCGCTGAGCTGGTCGGCGTCGTAGCCGAGCATCCGGCACAGCGCCGGGTTGAGGGTGCGGATGATGCCGCGGGTATCCATCTCGAAGAACCCGTCGCGGATCGCGTCGAGGATCGCCCGGTCGCGCGCCTCGCTCTGTTCGAGGCGGTCGAGCATGTGGTTCATCTCGCTGGCCAGCTGGCCCAGCTCGTCCGGTCCCTGGGGGCTCAGGCGCGACGGCGTGTCGTCCTGGCCGATGACCGCGACTTCGCGGTTCATGGTGGTGACGCGGCGGATGATGCGGAATTCCAGGGCCACGTAGGCAAGCACGGTGGCGGCGCCCAGCAGGGCCAGGGTCAGGTAGAGGAACAGACGCACCGACTGCTGCCCCTGCTGGTACAGCGGCCGCGGGCTGGTCAGCTCCAGGCGCAGTTGCGGCGTTCCGTGGGAGTCGAGGTAGAGCAGCGACATCTGCTGGCTGTTCTCGTCCAGCAGGTGTCGCGGACTGAGCAGGGTGGCGCCGCGCCCGGTGGGGATATTCAGGGTGCGCCAGTCGTTGCCCTGCACCTTGTCCTGGACCAGCCGCAGGCTGGCGCCCATCTGTGTCTGCAGGTTGGTCATGCGCGCGTTGTCCAGAAGCACGCCGGCGATGACCGCGCCGGCAGGCTCGGCGGTGCCCGAGGTGTTGCTGATCGGATAACTGAGCAGCAACTGCGGGATGCCATCCACCTGCAGCAATTGGTCGAGGCTATGCCGTGGGTCGCCGTCGATGTCCAGCGCGCCCAGGCGCAGCGCCGTGCTCAGGATGCTGTGGCGCAGTGGGTCGGGGGCCGGCACCTTCTGGCCGGGAAAGCGCTGCTCCAGTTCGTCGAGCTTCCATTGCTGGGCGAGGATGTGGCCGTCGCGGTCGACATAGAGCACATAGTCGAAGCCGAGGATGCCGAGCAGGTCCTGGTCCAGGTTGTCCTCGACGAAGCGCGCCTGTGGCAGTCGCATGAACTGGTAGCTGGCATCCCACCAGGCGTAGCTGTGGACGATGTCGAGGTTGCGCTGTTTCTCGTAGGCAATGCGGTTGTGGACGATGCGCACCTCGTCGGCTAGGCGCTGGCGGTCCCCGCGGTCGAAGCGGTCGAGCAGGATCATGTCCGACAGCAGCCAAACCCCTGCGAGGCTCGCGGTGAACAGGGGCAGGCACAGCCAAAGCAGGCGGGCGCGAAGGTTCATGGTGGTACGGGTGACCTTTGGTTTACTTGAGTCTAGCCATCCAGGCAGCAGGTGCCCGCCACATAGGGCCAGCCTATGAGGGGCATTGATATTGGGCATTTCAGCAGGGTGCGGCGGCGGCGGTAAGCTGCGCGCCATGTGTTCTCGAACGAGTTCGAGGGTCGATCCGGGACTTCCTGACTTATCTCAAGGAGCCGAGTTCGACTGCGGAAATCCCTGACTTATCTCAAGGGTTTCCTGGAGTTCTGCGGGACAATGCGATCCGTGACCCAGGTCACACCGCGTTGCCCCTCAGTCTCCGGGCCATGCGGTCCGCGCAAGAAAATCTTTTACGTGGAGCTGCCGCCCTCCCAACCTTCCCCCTGGTGCTTTGGCAGCTCCCTTTTCTTCTGCCCAACTCACCCACCTGAGTACTGGAGGCTGTGTCATGTCCGATCGTCACGCGCGCGTCATCATCCTGGGTTCCGGTCCGGCCGGCTATAGCGCCGCGGTCTATGCCGCCCGCGCCAACCTCAAGCCGCTGCTGATCACCGGGATGCAGGCCGGCGGCCAGCTGACCACCACCACCGAGGTCGACAACTGGCCGGGCGATCCCCATGGCCTGACCGGCCCGGCGCTGATGCAGCGCATGCAGGAGCATGCCGAGCGCTTCGAGACCGAGATCGTCTTCGACCACATCCATGGTGTGGACCTGGCCGGCAAGCCGTTCGTGCTCAAGGGCGACAGCGGTACCTACACCGCCGACGCGCTGATCATCGCCACCGGCGCCAGCGCGCGTTACCTGGGGCTGCCCTCGGAGGAGACCTTCATGGGCAAGGGCGTATCCGCCTGCGCCACCTGCGATGGCTTCTTCTACCGCAACCGCGAGGTCGCCGTCGTGGGCGGCGGCAACACCGCCGTGGAAGAGGCGCTGTACCTGGCCAACATCGCCAGCAAGGTAACCCTGGTGCACCGTCGCGAGAATTTCCGCGCCGAGAAGATCCTGCAGGACAAGCTGCGTGCGCGCATTGCCGAAGGGAAGATCGAGCTGCGCCTGAATGCCCAGGTGGAAGAAGTGCTCGGTGACGACATGGGCGTCACCGGTGTGCGCCTGCGTCACAACGATGGCGAGTCGTCCGAGCTGGCGGTGGACGGTCTGTTCGTCGCCATCGGCCACACACCCAACACCTCGCTGTTCGAAGGCCAACTGGCGCTGAAGGACGGTTACCTGGTAGTGAACGGCGGCCGTGACGGCAACGCCACAGCGACTACCATTCCCGGTGTATTCGCCGCCGGCGACGTGGCCGACCACGTCTATCGCCAGGCAATCACCTCCGCCGGCGCCGGCTGCATGGCCGCTCTGGATGTGGAGCGTTATCTGGATTCCCTGTAACGGCCCGAAGAGCCGGCGTGCAGGAAGAGGCCCCGCTTGCGGGGCCTTTTTCTATCTCCTGCTCAGCGAGGCGGGAGGAGGCTCCGTAGGTGGGGCTTTTCGTAGGATCGAGCACGCTCGCTCCTGCAGGATGAATGCGGCGTAATGTCCAAGAAAAAGCCCCGCATCGGCGGGGCTTTTTCATCGAGCCGGATAGCCTCAGCCGCGGCGCGACAGCGGCTGGCGCTCGAAGTTGACGCCGGCCAGGCCGGTGGTCTGCAACGCACGGATATTGGCGTGGTCGGTGCCTTCGGGGTTGTCACGCACGGCGCGGTAGTGCTCGCCGAACGCCAGCAGCGACTCTTCCTGGCTCAGGCCTTCGAGGATCGCGAAACCCAGGGTCTTGCAGGAACCTTCGTTCTGCCCGGCAGGGTTTTCCACGCTGCCGTTGGTGAAGGCGCTGGGGGTGTAGCTGTAGTGCTCGGCGATATACGCCAGGGTATCGGTGAACAGGTGTTGCTCGCTGCGCAGGCGCGAGCGGAAATCGTTGAGGGTCATCAAGGCAAACTCTTAGTGTTTCTTCGCGTTATCGAAGGCCGCCTGTTGCTCGGGCGAGGCTTCCGTCTGGTACTTGGCCTTCCATTCGGCGTAAGGCATGCCGTAGATCTCTTCGCGGGCCTGGTCCGGGCTGACTGCCAGGCCCATATCGTCCGCCGCGGCCTTGTACCACTTGGACAGGCAATTGCGGCAGAACCCGGCAAGATTCATCAGATCGATGTTCTGCACATCCTTGCGGGTACGCAGGTGCTGCACCAGGGTGCGGAACGCGGCGGCTTCCAGTTCGGTGCGCTGTTCGTCGGTCAGGTTCATCGGCTCGGTCATGGCGTGTCTCTCAACTAAGGCGCAACAGAGGCGCATGGCGGGGCTGGCGAGATTCTAAGAGGCGGGCGATCTGCCAGCAACGCCCGTTGGCCGACTGGCACGGGCGTGCAATGTAAGAAGCGGTGATTCAGCGCTGTGCGGCCAGGGCGATGGACACCGACTCGGCGAAGCGCAGGGCGTGGGGCTTGTCCACTTCCACCTCGGCGTAATGCACCGCCGGGTTGGCCATCACCAGGTCGAGCAGCTCCTGGGTCAGGCGCTCGAGCAGGGCGAAGCGGTTCTCCTCGACGTGGGCGATGATCGCCTTGGTGATGGTGCGGTAGTTCAGCGCGTGCTCGATATCGTTGACCTGCACGGCGTCGGCGGCGGGATAGAGGATAGTGAGGTTGATCAGCACATCCTGCTTGTTGAGGATTTCCTCTTCCTTGATGCCGATATAGGTGCGCACGCGCAGGTCCTTGACCCGTATCCGCGCCATGCCCGGCTGCAGTTGCGTCATTTCACTTGCTCCGTCCGATCAGTTGCAGGAATTCCTGGCGGGTATTGGTGGATGCGCGGAAGGCGCCGAGCATGACCGAGGTGTTCATCACCGAGTTCTGCTTCTCCACGCCGCGCATCATCATGCACATGTGCTGTGCTTCGATCACCACTGCCACGCCGGCGGCGTTGGTGACCTGCTGGACCGCTTCGGCGATCTGTCGAGTCAGGCTCTCCTGGATCTGCAGGCGGCGCGCGAACATGTCGACGATGCGTGCCACCTTCGACAGGCCCAGCACCTTGCCGGTGGGAATGTACGCCACATGGGCCTTGCCGATGAAGGGCAGCAGGTGATGTTCGCACAGCGAGTAGAGCTCGATGTCCTTGACGATGACCATTTCGTCATTGTCCGAGGCGAACAGCGCGCCGTTGACGATCTCGTCCAGCGTCTGGCCGTAGCCGTGGCAGAGGTACTGCATGGCCTTGGCCGCGCGCTTGGGGGTGTCCAGCAGGCCTTCGCGGGTCGGATCTTCGCCGACCCCCAGGAGAATCTCACGGTAGTGGTGAGACATGTCTTCGATCATGGTGGGAGTTCCTCGCGCCCGCGCCGGGCGGGTCATTTGACGTGCCGGCCGCCGTTGACGGTCAGGGTGGTTCCGGTCACGTAGGGACTGTCGAGCAGGTAGCGCACGCTCTGGTAGATCACGTCCGGGCCGGGCTCGATGCCCATGGCGGATTTCGCCAGGGTGCGGGCGCGGTAGGCGTCGTCGTCGCCTTCGTTGAACAGGATCAGTGCCGGCGCGATGCCGTTGACCTTGATGCGCGGCGCGAGGCTGGCGGCGAAGGACAGGGTGAGGTTGTCCAGGCCGGCCTTGCTGGCGCAGTAGGCGATGCGGTTGGCGCTGCCCTTGCGGGCGACGTCGTCGGAGAGGTGGATGATGTCCGCCGGGGCACCCCGCTCGACGGCGTCGCGCTCGAGCAAGGCTGCACAACGCAGGTTGATCAGGTAGGGCGCAAGCATGTGCAGGCGGAACAGCGACTCGAAGGCCTGGGCTTCCTCGCCGGGCGTGTCGCCGATCCACGCTGAGGCGTTGTGGAGGATGGCGCGCAGGCGATCGGTATGGGACTTCAGCTCGTCGATGAAGGCAAGGATGCCGGCTTCATCGGCCAGTTCGGCGTGCAGGCAGGTAGCGCCCAGTTCGCGCAGCTCGGCGATGCCGGGCTTTTCCTGGCGATAGGTCACGATGACCGGCTGGCCGTCCTGCAGCAGGCGTTTCGCACAGTGCAGGCCGATGCGCTGGCTGGCGCCGGTGATCAGGATGGGGGCTGGGTTCTGGCCCATGCGCGCCTCGCGAAAGTCCACTGGGGAAGCGCCGCGGCGGACAATGTCCTAGCGGCCGGGTAGGGCAAAACTATACCAGCCCCGGCGCGGTGCGGCACGGATGGGGCATAATGGGCGGCCTTGTCTTGCCTTGTGGGAGTGAACATGAAAGTCGCCATTGTGTCCGGTTCGGTCTACGGCACCGCCGAAGAAGTCGCGCGTCACGCCAAGCGCCTGCTCGAAGCGGCCGGCTTCGACGCCTGGTACGACCCGCGCGCCACCCTGGACGCCATGCTCGAATTCGCTCCCGAGGCTTTCCTGGTGGTCACTGCCACGACCGGCATGGGTGACTTGCCCGACAGCTTCCAGCCACTGTTCCATGCCATCCGCGACCGCCTGCCTGCGGACTGGCGCGGTCGTCCGGGCGCCGTGCTGGCGCTGGGCGATTCCAGCTACGGCGATACCTACTGCGGCGGTGGCGAGCAGGTGCGCGAACTGTTCCTCGAACTGGGCGTGCAGGAAGTAGTGCCGATGCTGCGCCTGGACGGCAGCGAGACGGTGGATCAGGAAACCGACGCCGAGCCGTGGCTGGCCGACTTCATCGCCGCGCTGAAGGCCTGATGCATTCCCGTGCCCGTTACCTGATCGACACGCTGGACCTCGCTCCGCATCCCGAGGGCGGTTTCTACCGGCGCGTGTTCGAGTCCAGCTTGACGGGCGCTGATGGCCGGCCGCAGTCGTCGGCCATTCTCTTCCTGCTGCCCGCCGGCACCGTCAGCCGCTGGCATTGCGTTGACGCCGACGAGCTCTGGCATTTCCACGAGGGTAGCGCGCTGGAGTTGCTGGTCGCCGAGCGGCCGGATGCCGACGTGCGTCGTGACATCCTCGGCCCGGTGGGCGAGGGCAGCCTGCCGCAACGCGCAGTCCCCGCCCACGCCTGGCAGGCCGCGCGTTGCCTGGGGGATTACGTGCTGGTGGGCTGCACGGTGTCCCCCGCATTCGAGTTCGCCGGCTTCCGCCTGCTGTCGGACGATAGGGAGGCGCAGCAGGATTGGCCGCGCCTGAAGGACGAGTTCGCCGATCTGATCTGAGGGGGTTCAGATGATTCCGGTGCCGCTGTTTTCCACGGCCTTCCTGGTCGTGCTGGGTATTTCCTCCCTCGCGGCCCTGGCGCTGCTGCTGTGGCTGCTGGTGCTGGCTATCTTCCGCTCCGCGCGCCAGTGGTGGGGGCAGCATCGTGTCGTCTCCTGGAGCCTGCTGGCCGTGCTGCTGGTGCTGTGTGTTCCACAGGCTTACCTGGTTTACGTCTGGCATGTCGTCGGTGAGGAAGTGCAGCAGGAAGAGGCGGCTCGCCACCCGACGCTCACCGGGCCTGCGCGTATCCGTGGCCTCGACCTGCCAGCCGGCACGCGCCTGTCGCTGCCCAGCTCCCACGAACAGCAGGACGCCGAGGAGGCCGAGTTTCCAGTACCGACTGTGATCCACGGGATTCCCGCGCTTTCCGTGCGCTTCAGTTCCACCTGGGATGACCAGGCGCCGCCGGGCAGTTCGGTGGAGCTGCCCGTCTTCGAGTTGCGCGTCGCCCAGCCGGTCAGCGTGGGCGGCTGGCGCTGCAATGCGGACAAGGCGGTGAGGGTAGCGGTACGGGCGCAGACCCAGAGTGAGCTGCGCGGTTGCCTGCTGGCGGAAGGCAATCGCGTGGCCGGGCTGGACATCCCGCCGGGCAGCGAACTGATGCGCTACACCACCACCTATGGCGATGGCCTGCACGACGCAAACGTGTGGCGCATCGATGTGCATGCACCGCTGCAACTGGGCCCGCTGCCGCTGTCCGGCGTCACCCTGTTGCTGGACCGCGAGCGCAAGCTGTTCGGCTTCGAGAGCGCCAACCTGGCGCGGGATTTCACCCTGGGCGAGATGAGCTATCCCGCCGGGACCCAGCTGCAGTCGGTCAACCGCACCCTGCGCGACCGCGCACCAGGCGCCTGGCTGTTCACGCCGGTGAACGGCAAGGCGGCGCAACGCAAGGGAGGCGAGACGGTGCCCGCGGGCATGACGGTGGTGCAGCAGCCTGACGGGCGTGTCGAGGGCGAGCTGCCCAACGAGCGGGCGGGCGTGTTCGTCTTCGAGACCTTCGATTTCTCGGCGGAGGATTCGGGTTCGTAGGATGGGATTCGCTGTGCCCTAGCCGTCCTGCGAGCGTGCTGCGCTCCCGTTTGCCGGGTGCAGCGGCATCTCGACCATCAGCGCCAGCCAGGCCTTCGCTGCATTCGACAGGTAGGCCTCGCGGCGCCAGATGAAACTGATATCCCAGCGCAGGTCCGGCTGGCTCAGCAGCACGCGGACCAGCCCCGGTCGCTCCAGGTCCTTCGCCACCACCCGCGGCAGCAACACTGCGCCTTGCCCGGCGGCAACCAGTGCGCCGAGGAAGTCCGCCTGGCCGCTGCGGCCACCTTCCTTCGGTTCGAAGCCGGCCTCGCGGCAGGCACGCAGCAGGCGGTCGTTGAGGGTGAAACTCTGCTGGTAGAGCAGGAAGGGCGTGTCGGAGAGTTCTGCCAGTTCCAGGCTTTCGCGCCCGGCCAGTGGGTGCGCGGCGGGCAGCAGCACGTCCAGCGGTTCGTTGCAGAAGGGCTGCCAGTCGAACCCGGGGTCGTCCGGCGTCAGGCCCCCGCCCAGCTCCAGTTCGCCGCTATAAACCATCTCCTCCATGGTCTTGCTGCCGCCCTCGATCAGGTGTACGTCGATGTTCGGGTAACGCCGCCGGTATTCGGCGAAGCGCCCGGCGAACAGGGCGTCGGCGCCCAGCAGCGGCAGGCCCAGGCGCAGCTCGCCGCGGTGCAGATGGGTGAGATCGTCCAGCTCGGTGTGCAGCTCGCGGCGCAGGCGCAGCATGTCTTCGGCGCGGCGCAGCACCACCTCGCCGGCGGCAGTCAGGCGGATGTGCGGACCGCTGCGCTCCAGCAGTTGCACGCGCAGGCTCTGCTCCAGTTGGGCAACCTGCTTGCTTACCGCCGACTGGCTGGCGTTCAGGTACACCGCCGCCTGGGTGAAACTACCGTGGCGCACGACTTCGGCGAAGGTGCGCAGCTGCTTGAGTTCCATTATGGAATGGCTCCGATTCGATCTATTCGCTTTGGGGATGATAGGCGCGGGAGTAGGCTTTGCGCCATTCCCAACCGATTTCTTCATCCGCTCAACGCATCGAGATCGCCGCCATGTTCCGCCGCGCCGCCCGCCTGATTGTCGAACTCGCCGTCCTCGCCGCCTTCTGGTGGATCGGCGGCTGGATTGCCACGCTCACCGGCCTGCCCCTGCCGGGCGGGGTGATCGGGCTGGCCATGCTGCTGGTGTTGTTCGCCTGTGGGGCGATCCGCCCGGCCCTGCTGCAGGGCGGTGCCGGCCTGCTGCTGGCGGAGATGCTGCTGTTCTTCATCCCCGCGCTGATGAGCCTGCTGGACTATGGCCCGCTGCTGCGCAGCGAGGGCTGGAAGATTCTGCTGGTGATCACCGCCAGTACCGTGATGGTGATGCTGTCCACCGCCCTGGCAGTGGAGTGGATGTGCCGCTGGAGATCGCGTCATGAGCCTCGATAAGCAAGCCCTGTTCTGGTTGGCCGTCACCCTCGGCGGCTACCTGCTCAGCCGTACCCTCTACCGCCGTTTCCAGCAGTACTGGCTGTCGCCCATCGTCTTCGTCCCGGTGCTGCTGTTCGCCCTGGCGATCCCGATGCAGGCCCGCTATGCCGACTATGCGCGTGATACCAGCTGGCTGGTGGCGCTGCTCGGCCCGGCCACCGTGGCCTTCGCCATCCCGATCTGGCAGCAGCGTGCCTTGCTCGCCCGCCACTGGCCGGCGCTGCTGACCGGCATGCTGGCCGGCTCGACCATGGCCATCGGTAGTTCCTGGGCCCTGGCCCACGCACTGGCGCTGGACGGCCAGGTGACCCTGTCGCTGATTCCGCGCTCGATCACCACACCGTTCGCCATGGAAATGTCCCACGACCTGGGTGGCGTGCCGGCGCTGACCGCGGCCTTCGTGATGATCACCGGGGTGTTCGGCGCATTGATCGGCGGCGTGATGATGAAGATGCTGCACCTGCGCTCCGCCCTGGCCCGCGGCGCGCTGCTGGGTGTTGGCGCCCACGGTGCGGGCACCAGCCGGGCGTACGAGTTCGGGGGCGAGGAGGGCTCGGCGGCTGGTTTGCTGATGGTCCTGACCGGGCTGTTCAACCTGCTGCTGGCGCCGGTCCTGGTCTGGTGCCTGTAAGGGGAGATCAGCTCAGTTCATACGCATCGAGCATGCGCGAGGTGTCGGCGGGGGAGTTGAACATCATCACGTCGATGATCGACAAACCCGCCTCGAAGGTCGGGCGCTTCTGGTCATAGGGCGACAGCCGGGGTTCCTGGAAGCGCAGCATGAGCCCGGCATCGTTGTACTTGCTGCGATCGAAGAAGCTCTGCCCACCCGGCGGGTTCCAGTACTCCTCGACGCCGCCCAGGGCCTTGCAGATGTTCAGCGCCCACTCATCGGGCGCGTGCGGTTTCTCGATCGGCAACTCCATGTGCGAGAGCACCGGCATCCTGCGCGGGAAGCCCAGGTAGGCGCAGGTCGCCTCCAGGGTGGTCTTGTTCACCGAGACAATGTCGTCGAAGGGGTGATCCAGAGATGCAGCGATCATCTCCCGCACGTCGCGGTAGTACGGCGCGACCTTGCGATACACGTCCAGTTGCGAGAACAGGCTGCGCCGCCAGTCCTGGCGGTTGTCCAGGCGTACGTCCTTGATCAGCGTATGGCGGTGGTGCTTGATCCGCGGCACGCGGATGTACGACCAGCCACCCTGGTGCTTGAGGATACGGTTGCGCTCGATCCAGCCGTGGTGGATGTACTGCACGGTGTCGAACAGGACGAACAGGTCGGTGTGCTTGATCAGGCTGAAGTAGCCCAGGTACGGAAAGAAATAGGGTTGCATGATGGCGGTTCGTTTCACGTCGGCTGCCTCGTTGGCCGAACTGGAGTCTCCTCCCGACTCCCGGGTACTACTCGGAAATAGTGCTAGCCAGGAAAACTGCAAAAGATATTGCGAAATGTTTCCAGGTGACTGGAAGACGCCGCAAAGGGCGCCGGGGCAGGGATGGAAATCGGGCACGCTTCCGCCAGCCCTGACGTGCGAGCTGGCTGCCGCACTGTCTGGATAGCGCTTTTGGAGGGAATCGCCAGGGCGCCGGGGTGATCCCGAGCCGCTGCAGGCGAATGTGCCCACTATAGGTGGCGATACCGCTGACGCAAGGCGAGTCATCGGCTCGCGCTTATAGCGGGATATTCGTCAGACGTTGCCAGAGGCAACTGTCAGTTCCGTGACAGTCGCTGCGCCGCTGCGCTGACTAGACTGCGCCATCGAACAACAACAACGAAGAGGCTACCGACATGCACGCCGCTCACCCGCTGCCCACCGTGAACGTCAAGGACCAGGTCTCCGCCGCCGAATGGCAGACCCGCGTCGACCTCGCCGCCTGCTACCGGCTGATTGCCCTGCAGGGCTGGGACGACCTGATCTTCACCCACATATCGGCCAAGGTCCCCGGCACCGAGGACTTCCTGATCAACCCCTACGGCATGATGTTCCACGAGATCACCGCGTCGAGCCTGGTGAAAGTGGATGCCTCGGGCAAGAAGCTGATGGACAGCCCCTACGACATCAACCCGGCGGGCTACACCATCCACAGCGCGATCCACGACGTGCGTCACGACGTCGAGTGCGTGCTGCACACCCACACCGCTGCCGGCATTGCCGTGTCTGCGCAGAAGCAGGGCCTGCTGCCGATCTCCCAGCAGTCGCTGTTCGTTCTCTCCAGCCTGGCCTATCACGGCTACGAAGGGGTGGCGCTGAACCATGACGAGAAGGCGCGCCTGCAGGCGGACCTGGGCGAAGCCAACTTCATGATCCTGCCCAACCACGGCCTGCTGACCTGCTCGGGCACCATCGCCGACACCTTCCTGATGATGTTCACCCTGCAGCGCGCCTGCGAGATCCAGGTGCTGGCCCAGGGCGGCGGTGCCGAGCTGATCATGATCCCGCAGCAGATCCTCGATGGCGCCCGCGCCATGGCCGCGGCCGTGACCAAGAGCAAGCAGGGCATGGGCGGCGCGTTGGCGTGGCCGGCGCTGCTGCGCAAGCTGGACCTGCAGAACCCCGGCTACCGCGACTGATGGCGCTGCCCGGCATCGCCCTGCGCGACTGGCGCGCGCAGGGCAGTGACTTCACGTTCCATGGGCAGGCGATGCGTTACTGGAGCGCCGGCAGCGGCGCCCCCCTGTTGCTGGTCCATGGTTTTCCCACGGCCTCCTGGGACTGGCACTACCTCTGGCAGCCGTTGGCCGAGCGCTACCGGCTGATCGCCTGCGACATGCTCGGCTTCGGCGATTCCGCCAAGCCCAAGGGACACGACTACCGCATCCTCGAACAGGCCGACCTGCAACAGGCGTTGCTGGAACACCTGGGCGTGCGCGAGCCGGTGCACCTGCTGGTGCACGACTACGGCAACAGCGTCGGCCAGGAACTGCTGGCGCGGCACGAGGAAGGCAATTTCCCGCTGGCGTCGCTGGTCTTCCTCAATGGCGGGCTGTTTCCGGAGACCCATCGCGCGGTGCTCTCGCAGAAGCTGCTGCTCGGCCCGTTCGGTTCATTCTTCGGCCGGCTGTTCGATCGCAAGCGCCTGGCGCAGAACTTCGCCAAGGTATTCGGCCCGCAGACCCAGCCATCCGAAGCGGAACTGGATGCCTTCTGGGAGCTGATCCGCCACAACGATGGTCCACGGGTCATGCACCGGCTGATCCACTACATCCTCGACCGCCGCCAGCACCGCGAACGCTGGCTCGGTGCGATGCAGCGCACGGCGGTGCCGCTGCGGCTGATCGACGGGCCGGAAGACCCGATCTCCGGCGCGCACATGGTGGTTCGCTACCGGGAACTGATCCCGCAACCGGATACCGTCGAACTGCCCGGTATTGGCCACTACCCG
>CBIGPF010000095.1:0-22493 GCA_966191535.1 uncultured Pseudomonas sp. | reverse complement strand
TGACCGTGAAGATTTCCCAGACTGCCGATATCCAGACGTTCTTCGAAGAAGCCAGCGGCGCCTTGAATGACCAGGGCAACCCGCGCGTGAAGAACCTCGTCCTGCGCATCCTGCAGGACACCGCGAAGCTGATCGAAGACATGAACGTCACCCCCGACGAGTTCTGGAAGGCGGTGGATTACCTGAACCGCCTCGGTTCGCGCCAGGAAGCCGGCCTGGTGGTCGCCGGCCTTGGCGTCGAGCACTACCTCGACCTGCTGCTGGACGCCCAGGACGAAGCGGCCGGCATCGGTGGCGGTACTCCGCGCACCATCGAAGGCCCGCTTTACGTCGCCGGCGCGCCGCTGTCCGAAGGCGAAGCGCGGATGGACGATGGCCAGGACGCGGGCACCGTGATGTTCCTCTCCGGCCGCGTGTTCGACCCGCAGGGCAAACCGCTGGCCGGCGCCGTGGTCGATCTCTGGCACGCCAACACCAACGGCACCTACTCCTACTTCGACAGCACCCAGTCCGAGTTCAACCTGCGCCGGCGCATCGTCACCGACGCCGAGGGCCGCTACAAAGCTCGCAGCATCGTGCCCAGCGGCTACGGCTGCCCGCCGGACGGCCCGACCCAGGAACTGCTGAACCAGCTCGGTCGCCACGGCCAGCGCCCGGCGCACATCCACTTCTTCATCTCCGCACCGGGGCATCGTCACCTGACCACGCAGATCAACCTGGCCGGCGATCAGTACCTGTGGGACGACTTCGCCTACGCCACCCGTGACGGTCTGATCGGCGAGGTGCGGTTCGTCGAGGACGCGGCTGCCGCCCAGGCGCGCGGTGTGGACGGGCGCTTCGCCGAGATCGAGTTCGACTTCCAACTGCAGCAGGCGGCTTCCTCCGACGCCGAAGACCGCAGCAGCCGTCCCCGCGCGCTGCAGGAAGCCTGATTCCCGCGCGATGCTGATCCCGTAGGAGCGAGCTTGCTCGCGAACCAAGCTATCCGGCCGCTCCGGTGCTGGGCGGGTTCGCGAGCAATCTCGCTCCTACGAAAAGCCTCCAACCGACTGCAGCCGCGACGTTCCTGCGCTAGGGCTGTCGCAGGCATGGCCGGCTCCTGCAAGGACGGGCCTGCGCGCGCCTTCTTGTAGGAGCGAGCCACGCTCGCGATCCGCGGACAGGGTCCGCGCCCGCCTGAACGACCATCCGCACCCCCGCAAGACAGCCGTTAGCCCCCTAAGAGAAGTGTTCGATATTCGCACCAATAGTCGATTATCGCATTGTTCGCCCATCCCCCCGACGGTACTGTTTTCCCATCGGCACCCCCTACACAACGAGACCGACCATGGCTGAACTCCTGACTCTCCGCGAAGCGGTCGAGCGCTTCGTCAACGACGGCGACACCGTCGCGCTCGAAGGCTTCACCCACCTGATCCCGACCGCTGCCTCCCACGAGCTGATCCGCCAGGGCAAGAAAGACCTGCACCTGGTGCGCATGACGCCTGACCTGGTCTACGACCTGCTGATCGGTGCCGGTTGCGTGCGCAAGCTGACCTTCTCCTGGGGCGGTAACCCCGGCGTCGGTTCGCTGCATCGCCTGCGTGACGCGGTGGAGAAGGGCTGGCCGCGCGAGCTGGAGATCGACGAGCACAGCCACGCCGACCTTGCCAACTCCTACATTGCCGGTGCCTCGGGCCTGCCGTTCGCCGTGCTGCGCGCCTACGCCGGTTCCGACCTGCCGAAGGTCAACCCGAACATCAAGTTCATCGAGTGCCCGTTCACCGGTGAGCAACTGGCCGCCGTACCGTCGGTGCGCCCGGACGTCACCGTGATCCACGCGCAGAAGGCCGACCGCAAGGGCAACGTGCTGCTGTGGGGCATCCTCGGCGTGCAGAAGGAAGCCGCCCTGGCCGCCAAGCGCTGCATCGTCACTGTCGAGGAAATCGTCGACGACCTGAACGCGCCGATGAACTCCTGCGTGCTGCCGACCTGGGCGCTGTCCGCCGTCTGCCTGGTGCCCGGCGGCTCGCACCCGTCCTACGCCCACGGCTACTCCGAGCGCGACAACCGCTTCTACCAGGCCTGGGACCCGATCGCACGCGACCGCGACACCTTCAACGCCTGGATCGATACCTATATCCGCGGCACGAAAGATTTCAACGAGTTCAAAGCCAAGCTCGCGGAGGCCAAGTAATGAGCGCCTACAGCACCAATGAAATGATGACCGTGGCCGCCGCCCGCCGCCTGAAGAACGGTGCCGTCTGCTTCGTCGGTATCGGCTTGCCGTCCAAGGCCGCCAACCTCGCGCGCCTGACTGCATCCCCGGACGTGGTCCTGATCTACGAATCCGGCCCCATCGGCGCCAAGCCCAGCGTGCTGCCGCTGTCCATCGGTGACGGCGAACTGGCCGAGACGGCCGACACCGTGGTGCCCACCGGCGAGATCTTCCGCTACTGGCTGCAGGGCGGGCGCATCGACGTCGGCTTCCTCGGCGCAGCCCAGGTCGACCGCTTCGGCAACATCAACACCACCGTCATCGGCGACTACAACAAGCCGAAGGTACGCCTGCCCGGCGCCGGTGGCGCGCCGGAGATCGCCGGTTCCGCCAAGGAAGTGCTGATCATCCTCAAGCAGTCCCACCGCACCTTCGTCGACAAGCTGGCCTTCATCACCTCGGTCGGTTTCGGCGAGGGCGGCGACCACCGCCAGCAACTCGGCCTGCCCGGCAAGGGCCCGGTGGCAATCATCACCGACCTGTGCATCATGGAGCCGGAAGCCGGCAGCAACGAATTCATCGTCACCACCCTGCATCCGGGTGTGACCCGCGAGCAGGTGGTCGAGAACACCGGCTGGGCAATCCGCTTCGCCGATCAGGTCACCGAAACCGTCGCGCCGACCGACGTGGAACTGGAAGCCCTGCGCGCCCTCGAGGCTCGCACCGCCGCCGCCCACGGCCAGCTCGGAGGTGAGGAATGAGCCGCGAGGTCTTCATCTGCGACGCCGTGCGCACGCCTATCGGCCGCTTCGGCGGTTCGCTCTCCGGCGTGCGCGCCGACGACCTCGCCGCTGTGCCGGTGAAGGCGCTGGTGGAACGTAACCCGCACGTCGACTGGGCGGCGCTGGACGAGGTCTATCTCGGCTGCGCCAACCAGGCCGGCGAAGACAACCGCAACGTGGCGCGCATGGCGCTGCTGCTGGCCGGCCTGCCGGAAAGCGTGCCGGGCGTGACCCTCAACCGTCTCTGCGCCTCGGGCCTGGACGCGGTGGGTACCGGCTTCCGTGCCATCGCCAGCGGCGAGGCCGAACTGGTCATCGCCGGCGGCGTGGAATCCATGTCCCGCGCGCCCTACGTGATGGGCAAGGCCGACAGCGCGTTTGGCCGTGGTCAGAAGATCGAGGACACCACCATCGGCTGGCGTTTCATCAACCCGCTGATGAAGGCGCAGTACGGCGTGGATGCCATGCCGCAGACCGCCGACAACGTGGCCGATGACTACAACGTCAACCGCGCCGACCAGGACGCGTTCTCCCTGCGCAGCCAGCAGCGTGCCGGCGTCGCCCAGGCCAGCGGCTACTTCGCCGAGGAAATCGTCCCGGTGGTGATCAAGGGCCGCAAGGGCGAGACCGTCGTCGATACCGACGAACACCCGCGTCCGGACACCACCCTGGAAGCGCTGGCCAAGCTCAAACCGGTCAACGGTGAAGGCAAGACCGTCACCGCCGGCAATGCCTCCGGCGTGAACGACGGCGCCGTGGCGCTGATCCTCGCCAGCGCCGAGGCAGTGAAGAAACACGGCCTGACGCCGCGCGCCAAGGTACTCGGCATGGCCAGCGCCGGCGTCGCTCCGCGGGTGATGGGCATCGGCCCGGTGCCGGCGGTGCGCAAGCTGCTGGAGCGCCTGAGCCTGTCGGTCGATCAGTTCGACGTCATCGAGCTGAACGAAGCCTTCGCCGCGCAGGGCCTGGCAGTGACCCGTGATCTCGGCATCGCCGATGACGATGCGCGGGTGAACCCCAACGGCGGCGCGATTGCCCTTGGGCACCCGCTGGGTGCCAGCGGCGCGCGACTGGTACTGACAGCGGTGCATCAACTGCAGAAGTCAGGCGGCAAGCTCGGCCTGTGCACCATGTGCGTGGGTGTAGGGCAGGGCGTGGCGCTGGTCGTCGAGCGCGTTTAGTTCTTCGTAGGAGCGAGCAAGCTCGCTCCTACAGAGTCCTCCTCTCCGGTCATACTGTCCCGACTACGCACGCCGATCTCCGGAGCTACCCCCGTGAGCACCAACCTTCTGTTCGACGCCTACTTCACCCAGCCCGCCATGCGCGCGATCTTCAGCGACCACGGCCGGGTGCAGGGCATGCTCGACTTCGAGGCCGCGCTGGCCCGTGCCGAGGCTCGCGTGGGTGTGATCCCGGCGAGCGCCGTGGCGCCCATCGCCGCGGCCTGCCGCGCCGAACTCTACGATTTCGATGCACTGGCCCAGGCCATCTGCAGCGCCGGCAACTCCGCGATCCCGCTGGTGAAGGCGCTGGGCAAGCGTATCGCTGCCGAGGACGCCGAAGCCGAGCGCTACGTGCACTTGGGCGCCACCAGCCAGGACGCCATGGACTCCGGGCTGGTCCTGCAGCTGCGTGCCGCCATCGAGTTGCTCGAAGGCGACCTCGCCCAACTGGCCGACGCGCTCGCCGTTCAGGCAAAAGCCCACGCCGGCACGCCCATGGTCGGTCGCACGTGGCTGCAGCACGCCACGCCCGTCACCCTCGGCATGAAGATCGCCGGCTGGCTGGGTGCGATCACCCGCCATCGCCAGCGCCTCAACGAGCTCAAGCCGCGCCTGCTGTGCCTGCAGTTTGGCGGCGCTTCAGGCAGCCTTGCCGCGCTGGGCGCGCAGGGCTTTGCTGTGGCCGAGGCGTTGGCTGACGAGTTGAGCCTGCAACTCCCCGAACAACCCTGGCACACCCAGCGCGACCGACTGGTGGAGTTCGCCAGCCTGCTGGGCCTGATCGCCGGCAGCCTCGGCAAGCTGGGCCGCGATCTCAGCCTGCTGATGCAGACCGAGGCCGGCGAAGTCTTCGAACCGTCTGCGCCGGGCAAGGGTGGTTCTTCCACCATGCCGCACAAACGCAACCCGGTGGGCGCCGCTGTGCTGATCGGCGCGGCCACTCGCGCGCCGGGCCTGGTCTCGACCCTGTTCGCCGCGATGCCCCAGGAGCACGAGCGGAGCCTCGGCCTGTGGCATGCCGAATGGGAAAGCCTGCCGGAGCTGTGCTGCCTCGTCTCCGGTACGCTGCAACAGGCGCTGAGCCTGGTGCCGGGCCTGGAAGTGGATGCCGAGCGCATGCTGGCCAACCTCGACCTGACCCGCGGGCTGGTGCTCGCCGAAGCCGTGAGCATCGCCCTGGCCCAGCGCATCGGCCGCGACGCCGCACACCACCTGGTGGAACAGTGCTGCAAGCAGGCGGTGAAGGAGGGTGCACACCTGCGCGCGGTGCTCGGTGCCAACGCCGAAGTCGCCGCCCAACTGAATGCCGAAGAGCTGGATCGCCTGCTCGATCCCGCCCATTACCTGGGCCAGGCGCGCCGCTGGGTCGAGCGCGCGCTGGCCGAACACCACGCACTTTCCTTGCGCAAAGAATCCCGATAGGAGCCTTGCATGCCTGCCGTACGTCTCGCCGATGGCGACCTGAACTATCAATTGGAAGGCCCGGCCGGCGCGCCGGTGCTGGTGCTGTCCAACTCTCTGGGCACCGACCTGCACATGTGGGACGCGCAAGTCGCGGCATTCGCCGAACACTTCCGTGTGCTGCGCTATGACACGCGCGGCCACGGTGCCTCGCTGGTCACTTCCGGCCCGTACAGCATCGAGCAGAACGGCCGCGACGTGCTGGCCCTGCTGGACGCGCTGGACATCCCGCGCGCGCACTTCTGCGGCCTGTCCATGGGCGGCCTGATCGGCCAGTGGCTGGCCATCCATGCGCCGGAGCGCATCGAGCGCCTGGTGCTGTGCAATACCGCCGCCAAGATCGGCACCCCGGACATCTGGAACCCGCGCATCGAGACCGTGCTCAGCGGCGGCGCCGAGGCCATGCGCAACCTGCGTGACGCGTCGATCTCGCGCTGGTTCACGGCCGATTTTGCCGAGGCTGAGCCGGGCAAGGTCGAGCCCATCGTCGGCATGCTGGCGCAGACCTCGCCGGAAGGTTACGCAGCCAATTGCGCGGCCGTGCGTGACGCCGATTTCCGTGGCGAGATCGGTGCGATCACGGCGCCGACCCTGGTGGTCTGCGGTGCTGCCGACGCGGTGACCACGACCGAGGACGGCCGATTCCTGCAGGCGCACATTCCCGGCGCGGAGCTGGTGGAATTTCGTGCCGCGCACCTGTCCAACGTGCAGGCCGGCGATGCCTTCGGCCAGCGTGTGCTGGACTTCCTGCGCGGCTGATTGCCTCCCCAGTGTAGGAGCGGGCCATGCCCGCGATTCGCGCGCATGGCGCGCTCCTACAGGGTCACTTCGGAGTTAGAGATGGACGAAAAAGAACGCTACGAAGCCGGCATGCAAGTGCGCCGCGCGGTGCTGGGCGACGCCCACGTCGACCGCAGCCTGCAGAAGCGCAACGCCTTCAACGAAGAGTTCCAGGAAATGATCACCCGCCACGCCTGGGGTGACATCTGGACCCGTCCCGGCCTGCCACGCCACACCCGCAGCCTGATCACCATCGCCATGCTGATCGGCATGAACCGCGAGGGCGAGCTGACCTTGCACCTGCGCGCCGCGCGCAACAACGGCGTGACCCGCGAAGAGATCAAGGAAGTCCTGCTGCAGAGCGCGATCTACTGCGGCATCCCGGCCGCCAACGCCACCTTCCACCTCGCCGAGGCGGTGTGGGACGAGCTGGGCACCGAGTCGCTGGACGACGCCTGATCAGCGCCGCCCGGACCACGCATCCGGGCGATGCCTGATTGGCTGATGCTCGATCCGCTCTGGTAGGGTGCACAACCTGTTCCAGATTGTGCGCGCTACGACGGATCCTGTAGGAGCGCCCCATGGGCGCGATCGCGGGCATGGCCCGCTCCTACAGGTACGTCGAGCTCTCGCAGGAGGGGTGGATCGAGGCGATACCCAGGCTGAAAGGCCTCAGCTCTCCAGCTCGTTGCGATTCCGGAACAACTCCAGCGCCGCCGGGTTCGCCAGTGCGTCGGTGTTCCTCACCGGCTGGCCGTGCACCACATTGCGCACCGCCAGTTCGACGATCTTGCCGCTGATGGTGCGCGGGATGTCGGTGACCGCGAGGATCTTCGCCGGCACATGGCGCGGTGTGGTGTTGCTGCGGATGGTCTGGCGGATGCGCTCCTGCAGCGTCTCGTCCAGTGCCACGCCGTCACGCAGGCGCACGAACAGCACCACGCGCACGTCGCCCTGCCAGTCCTGGCCGATGGCGATGGACTCCAGCACCTGCTCGATCTTCTCCACCTGACGGTAGATTTCCGCGGTGCCGATGCGCACGCCGCCCGGGTTGAGCACGGCATCCGAGCGACCGTGGATCACCAGGCCGCCGTGTTCGGTTTCTTCCGCATAGTCGCCATGGGCCCAGACACCGGGGAACGTGGCGAAGTAGGCGTCGAGGAATTTCTCGTCGTTCTCGTCATTCCAGAAGCCCACCGGGATCGACGGGAAGTGCCGCACGCAGACCAGTTCGCCTTTCTCGCCGCGCACCGGTTTGCCAACCTCGTCCCAGACTTCCACCGCCATGCCCAGCGCCTTGCACTGGATTTCCCCACGCCACACCGGTGCGGTCGGATTGCCGATGGCGAAGCAGGAAACGATGTCGGTGCCGCCGGAAATCGACGACAGGCAGAGGTCGGGTTTCACGTCACGGTAGACGTAGTCGAAACTCTCGTGGGCCAGCGGCGATCCGGTGGAAAGCAGGGTCTTCAGACGCTCCAGTGAATGGGTCTGGCGCGGCCGCACACTGGCCTTCTCCAGCGCGGCGATGTACTTGGCGCTGGTGCCGAAGACGCTGATGTGCTCCGCGTCGATCAAGTCCATCAGCCGCTCGGGCCCGGGGTGGAAGGGCGAGCCGTCGTAGAGCACCAGCGTGGCGCCGACGGCGAGGCCCGAGACCAGCCAGTTCCACATCATCCAACCGCAGGTGGTGTAGTAGAACAGCGTGTCGTCGTTGCCAAGGTCGACGTGCAGGCCGTGCTCCTTGAGGTGCTGCAACAGCACGCCGCCGGTGCCGTGGACGATGCACTTGGGCACGCCGGTGGTGCCGGAGGAGTAGAGGATGTACAGCGGGTGGTCGAAAGGCACCGGGGTGAATACCGGCTCGCCGCCGCTGTGGAAAAAGTCCTGCCAGAGACTGACCCGCGCCGGTGTCTGGAAGTCGCTGCGGCGGGCGTGGCCGTTGGCGTAGGGGACGATCACCAGCTGCTCCAGGGTGGGCAGCTGGGCGAGGATTTCGTTGAGCTTGGCGCTGAGGTCCAGCACCTTGCCGGCGTAGCGGTAGCCGGCGCAGGCGATCAGCACCTTGGGCTCGATCTGGCCGAAGCGGTCGATCACGCCGTGGGTGCCGAAGTCCGGCGAGCAACTCGACCAGGTGGCGCCCAGGCTGGTGGTGGCGAGCATACCGACCACGGTTTGCCAGGTGTTGGGCATGAAGGCCGCTACGCGGTCGCCGACGCCCACGCCGGCTTCACGCAGGGCGCGCTGCAGGCCGGCGACCTGGCCGGCGAGTTCGGCGTGACTGATGACTTCGCGGCGCTCGTCTTCGCTGATGGCGATCAGCGCCGGCTTGTTGTCGCGGCGGCGCAGCAGGTGTTCGGCGAAGTTCAGGGTGGCGCCGGGGAACCAGCGCGCATCAGGCATCTCCGGGCCTTCCTCGAGGACCGCCGTGGGCGCCTCGTGGAACTGCACGCCGAAGGTGTCGACGATGGCCAGCCAGAAGGCTTCTCGCTCGGCGATGCTCCAGGCGTGCAGCGCGGCGTAGTCGGGCAGGTCGACGCCGTGCTGCTGCGCCACCTTGCGGCGGAAGGCATCCATCCGGGTGGCGGCGATGCGTTCGGGGGAGGGTGTCCAGAGCAGTGGGTTCATTTAGGACGACTCCAGCGAAGGAACGGTGGGCACCGCCGACGGACGGTACCCATCATCTTGACACGAAGCCTCGTCGGAAGTGCTTCTCCACTGCTGAGGAGTCACTGCGCGACCCAGCCGCCGTCCATGTTCCAGGCGGCGCCGCGGACCTGGGCGGCGGCTTCAGAACACAAGAATAGCGCCAGCTCGCCCAACTGGTCGGCGGTGACGAAGTCGAGCGACGGCTGCTTCTCCGCCAGCAGGTCGTGGCGTGCCTGTTCGGGAGTGGCGCCGGATTCTATGCGCGCGTCGATCTGCTGCTGCACCAGCGGCGTCAGCACCCAGCCGGGGCAGATGGCGTTGCAGGTGATGGCGCTGGTGGCGGTTTCCAGGGCGGTGGTCTTGGTCAGGCCGATCACCCCGTGCTTGGCGGCCACGTAGGCGCTCTTGCCGGCGGAGGCAACCAGGCCGTGGGTCGAGGCGATGTTGAGGATGCGCCCCCAGCCGCGCTGGCGCATGCCCGGTAGCGCCAGGCGGGTGGTGTGGAACACCGAGGAGAGGTTGATGGCGATGATCGCGTTCCAGCGCTCCACGGGGAAATCCTCCAGCGCTGCGACGTGCTGGATGCCGGCGTTGTTGACCAGGATGTCGAGGCCGCCGAACTCGCGCTCGACATGGTCGATCATCTCGGCGATCTGCTCGGGTTGCCCCATGTCCGCAGCGTGGTGACCGATGCGCGTGCCGTGCACCGACAGCTCGCGTACCGCCGCGTCGATATCGCCAAAGCCGTTGACCACCACGTTGGCGCCCGCCTGTGCGAGGCGCGCGGCGATGCCCAGGCCGATGCCGCTGGTGGAGCCGGTGACCAGTGCGGTCTTGCCTTTGAGAGTCATGCAAATCTCCTCTGGAACGGGTTGGCCGCATTGCTGCGACTATCAAAACATTGGATTGCCCAGAATTCGTTTGTGGCCTTGCGAGCTAGAGCAGAACAAGGAAAAAGCAGGCGAGGACGCGGCGTTGACGTGTAGTCAATGAGCAGTCATCGCCTGCTTTTGACGCAGTTATGCCGACGCGCAGCTAGCCACAAGCGGATTCTCAGACGATCCCGGTGGCGTAGAAGGTCCCGATCACCACGAACACCGCGAGGGTCTTGATCAGGGTGATGGCGAAGATGTCCTTGTAGGCCTCGCGGTGGGTGAGGCCGGTGACCGCGAGCAGGGTGATGACCGCGCCATTGTGCGGCAGGGTGTCCATGCCGCCGGAGGCCATGGCAGCGACCCGGTGCAGCACTTCCAGCGGGATGTTGGCGGCGTGGGCGGCGGCGATGAACTGCTCGGACATGGCCGCCAGGGCGATGCTCATGCCGCCCGACGCCGAGCCGGTGATGCCGGCCAGGGTGGTGACGGTGATGGCCTCGTTGACCAGCGGATCGGGGATCTTCTTCAGCGCATCGGCCAGCACCAGGAAGCCCGGCAGGGAGGCAATCACCGCGCCGAAGCCGTATTCCGAAGCGGTGTTCATCGCCGCCAACAGCGCACCGGACACGGCGGTCTTGCTGCCTTCGGCGATCTTGCTGCGGATCACCGCGAAGCTTGTCACCAGCACCAGCAGAATGCCCAGCAGCAGCGCGGCCTGCACCGCCCAGATGCCGGTCAACTTGGCCACGTCGCTGGCCACCGGCGCGGCCATGCCGGCCAGTTGCAGGCTGTGGGTCTTGCCGTAGACCTGCGGAATCCAGTGGGTGAACAGCAGGTTGGCGACGCCCACCAGCACCAGCGGCGAGAGCGCCAGCAGCGGGTTGGGCAGCCTGATGTCGTCGGCGGTTTCCGGTTCGTTGCGCAGTTCGGTGCCGTAGCCCTCACCGGCGGCGCGCGCCTTGCCGGCCTGGCGGCGGAGGAACAGCATGCCGACGGCGAACACGAACAGGCTGCCGATCAGCCCCAGCCAGGGCGCGGCCCAGCCGGTGGTGTTGAAGAAGGCGGTGGGGATGATGTTCTGGATCTGCGGGGTGCCGGGCAGGGCGTCCATGGTGAAGCTGAACGCGCCCAGGGCGATGGTCGCCGGGATCAGCCGCTTGGGGATGTCGCTCTGGCGGAACATCTCGGCGGCGAACGGATAGACCGCGAACACCACCACGAACAACGACACGCCACCGTAGGTGAGCAGGGCGCAGACCAGCACGATCACCAGCATCGCCTGCCGGGTGCCGAGCAGACGGATGGCGGCGGCGACGATGGAGCGCGAGAAGCCCGACAGCTCGATCAGCTTGCCGAACACCGCGCCGAGCAGGAACACCGGGAAGTAGAGTTTGACGAAGCCGACCATCTTTTCCATGAACACCCCGGTGAAGGCCGGGGCGACGGCGGAAGGATCGGTCAGCAGTACCGCGAGCAGCGCCGCGATGGGGGCGAAGAGGATCACGCTGTAGCCGCGGTAGGCGGCGAGCATCAGCAGGGCGAGGGCCGCGAGGGCGATGACCACGCTCATCGAAGTATCTCCAGTTGTCGCGCGGCCCGGAGCCGCGCGGGGGTGTTGTTGTAGTGGGCTTGCCTGACGATCAGACCATCAACAGGGCGTGGTGGGGCTTAACCGAGCGGCCGCACGTAGCAGAGGATCAGGCGGTTCTCGTCCAGATCGTTGCCGAAGTGGCTGGAGCGCACCGTCGCGTTGCGCCACTTCACGCCGACGTTCTTCAGCGGGCCGCTCTGCACCACGTAGCCGATGTCGGTGTCGCGCTCCCATTCCTTGCCGTCGGGCTTGCCGGCGCCCAGCTCGATGTTGTCGCCGGACAGGTAGCGCGTCATGAAGGTCAGGCCAGGAACCCCGAGGGCGCCGAAATCATAGTCGTAGCGGGCTTGCCAGGAGGTCTCGTCGCGGTTGGCGAAGTCACCGATCTGCACGAAGTTGACCAGGAAGGCGTCGGTGCCGCCGATGTAGGCGAAGCCGGTGTCGCCGCTCATCGTCTGGTAGCCGGCGCCGAAGCCGTGGCCGCCGAGGGTGTAGGTGAGCATCGCGCCGAAGGCGCGGTTGTCGACGTTGCTGTGGCCGTCGTCGTCGGAGCGCGCGTAGCGCAGGTCGGTCTTCAGCGACTGGCCGGCGGCGACGGGCAGCACATGCACCAGGTTGACGATGTGCTGGTCGTAGAGCCCGTCGAGCTTGGCGTAGCTGTAGCCGGTGGTGAGCTGTGGCGTCCACTTGTAGCTCAGGCCGGCAAAATCGAACTGGTCGCTGCTGTCGGTGGCGACGATGCCGCGCGCGCTGCCGCTGGTGACGGTCATGTCCTCGCGGTTGGACGAGTCGCGCTGGCTCACCTGGCGCAGGCGGCCGCCGTCGAAGGTCAGGCCGGCGAACTCGGTGGAGTTCAGGTGCGCGCCTTCGAAGGTCTGCGGCAGCAGGCGCGAATCGTTGGCCAACACGGCGGGCAGCTTGGGCAGCAGGGTGCCGATCTTCAGCGTGCTCTTGGAGGCGCGCAGCTTGGCAGTCAGGCCCAGCTCGCTGTAGTCGTCCGGTGCGCCGTTGACCTTGTCCTTGTCGCGCGGCAGCAGGCCGGAGCCGGCGCGGTCGGGGCTGGAGTCCAGCTTCAGGCCGAGCAGGCCGAGGGCATCCACGCCCACGCCGATGGTGCCTTCGGTGTAGCCGGATTCGTAGCGCAGCAGGAAGCCCTGGGCCCATTCGTCCTGCTTGGATTGCGCGGCGTTGTCCTGGCGGAAGTCGCGGTTGAAGTAGAAGTTGCGCAGTTCGACGCTGGCCTTGCTGTCGGCAAGAAATTCGGCAAAGGCCTGGGGCGAAAGGGCGAGGGTGGAACCGAGGGCAGCCAGAATGGCGGTACGGCTCATCGGATGATCTCCTGGCGCGGCGCCGTGTGCGAAGCGGGACTAGCCGTGGTGTCCGCTGGGGTGTGTTCGCGTTCGGGCAGCGTTGATTGTTGTTATGTCGGCTGTGCGGCGAGAAGGCCGCGAAAGGCGACATAGCCAGGACCGTGCCAGGATTGTAACTATATGATTTTAAAGTCTTATTTTGAGAATTGTGGTTGTCGGAGGACAGCGTTTGTCTCCGAATGGAGACGGGGTTTCAGAGAGATTTGCCACGGGCGGCGAGTTTCGTCGGAAGAGAGGTTGTCTCTGTTTTGAGACGTGTCTCATTTTCGGGATTGGCCGGTCAGGATTGCAGGCCCAGCGCCGCCATCTTCTTGTACAGCGTCGAGCGCCCCAGCCCCAGGCGGCGCGCGGCGGCATCGACATTGCCAGCCTGCTCGGCCAGGGTGTTGGCGATCAGCTCGCGCTCGAAGGCATCCCGCGCCGCGTAGAAATCCTCTCCGTCGGCCAGCCTGGCGGCCGACGCAGTCGTACCTGCCGGGAGCGGTTGCAGCTCACCCAGTGCCGAGCGCAGGGCGGCGGCGTCGATCTGTGGGCGGTCGCCCAGCAGTACGGTGCGCTCCAGCAGGTTGCGCAGCTCGCGCACGTTGCCCGGCCAGGCGTGCCGGGCCAGCAGCGCGAGGCCACCGGCATCCAGCTCGTAGAGGGTCTGGCGGTCGTCGCGCAGGCCGTCGAGGATGGCTTCGCACAGCGCCGGCAGGTCTTCCAGGCGCTCGCGCAGCGGCGGAATCTCGATGGGCAGGACGTTGATGCGGTAGAACAGGTCGGCGCGGAAACGCCCCTCGCGCACGGCGGCGTCGAGGTCGATGGAGGTGGCGGCGATCAGGCGGATGTCGCTGCGCAGCACCTCGTTGGAGCCCACCGGCTCGAATTCCTTTTCCTGCAGAACGCGCAGCAGCTTGCTCTGCAGGGTCAGCGGCATGTCGCCGATCTCGTCGAGGAACAGCGTGCCGCCCTGGGCGATCTGCAGCTTGCCGGCGCGGCCCTTGCGGTCGGCCCCGGTAAAGGCGCCCGGCGCGGTGCCGAAGAATTCGGCTTCCAGTAGGGTTTCGGGAATGGCGGCGGCGTTGATGCTGACGAAGGGCTTGTCCGCGCGTGGCGAGGAGGCGTGGATGGCATGGGCGAGCAGTTCCTTGCCGGTGCCGGTCTCGCCCAGCAGCAGGATCGGCGCCTCGCTGGCGGCCCCCCGGCGGGCGCGGCGTTTCACGTCCAGGCTGGCCGGGCTGGTGCCGATGAAATGCCCGAAGCTGTACTTGGCCTGGCGTGCCTGCAGCAGCGAACGGGTCGAGGCGAGCTCGGCCTGCATGCGCTGGTAGCGGGTGAGCAGCGGCGAGAGCGCGCGCAGCTCGTCGAACAGGGCGAAGCCAATGCCGCCGATGACAACGCCTGAGTCGTCGCGGATCGGCACGCGCATGACCACCAGTGGGTCCTTGGTCATGTCGAGGATGTCCAGCAGCATCGGCCGGCCGCTGCTGACCACCTCGCGCATCAGGCTGCCGGGGATCACCTGCTCGACCGGGCGGCCGACGGCCTGTTCGGCGCTGTCCAGGCCGAAGCGCTGGGCATAGCGCTGGTTGATCCAGACGATGCGCGCCTCGCGGTCGACTATCACCGTGCCTTCGCTGAACTGCTCGAAGATCTCGAACAGCGAGCGGATCGCCAGTTGGCGAACGCTGGGGTAGTCCTTGAGGCTGTCGGTATCGGTCATCGGTGGGCCGTGCGCGAGAAGGGCAGAGGGCGCACTGTACCGGGATGTGGGGGCTCTTTGTAGGCGCGAGCAAGCTCGCTCCAACAGTTGACGCCGAGTGCCGTGCCTTCCTGTAGGAGCGGGCCATGCCCGCGATCGCGCCCATGGGGCGCTTCTACAGTTGAGTCTGCTGTCAGCGCCTGGACAGCGGCGTGTGGCCTTGCGGTGAAGGGTGTTCGCAAGTGAGCGGTTGCGTCGCGTGCCTGTGGTTCCTTGTAGGAGCGGGCCATGCCCGCGATCGCGGGTGTGGCCTGTCCCTACAGGGTGCCTCAGCGCTTGGACAACTGCGCCTTGGCCACGCGCGAGCCGTTGGGCTTGTCGAGCACGGCACAGATGCGCTGGCCCGCGTCGATCAGTTGGTCCAGGTCGATGCCGGTGTGGATGCCCAGGCCGTTGAGCAGGTAGAGCACGTCCTCGGTAGCGACGTTGCCGGTGGCGCCCTTGGCGTAGGGGCAGCCGCCGAGGCCGGCGACCGAGCTGTCGAACACCGCGATGCCTTCCAGCAGGCTGGCGTAGACGTTCGCCGTGGCCTGGCCATAGGTGTCGTGGAAGTGCCCGGCCAGTTGCGCGCGCGGCACGCGTTGGCCGACGACCTCGAACAGGTGCCGGGTGGCGCCGGCAGTGCCGACGCCGATGGTGTCGCCCAGGGAGACTTCGTAGCAGCCCATGGCGTACAGCTCCGCGGCGACGGCGGCGACCTGCGCCGCGTCCACCTCGCCCTGGTAGGGGCAGCCGAGTACGCAGGAGACGTAGCCACGCACGCGCACGCCGTGCTGGCGCGCGGCGTCCATCACCGGGACGAAGCGCTCCAGGCTCTCCGTGATCGAGCAGTTGATGTTCTTCTGCGAGAAAGCCTCGGAGGCGGCCGCGAACACCGCGACTTCTTTCACCTGCGATTCCAGCGCGGCTTCGAAACCCTTCAGGTTCGGTGCCAGCGCGGCGTAGGTGACGCCGGCCTTCTGCTGGATGCCGGCGAAGACTTCCGCCGAGCCGGCCATCTGCGGCACCCACTTGGGCGAGACGAAACTGCCGACTTCGATGTAGCTCAGGCCGGCGGCAGTGAGGTCGTCGACCAGGCGCACCTTGTCGGCGACGGAAATGGGCTGTTGTTCGTTCTGCAGGCCGTCGCGCGGGCCGACTTCGACCAGGCGGACGGATGGGGGCAGGGTCATGGAATGTCCTCGTTGGGTTCACGCGAAGGCTGGCTTTGGCCCTTCGTAGGAGCGAGCTTGCTCGCGAATGCATGGCACCCTGGATGACCGGAGTGATGCGGTTCGCGAGCAAGCTCGCTCCTACAAAAGTGGCATCGGTATCAATCGACAGCCATGTTGGGCGGACAACGCATCAGCGTTATTCGCCGCCACAAAAGCCGGCGTCAGGCCGACGCTTCTTCCAGTTCCACCAGCGCCGTACCTTCCGACACGAGCTCACCTTCGCTGCAATACAGCGATTTCACCACGCCGGCGTGCGGCGCGCGAATGCTGTGTTCCATCTTCATGGCTTCGAGCACCACGAGCGCGGCGCCAGCTTCGACGTGTTGGCCGGGCTCGACCAGGATGCGCACGATGCTACCGTTCATCGGCGCGCCCAGGCCGCCCTGGTGCGAATGCGCGGCTTCGGCTTCGGCGATGGGGTCAAAGCGCTGCACGCTGACCAGCTCGCTGTTCCATTCCAGGTAGAGGCTGTCGCCACGGCGGATCACCTGATGACGGCGACGGATGTCGCCGTCCTTCACGTCCAGCCATTGACCGTCGAGCTTGGCGATGTGCTGGCCGTCGGCATGGCGCAGGCGCACTACGTGGGACTCGCCCTTGGCCAGCAGGTGCAGGTCGGTTTCGCCGGGCAGGCCACTGCGCCAGCCGCTCTGGGCGGACCAGGGCGAATGGGCGTCGTCACCACGCACACGGGCGGCTTCGCTCTGCACCCAGGCTTCGGCGGCGAGCTGCCAGAAACGTTCGGGCAGGGCGGTGGCCGCGGGCAGCAGGTCGTCCTGGTAGCGGCCGATGAAGCCGGTATCCAGCTCGCCCTCGGCGAAGGCCGGGTGGGCCAGCACGCGGCGCAGGAAGGCCAGGTTGGTCTTGAAGCCGCCGACGGCGGTTTCGCCGAGCATCGACAGCAGGCGCTGGCGTGCTTCCTCGCGGTTCTCGCCCCAGGCGATCAGCTTCGCCAGCATCGGGTCGTAGAACGGCGAGATGTCGTCGCCCTCGCGGATGCCACTGTCCACCCGGCGGCCGGGGCCGGCAGCGGGTTCGCGGTACAGCGCGAGGTGGCCGCTGGCGGGCAGGAAGCCGCCCTCGGGGTCTTCGGCGTAGAGGCGCACTTCGATGGCATGGCCGATCAGCGGCACCTGTTCCTGGGTGATCGGCAGCGGTTCGCCACGGGCGACGCGAATCTGCCAGGCGACCAGGTCGAGGCCGGTGATGGCTTCGGTGACCGGGTGCTCCACCTGCAGGCGGGTGTTCATTTCCATGAAGAAGAACTGGCCGCTGCCTTCGTCGTAGAGGAACTCCACGGTGCCGGCGCCGACGTAGCCGATGGCCTGGGCGGCCCGCACGGCGGCCTCGCCCATGCCCTGGCGCAGTTCGAGGGAGAGGCCCGGAGCCGGCGCTTCTTCGACCACTTTCTGGTGACGGCGCTGGATCGAGCAGTCGCGCTCGTTGAGGTACAGGCATTTGCCGTGCTGGTCGGCGAACACCTGGATTTCCACGTGGCGCGGCTTGGTCAGGTACTTCTCCACCAGCATGCGCGAGTCGCCGAAACCGGACTGCGCTTCGCGCTGGGCGGATTCCAGCGCCTCGGCCAGTTCGGCCTCGCGCTCGACCACCTTCATGCCCTTGCCACCACCACCGGCAGCGGCTTTCAGCAGCACCGGGTAGCCAATGCGCTCGGCCTCGCGCTGGAAGGTGGCGTAGTCCTGAGCTTCGCCGTGGTAGCCGGGCACCAGTGGCACGCCGGCGGTTTCCATCAGTGCCTTGGCGGCGGACTTGCTGCCCATGGCGTCGATGGCGCTGGCCGGCGGGCCGAGGAATACCAGCCCGGCCTCTTCGCAGGCGCGGGCGAAGCCGGCGTTCTCCGAGAGGAAACCGTAGCCGGGATGGATGGCCTGGGCGCCGGCGGCCTTCGCGGCAGCCAGCACGGCGTCCGCGCGCAGGTAGCTTTCAGCCGGTTTGGCGCCGCCGAGGTCGATGGCGATGTCTGCCTCCTCGACGTGGCGGGCGTTGCGGTCGGTGGCGCTGTGCACGGCCACGGTGGTCAGGCCCAGGGCCTTGGCGGTGCGCATCACGCGGCAGGCGATCTCGCCGCGGTTGGCCACCAGCAGGGTATCGATCTTCTTCATCAGACTTGCTCCTGCCAGGCCGGTTTGCGCTTCTCCAGGAAGGCGTGCAGGCCTTCCTGCCCCTCGGGGCTGATGCGGATGCGGGCGATGGCGGCTTCGGTGTAGCGGCGGCGCTCGGGCGTGAGTTCGCCGGCGCCGATTTCGTGGAACAGCGCCTTGCAGGCCACCAGGGCCGCCGGGCTGTTGTTCATGAGGTTGGCGATCCAGGCGTCGGCTTCGTCATCCAGCTCGGCGGCCGGGTAGTGCTCGTCCACCAGCCCCAGCTCGCGGGCGCGGAGGCCGCTGAAGCGTTCGGCGGTCATGGCGTAGCGGGTGGCGGCACGCTGGCCGATGGCCTTGGTGACGAACGGGCCGATGGTCGCCGGGATCAGCCCGATGCGTACTTCGGACAGGCAGAACTGCGCATCCTCGGCGGCCAGGGCCATGTCGCAGCAGGCCACGAGTCCGACGCCACCGCCGAAGGCAGCGCCCTGGACGATGGCGAGGGTCGGCTTGCTCAGTTGGTGCAGGTTGTAGAGCAGTTCGGCGAGCTGCTGGGCGTCGTTGAGGTTGCCCTGGTAATCCAGCTTCACCGATTCCTGCATCCACGCCAGATCGGCGCCGCCGCAGAAGTGCCGACCGCGGCCGCGCAGTACGACGAGACGCACGCGGTCATCGTTGGCCACGGCAGCCAGCGCCTGGATCAGCTCGGCGATGGTCTGGGCGTTGAAGGCGTTGTTCTTCTCCGGGCGGTTCAGCCAGAGGCTGGCGACGCCGCGCGGGTCGATATCGAGCTCGATATTTTGAAAGGCGATGTTCTGAGAGTCGGTCATGGCAGCGGCCTTACATGCGGAAGACGCCGAAGCGCGTGGCTTCGACAGGCGCGTTGAGCGAAGCGGAGAGGGCCAGGCCGAGCACGTCGCGGGTCTGGGCCGGGTCGATGACGCCGTCGTCCCACAGGCGCGCGCTGGAGTAGTAGGGGTGACCCTGGCGCTCGTACTGCTCGAGGATCGGCGCCTTGATCTTCGCCTCGTCCTCGGCGGACAGGGCGTTGCCGGCACGTTCGGCCTGCTCGCGCTTGACCTGGGCGAGCACGCCGGCGGCCTGCTCGCCGCCCATCACGCCGATCCGCGCGTTGGGCCACATCCACAGGAAGCGCGGGTCGTAGGCGCGGCCGCACATGCCGTAGTTACCGGCGCCGAAGCTGCCGCCGATGATCACGGTGAATTTCGGCACCTGGGCGCAGGCCACTGCGGTGACCAGCTTGGCGCCGTGCTTGGCGATGCCGCCGGCTTCGTACTTCTGGCCGACCATGAAGCCGGTGATGTTCTGCAGGAACACCAGCGGGATGCCGCGCTGGCAGGCCAGTTCGATGAAGTGCGCGCCTTTCTGTGCGGCCTCGGCGAAGAGGATGCCGTTGTTGGCGAGGATCGCCACCGGGTAGCCGTGCAGGTGCGCGAAGCCGCACACCAGGGTGGTGCCGAACAGTGCCTTGAACTCGTCGAACTCACTGCCGTCGACCAGGCGGGCGATGATCTCGCGCACGTCGAAGGGCTGCTTGCTGTCCACCGGGATCACCCCGTACAGCTCGTCGCTGGCGTACAGCGGGGCGCGCGGGGCGCGGGTGTTGAGCTTGCCCTGCTTGGTCCAGTTGAGGTTGGCGATGCAGCGGCGGGCGATGGCCAGCGCGTGCTCGTCGTCCTCGGCGTAATGGTCGGCCACGCCGGAGGTCTTGCAGTGCACGTCGGCGCCGCCCAGGTCCTCGGCGCTCACCACTTCACCGGTGGCGGCCTTCACCAGCGGCGGGCCGGCGAGGAAGATGGTGGCCTGGTTGCGCACCATGATGGTCTCGTCGCTCATGGCCGGCACGTAGGCGCCGCCGGCGGTGCAGGAGCCCATCACCACGGCGATCTGCGGGATGCCCTGGGCACTCATGTTGGCCTGGTTGAAGAAGATCCGGCCGAAGTGTTCGCGGTCGGGGAAGACTTCGTCCTGGCGCGGCAGGTTGGCGCCGCCCGAGTCCACCAGGTAGATGCACGGCAGGCGGTTCTGCTGGGCAATGGTCTGGGCGCGCAGGTGCTTCTTCACGGTCAGCGGGTAGTAGCTGCCGCCTTTCACGGTGGCGTCGTTGCCGACGATCATGCATTCCACGCCTTCCACGCGGCCGATGCCGGCGACCACGCCGGCGGCGGCGACGTCTTCGCCGTACACGTCATGGGCGGCGAGGGCGGAGACTTCGAGGAAGGGCGAGCCGGCATCGAGCAGGCGGTTGATGCGCTCGCGCACCAGCAGCTTGCCGCGCGCGGTGTGCTTGGCCTGGGCGGCAGCGCCGCCGCCTTCATGGACGCGGCCGAGAACGGCGCGCAGGTCCTGGACGTTCTCCAGCATGGTCGCAGCGTTGGCGGCGTATTCCGGGGAACGGGTGTTGAGTTGGGTGCCGAGGATGGTCATAGGGTCTCCACGAGCGGGAAAAGACTTGTAGGAGCGAGGGGGGCGCCTAGCCCTTGCTCGCGAAGCTCTGCATGGGGCGGTTCGCGAGCAAGCTCGCTCCTACAAAGGCAAGGGCGTCAGTGTTCAGCGGGTCTCGTTGAACAGCTCGCGGCCGATCAGCATGCGGCGGATTTCGCTGGTGCCGGCGCCGATCTCGTAGAGCTTGGCGTCGCGCAGCAGGCGGCCGGTGGGGAACTCGTTGATGTAGCCGTTGCCGCCGAGGATCTGGATGGCATCCAGGGCCATCTGGGTGGCGCGCTCGGCGGTGTAGAGGATCACCCCGGCTGCGTCCTTGCGGGTGGTCTCGCCACGGTCGCAGGCCTGGGCGACGGCATAGAGGTAGGCGCGGCTGGCGTTGAGCTGGGTGTACATGTCGGCGACCTTGCCCTGGATCAGCTGGAACTCGCCGATGCTCTGGCCGAACTGCTTGCGGTCGTGGATGTAGGGGACGATCACGTCCATGCAGGCCTGCATGATGCCGATCGGGCCGCCGGCGAGGACCACGCGCTCGTAGTCCAGGCCGCTCATCAGCACCTTCACGCCGCCGTTGACCGCGCCCAGCACGTTCTCTTCCGGCACTTCCACGTCATCGAAGAACAGCTCGCAGGTGTTCGAGCCGCGCATGCCCAGCTTGTCGAACTTGCTGCCACGGCTGAAGCCCTTCCAGTCGCGCTCGACGATGAACGCGGTGATGCCGTGGGCGCCTTTCTCCGGCTCGGTCTTGGCGTAGATCACGTAGGTGTTGGCGTCCGGGCCGTTGGTGATCCAGGTCTTGCTGCCGTTGAGGACGAAGCGGTCGCCACGCTTTTCGGCGCGCAGCTTCATCGACACCACGTCGGAGCCGGCGTTGGGCTCGCTCATGGCCAGGGCACCGATGTGCTCGCCGCTGATCAGCTTGGGCAGGTACTTGGCCTTCTGCTCGGCGTTGCCGTTGCGCTTGATCTGGTTGACGCACAGGTTGGAGTGCGCACCGTAGGACAGGCCGACCGATGCCGAGCCACGGCTGATCTCCTCGATGGCGATGACGTGGGCCAGGTAACCCATGTTGGCGCCGCCGTATTCCTCCGCCACGGTGATGCCGAGCAGGCCCATGTCACCGAACTTCTTCCACATGTCCATGGGGAACAGGTTGTCGGCATCGATCTGCGCGGCGCGCGGGGCGAGTTCGCTGGCGACGAAGCCCTGCACCTGCTCGCGCAGCATGTCGATGGTTTCGCCGAGGCCGAAGTTGAGGGAGGGGTAGCTCATGGGATCACCTGTACTTGTATTTGTAATCTGATGGGTGAATGGACCTGCTGCGCGTCGGCCATGCTGCGTTGAAAGCCGCCGAGAACTGCTCATTTACAAGCGTAAACTCCGCGTTCTCGGCGCCTTTCGCCTTGCCTGGCTCTAGCTCGCGAGGTCCAGGAGATTGTCTTAAACCGGGACGCGCTGCTTGCGGGGTTTGTCGGTCTCGGCCATGGCCGCCAGGCAGCGCTCCTCGGCCGTGTCCAGTTCCAGTTTCATCTGCTCGATGTCGAGCAGCTGCTGTTCCAGCTGCGCGCGGCGCGCGGTGATCTTGTCGAGGAAGGTCTGCAGCTGCTTGGTGTTGCCGCTGCTGGGGTCGTAGAGGTCGATCAGCTCCTTGCACTCGGCCAGCGAGAAACCGATGCGCTTGCCGCGCAGGATCAGCTTCAGGGCCACCAGGTCCTTGGCGCTGTAGATGCGCTCCTGGCCACGGCGCTCGGGGCTGAGCATGCCCTGTTCCTCGTAGAAACGGATGGCGCGGGTGGTGACGTCCAGTTCGCGGGCCAGTTCGGAGATGGTGTAGGTCGTGGGCATGGGAATGTTCTTGCTCGGTCGTTTACCTTTACGTTAACGTAAACCTGCCTTGGGTCACTGTCAATACAACTCGGAGGCGGCGCGGGAGGGTTCGCTGGCGCGGGAATTGCGTTGCGATCGCGATGAACCTTCCTACTAAGGGCTTCCCCTTTACTGACGCTGCCTGCGGGTGTACACAGCCCTGACCAGCCTGC
>CBIGPF010000094.1:0-22746 GCA_966191535.1 uncultured Pseudomonas sp. | reverse complement strand
ACGGTGCCGGCCCAGTCGAGGATGACGGCTTGCAGTTGCTGGGGTTGCTGGTAATGCATGGTGGTGCTCCTGTGAGGGGATTCTTGCGGCTGAGTTCGGCCCGCCCGGCATGGGGGCAGGCTCGCGGTGTCAGGGTTGGTTCGGGTTGAGGATCAGGCCGTGGAGTCGAACAGCTCGGCGATGATCGGCCGTTTGCGGCGGATGCCCAGGCAGCACAGGTAGTAGCTGATGTGGAACGGGTCCTCGGCGAAGGCGATCGAGCGCGTGCCCGGCCGGTCGGCATACTCCACCGCCGAGACGAAGCCCACGCCGATACCGTGCACCACCGCATGGACGATGGCCTCGCGGCTGTTCAGCTGCATCGCGCAGTCCAGCGCCACACCGTGCCGGCGGCAGCCTTCTTCGACCAGTTGGCGGGTGCGCGAGGCTGGCTCGCGCAATACCACACGCTCCCCGGCGATCTCCTGCACGCTGACTGACTCCTGCCGCGCCCACGGATGGTCGTCGCGCACCACCGCGAGGATCGGACAGGTGCGGTACAGCTGCGTGCTCAGGCGCTGGTCGAACTCCGAGAGGGCGAGGATCGCCACGTCGATGTCGAAGTTGTACAGCCGCTCCAGGGTGCCGGCCTCGCTGGTGAAGGAGGTCTCCAGCTCGATGTCCGGATAGCGCTGCATCAGCGAGTAGGTCAGGCTCATGGCGATCGGCGGCGATACCGCGCCAAGGCGCAGCATGCCCTGCTTGCGCTGTTGGAAGCTCTGCAGCAGTTGCAAGGCTTCGTCCTCCTGGCCGAACAGGCCCTGGGTGATCGCGTAGAGCTGTTGCCCGGCCGTGCTCAGCTCGATGAAGCGGCCGCGGCGGTGAAACAGCTCTACCGAGAAGCGCTTCTCCAGCCCGCTGACCTGTTCGCTGATGGTCGGTTGGCCGACGCTCAGCAGCGCTGCCGCCTGGGTGAAGCTGCCGGTGCGGGCCACGGCATGAAAGGAGCGCAACCACTTGTGGTACTGGTACATGGCTTCTCTTTTTATTGGGGGCGCCTGGCACGAGGGCTTGCCGCATGACCGTACCCTCAGCGCCGGACGAACAGGGCGACCACTGCGCTGCACGCGCAGGCCGTGGTGACCACGATGAAGATCAGCGAAGTATTGCCGGTCGTATCCAGCATGCGACCGATCAGGGGTTCGGCCAGACCCGCAAAGAGGTAAGAGGAGAAGTTCATGATCCCGGTGGCAGTGCCGGCGCGGCGTGCGCCGACCAGGTCCGGGCAGAGCGCCCAGAAGCTCGACGCCGGGCCGTAGACGAAGAATCCGCAAAGGAACAGTGCGAGCAGGCCGACACCGCTGTGCGCCGGCAGGCTCCACATCCACAGGCTGGTGAGGGCGCCCAGCACCATGTAGAGCATGATCGCGCGGTAGCGCTTGCTGCCGAACAGGCGGTCGGAGACCCAGCCGTTGCTCAGCGCGCCGACGGCCATGCCGACCGGCAGGGCGATGGTGATCCACTTCGGGTCGATGAAGCTCTGGCCTTTCTGCCAGTCGGCGCCGAGGAAGTGCACCGGCACCCAGACGATCAGCCCGTAGCGCGCAGCGTTCTGGAAGCCCAGCGACAGCGCCGCCACCAGCAGGCGCGGGTTCTTCAGCACGGCGAGGTAGCGTTGCATCGAGGTTTCTTCCTCGCCGTGGGCGGCCTCGCTGGCGCGGTCCTCGGCGTTCGCCACGCCGGTGTCGGCGAGTGGTTCGAAGCCCATGTCCTGCGGGCGCTCACGGGCCACCAGGTAGAACACGATGCCGCCGGCGAGCATCAGCAGCACCGGCAGGCGGAAGATCCAGCGCCACTCCAGGTGCATGACGTCGATCACCACCACCGAGGTGACGTAGGACAGCACCGACGCGCAGCCGGCGGCGAACACATAGAAGCCGTAGACCTTGCCGCGCTCGGCGGCGCTCCACCAGTTCGACAGCAAGCGGCTGCCCGGTGCCCAGCCCAGGGCCTGGAAGTAGCCATTGATGCCCCACGGCAGGATCAGGCTGCCGAAGCCGCCGGCGAAGCTGGTGGCCCAGTTGGCCGCGCAGGACAGCGCTGCGCCCAGGCTCATGATGCGCCGGCCGCCGAACTTGTCGGCGAGGTTGCCATTGATGGCCTGGCCGATGGCGTACATCCACAGCATCGCGCTGGAGGCCCAGCCGAGGGTTTCCTTGCTCAGGCCGAACTCGGCCTGGATGCCGGGAATGGCGAAGCCGAAGGTCTGGCGACCGGTATAGAAGAACAGGTAGCAGAACATCGCGGCGAGCAGCATGCGCCACTGGGCGGCGCGGAACGGGGTGACGGCGGAGACTGGCCCCGACAGGGTTTGGGCACGGTTCATGGCGTTTTCCTTCTTGTTCGCTCGCGCCGGCGCAAGGCTCGGCGTGTCGGCACTCTTCTTCGGTGCGATAGGTTTTCGGTGCAACAGGAAGAGGCGGCCACCGGGGCCGCCCGGTGACGGACGGCGTCAGGCGGCCTGCGAGCCGATGAAGTTGCGTCCGCGGGCACCCTGCATGGCGAAGTCGATCATCGCTTCGGCTTCCGTGGCCGTCACGCCGTAGTCGCCGAACTCGGTCTTGACCCCGAGCCGATGGAGGAATTCACGCAGGCGCTTCTGCGCGCCGGCCAGGTCGCTGCCGAACACTCGTTGCAGGGTGCGGTCGCGATCGGCGTCGCGGCCCCAGGCCAGGCCCAGGACCAGCGGCAGGGTGAAGGAGCAGGCGATGCCGTGCGGCAGGCCGTGGCGCAGGGTCATCTCGTAGGAGATGGAGTGCGCCAGCGCGGTCTTGGTGTTGGAGAAGGCCATGCCGGCCTTCAGTGCGGCCAGGGCCATGCGCGAGCGCAGTTCGCGGTTGGCCAGGTCCTGCTGCAGACGTGGCAGGCAGTCGAGGATGTCCTCGATGGCGGAGAGGGCGAAGGTGTCGGAGATCGGGTTGGCGTTGTGGTTCCAGATCGATTCCAGCGCGTGGGACAGCGCGTCCAGCCCAGTGGAAACCGTCACGCCGGCGGGCACGCTGAGCATCAGGTCCGGGTCTATCAGCGCGACCTTGGGCCAGGTGCAGTCCAGGTGCAGGGAGTACTTCTTCTGCTGTTGCGCGTCCCAGATGGTTGCCCAGGGCGTGACTTCACTGCCGGTGCCGGCGGTGGTCGGCGCGGCGATCAGTGTCTTGTGCCGCGCCGGGACGAAGGGCTTGCCGGCGGCCAGCAGGTCGAGCAGTTCGTCGAAGTGCCCGGAAGCGGTGCCGACGATCAGCGCCTTGGCGGTGTCGATGGCGCTGCCGCCGCCGAGGGCGAAGACGGTGCTGCAGTCCGCCGCTTCACGCCAGAAACGCTCGTGCACATCGCGCAGCCAGGCCACGTCGGGGTTGGGCTGCACGTCATCGATGACATAGGCGAGGCGCTCGCCGAGCAGGTCGCGGACGCGGTCGATCAACCCCAGTTGTGCGGCTTCGGGGAAGGTCACCAGGGCGACCTTTCCTTCGCACAGGTCGGCGATGCGGTCCAGGCTGCCGCCGCCGAAAACGGTGGCGACCGGATTATGGAATCGGGCAGGCATGGGCAGTTCCTTGTTGTTGTTTGAACGTGCGGCCATGCTCGGGGCCTCGTCGGTTTCGTTCCAATCGATTGATTGCAGGTTGGCATCGGCCAGGCCGATAACGGCGGGTGCGGGCATCGTGCATGAACTCCGGGCGTGAGCCTGCCCGGCGCGCGCCCGGAAGGCGCACGCGGCAGGAGGTTGGGGCGGAAGGGCGAGCGGTTGGGGACGGGGCGGTCAGTGCCGCCCGTTACCCTGGATGGCGTGGCGCAGGCGGTTGGAGAGCAGATCGGCGAGCACCACCATGACGGTGATGACGACGATGCAGGTGGCCGTCTCCTGGTACTTGAACAGTTTCAGGCTGCTGACCAGTTCGAAGCCCAGGCCGCCGGCGCCGACCATGCCGAGCACGGTGGCCGAGCGCAGGTTGACCTCGAAGCGGTAGAGCACCACGGCGATCCACGCGGTGATCACCTGCGGCAGCACGCCGAAGACGATCACCTGCAGCGGCCGCGCACCGGTGGCCTGCAATGCCTCGATGGGGCCCTGGTCGATCTCCTCGATGCTCTCGGCGAAGAACTTGCCGAGCATGCCCACGCCGTGCAGCGCCAGGGCCAGCACGCCAGGGAAGGGGCCCAGGCCGACGGCGGAAACGAACACCAGGGCGAGGATCAGTTCGTTGATGCTGCGGATGACGTTGAGCAGCTGGCGCGTGGCGAGGTACAGCCAGCGGTTGCCGTGCAGGTTGCGCGCGGCCAGGAGGCCCAGCGGCACGGCCAGCACGATGCCCAGCAGGGTGCCCCAGAGGGCGATCTGCAAGGTCTCCAGCGCTGGGCCCCAGAGGCTCGGCAGGATGCTCATGTCCGGCGGCAGCGAGCGGCTGAGGAAGTCGCCGATCTGCGGCAGGCCGCTGGCCAGTTCGTTCCAGCTCAGCTGCGCGCCCTCGGCGCTCCAGTGCAGCAGGTAGAGCACCGCCAGCACGGCGGCGCCGGTGGTCAGCCAGCCGCGCTTGGTGTGCGGCGTCTCGACCATCCAGTGGTGGCTGCGCAGGCTCATGCTCCGGCTCCTGTTTCGCTGGCGTAGACCGCGCGGGCGGCCGCCTGGTAGGCGGTTGCCTCGCTGCTCGGGCGTTGCTGGTAGATCCGTCGCAGGGCCGCGTCGTCCAGTTGTTCGCGGGTGCCGTCGAACACCAGGCGGCCGTTGGCGAGGCCGACGATGCGGTCGCCGAATTCCCGCGCCAGGTCCACCTGGTGCAGGTTGCACACCACGGTGATGCCCAGGGTGCGGGTGGCCTCGCGCAAGTAGTGCATGACCAGCTGCGCGGTCTTCGGGTCGAGACTGGCCACCGGTTCGTCGGCAAGGATCACCTGCGGCCGCTGGGCCAGCGCGCGGGCGATGCCCACGCGTTGCATCTGCCCGCCGGAGAGCGAATCGGTGCGCGCCTCGGCCTTGTGCTCCAGCTCCACCCGGCGCAGGTATTCGCGGGCCAGAGCGACGTCGTCGCGGCTGAACAGCTGCAGCACCGAGGCGAGGGTGCCGACGCAGCCCAGGCGCCCGGTCAGTACGTTCTTCAGCACCGACAGGCGTGGCACCACGTTGTGGTGCTGGAAGATCATCGCCACCCGCCGGCGCAGCTCGCGGGTATCGCGCGCCTGCATGGCGTCGACGCCGGCCACCTGCAGCTCGCCGCCATCGGCCTGGGCCAGGCGGTTCATGCAGCGCAGCAGGGTGGACTTGCCGGCACCGGACTGACCGAGGATCACCACGAACTCGCCGGCCTCGATGCGCAGGTCGATTCCGCGCAGCACCGGGTTGTCGCCGTAGCCCTTGGTCAGTTGGGCGACACGGATCATTTCAGGCTCCGCAGGTCGAGATCGAGCACCTTGGCGGTGTCGCGCACGACGTTGTAGGCAGCGTCGTTGGTGGGCTGGAAGCCATTGAGCATGCCCTGGTCGCCCCACGGCACATCCTTGATCGAGGCGAACGCGGCGACCAGCTTCTTCTGCAGTTCCGGGTCGAGGTTCTTGCGCCAGACCATGGGCGACTCGGGGATGTCGTCGGATTTCCAGACGACCTGGAGATCGTCCTGCTGCACCTGGCCCGCGCTGATGGCACCGGCGAGGATGCGGTCGGCGACGGCGGCGGCATCCACCTTGCGGTTTTCCACTGCAAGGATGCTGGCGTCGTGGGAGCCGGAGAAGATCACCCGCGAGAACAGCGTCTTCGGGTCATGGCCCGACTGTTCCAGACCGGCCTTGGGGAACAGGTGGCCGGAGGCGGAGCTGGGGTCGACGAAGGCGAAGGTGTGGCCCTTGAGGTCGTCCAGGCTGCGGATGCCGCTGTCCTTACGGGCGATGATCAGGCTGTGGTAGGCGCTGGTGCTGGTCTTCTTGGTCACCGCCACGGCGAAGGCGTCGGCGCCGGCGACCTTGTTCGCCAGGACGTAGGAGAACGGGCCGAGGTAGGCGACGTCGAGCTTGCCGGCGCGTAGCGCTTCGATCACGCCGTTGTAGTCGGTGGCCACGAAGGGCTTCACCGGCATGCCCAGGCGTTCCTGCAGCTGGTCGAGCACCAGCTGGCTGCTCTTGATCATGGCCTGGGAATCCTCGGAGGGGATCAGGCCGACGGTGAGGGCGTCCTGTGCCTGGGCGGTCGGCAGCAGGGCGGCGGTGAAGGCGAGCGGCAGCACGGCGAAGCGGAACAGTCTGGTCAGCGAAGTCATGGCGTTACCCGGAGGTTGTGTTCGGTAGCGCCAAAGCTAGGGCTGTCATGTGACAGTCACGCCATCAAATCAATATGGGTTAACGCACTAATCCATTGATAGGAGCTATGGATGTCCACTGCCCGCCTGCGTACCTTCCTCGCCGTGGCCCGCCATGCCAGCTTCAGCGGCGGAGCGCGGGCCATTGGCCTCAGCCAGCCGACCGCGACCACCCAGATCCAGGGCCTGGAGCGCGAGTTCAACGTCGAGCTGTTCCACCGCCGTGGCCGACGCATCGAGTTGACCGCCGTGGGCCGGGCGCTGCTGCCCATCGCCCAGCAGATGTCGATGCTCGAATCCGAGGCGACCAACCTGCTGCGCGATTCCGGCCAGCTCAACCGCGGGCAGCTGAAGGTCGGCGCCGTGGGGCCGTTCCATGTGATCGAGATGGTCGACCTGTACCGCCGCGACTACCCGCAGATCGATGTGTCGATCCGCATCGGCAACTCCGCCTCGGTGCTGGCCGACCTGGAAAACTACGTCACCGACGTCGGCGTGCTGGCCGGCCTGCATGACGACCCGGCGTTTGTCGCGCAGCTGTACGCGCGGCACCCGGTGATCCTCTTCGCCCACGTCGACCACCCGTTCGCGCGCCACGCCGAGGTACGCCTGCAAGCCCTGCAGGGGCAGCCGCTGCTGCGCCGCGAGCAGGGCTCGACCACCCGCGTAGCGCTCGAACGCGAACTGGACAAGGCCGACGTCACGCCGCGCATCGCCATGGAAATCGGCAGCCGCGAGGCCCTGCGCGAGGCGGCAATCCGCGGCATCGGCATCGGCGTGGTGTCCGAGGCGGAGTACATCGCCGACCCGCGCCTGAAGGCGATCCGCATCAGCGGCGACCCGGTGTGCACCGAGACCTACCTGTACTACCTCGCCGAGCGCCGCAGCAGCCAGGTGATCGCCTCCTTCCTGCGCTCGCTCGCGCAATAGCACAGCTGCCGGCACTGGCGTAAGGCTTGTCCTGCGGGGCGGGGCGCGGGTTATCCTGCGGCCCCGTCGTTGTCACGAGGCTGTCATGTCGTCCGCTACCGCGCCTGCCCTGCAGCGAGCCGACCGAGATTCGCGCAACTCCGCCCAGGTGCTCAGCCTGTGCCTGCCCAGCGACGTGCTGCTGTACCTGCTGCTGCCGATGTACGCAGCGGATTTCGGCGTGACCCTGGTGGAAGCGGGCATCCTGCTGGCGGCCAACCGGCTGGTGCGCATCGTCGGCTACGGCTGGGTGGTGCGCTTCTACGGCCGCCATGGCGACCGCGCCGCGTGCAGCCTCGCGGCCTTCGCGGCGGCGGCCTGTGCGCTGGGCAACGCGACCCTTTCCGGCTTCGCCGCGCTGCTGGTGCTGCGCCTGGTCTGGGGCCTGTGCTTCGCCACCTTCAACCTCAGTACCCAGACCCTCGCCACCGCTGAAGCACAGGGTGCCGCGCGGCGTGCCGGGCGATCGCGGGCGACCCTCTCCATCGGGCCGATGCTGTTCCTCCCGCTGGGCGCGGTGATGGCCCAGGCGCTGGGGCCACGGAGTATCTTCTTCGTCCTCTGCGTCAGCGCCCTGTGCGGCCTTTGGCGGGCCCGCGCGCTGCCGGACAGGGGGCACGACATCCCCAGCAACAGCGGCCGCCGCCTGCGACTGCCGGACAGCATCGCCACCTGGTCCTTCATCGAAGGCGTGACCCTCGACGGCCTGTTCATCTTCGGCCTGTCGCTCTACGCGCAGACCCACCTGGGCGGCACCGGCGTGCTGGTGGCGGGCGTGCTGATGGCAGTGCGGTATCTCAGCGAGATGCTCTTCAGCCCCTTCGGCGGGCGCCTGGCGGATCGCTTCGGCGCGCTGCGCATGCTGGTGGTGCTGTCGCTGGCCACCTCGCTGGCGCTGCTGATGTTCGGCAGCTACTGGCTGTTCGTCGGTGCCTTCTTCGTGCTGGTGCTGCGCGCGTTGCAGCTGCCGCTGGTGGTCACGCTGGTGGCGCAGCGCAACCCGCAGGCGCGCATCCAGGCGCTGGCGGGCAACGCGGTGTGGCGCGACATCGGTGCAGGGCTCGGGCCGATCCTGGCCGGTGTTCTGCTGCCGCAGGTGCCTGCGCTCTGGGCCTATGCGGGTGCGGCGGCGATACTGGCGCTCAGTGCGCTGGGGTGTGCCTGGCGGCGCTGAGTGACTCAGGACTAATTCGTAGGGCAAGGAAGCACGGACGTGAAAGCATTGTTCATCGGTTTGACGGGGATTCTGTCGCTGGCTCAACTGTCGCCGGCCGAGGCGGATACGCTCAACGGCAAGACTCTCTTTACCCAACGCTGCGCCGTCTGCCACGGCGCGGATATCAAGGCGACCGGGCCCCTGGCCCACAAGAGCAGTCCGCCCACGCCCGACCTCACGACGCCTGCGTTCAAGAAGCGCCTGAGCGAGTATCCGGGTGTCATCGTGTCCTCGGTGGTGCTGCGCCCCAACGGCAGCCTGATCCCGCGGACCTTGCGTGAGAACGGCGTGAAGATACCGCCGCACGCCTGGAGCATCGATGATCTGCGCGATTTGAACCAGTACATGGTCGGGGTTATCGCCAAGAGTCGCTGAGGCTGCCCGTGGGGCACGGAAATCCGCGCGCGATGGCGGCGCCGAATGCGCGGATTGTTCAAGCGCGACTGACGGCGCGGCGGGAACACTGGCGGCTCTTTCTGACATGGAGCTGCCCCATGCGACACCTCTACGCCCCCGCGTTCTTCTTCGGCTTCATCGGCCTGGCCCTGTACCTGGTCAGTGAAGGCGTATCGCTGGTGTGCCTGCCGGCGTTGTTGCCGTTGGCGATCCTGCTGGCCTTCCTCGCCGAGCGGTTCTGGCCCTATCGCGCAGGCTGGAACGAGGGCCACGACGACGTTGCCCGCGACCTGATTCACGCGCTGGTCAATGAGACGCTGAATGCGCTGGGCATCGCTGCGATTCCGCTGCTGGCCTTGTGGCTGCCGCACTTCGCGCTGTGGCCAAACGACTGGCCGCTGGCGCTGCAACTGCTGGCGGCGCTGCTGATCGCCGATCTCGGCATCACCCTGGTGCATTACGCCAGCCACCGTTCTGCGCTGTTGTGGCGGCTGCATGCGGTGCACCACAGCGTCACGCGCATGTATGGCTTCAACGGGCTGATGAAGCATCCGTTGCACCAGATGCTCGAAGCCCTCGGCGGAACGCTGCCGTTGCTGTTGCTGGGCATTTCAGTGGAGGTCGCTGCGCTGCTGGCGTTCGCCATTGCCATCCAGTTGCTGCTGCAGCACAGCAACGTCGACATGCGCATCGGCGTGCTGCGCCACCTGTTCGCCTGGGCGCCACTGCATCGCTTGCATCACTTGAAGTACGGCACGGCGGGGGATGTGAACTTCGCGCTGTTCTTCAGCTTCTGGGATCGTCTGCTGGGGACTGCGCTGTACCTGCCGGACTATGTGCTGGCGGAGGATGATTTGGGGATCGGCGACCGGCCGGATTATCCCATGGCGTATCTCGATCAGTTGGCCGAGCCGTTCCGTCGTGTGGATGTGGCGCATCCGCCGGCGCCGTTGCCGGCGGAGCTTCAGCGTGCGGGAATTGGTGTGCGCGGATAACCCGGTTCGCGAGCAAGCTCGCTCCTACAGGCCAGCTCCGCAGCGACCGTTGGCGTAGGGGCGGACCTTGTTTGCGAAATCCGTCGCGGCGGAGTCCGTCCTCAACGGATGCATCGATTGGCAGGCGTCAATTGTAGGAGCGCGCCATGCGCGCGATCGCGGGCATGGCCCGCTCCTACAGGGGAACTCCGGCGCTGGATTCAGCCCAGCAGTCGTAGCCTCAACTGGCGCAATGTCAGGTCAGCCCGAATCCCGAACTGACTGCGGACACTCCGCGAGAAATGCGCGGAGTCGGCGAAGCCTGCTGCGATGGCGGCGCTGGTCAGGCTGTCGCCGGCCATTGCCAGCCGCAGCGCCTGGCGCAGCCGCTGCCAGAGCACCAGCCGGCGCACCGACAGCCCCAGCGTGCCGCTGAACAACCGCTCCAGCTGGCTCAGCGAGAGCGACGCTGCTTCGGCCAGCGCCTGGGCGGGCAGGGCGCCGTCGTCCAGTGCGCGGATGCGTTGCAGGGCCTTCGCCAGGCGCGGGTCGAGCTCGCGGCGCGGCAGCTCGCACAGCGCCGCTGCGAGGTTTTGCAGGTCTGGCCCGGCCTGCCGGCAGAGTCGCTCAAGATCGCCCAGTTCGAAGGCGAGCGGTTCGGCGAACAGGGTGACGGCGCGCTGGTCGCTGTCGCTGATCGCGTGGCGCTGGTTGGACGCGATCACCAGCAGTGAAGCCTGCTGCGGTTGATCGTCGACCAGCGCCGTCACTTCGCCTTCGCAGGCCATCAACAACTGGTGCGCGTAGTGGGCGTGGGCGCGTGCGTGGCCGGTGGTGCCGGCGACCAGGCAGAAGTCCGCACCGAGCCAGAGTTCGCCCTGCCAGGCCTGTTCAGTCGGCTGCATGGCGCGCCAGCCACTCTTCGCGGGTCAGCTCCCAGGTTTCCCGTGGCAGCACGCCGCTGACGAAGTGGCCTTGGTCGCGGCTCACCAGACGCATGCCCTCGCGTTCGGAGATGCGCCGCGAACCCTGGTTGGGGACGGCCTTGGGCACCTGCATCAGCGGTTTTTCCAGCGTCTGGAACCAGAAGCGGCTGACCGCCTCGCAGGCCTCGCTCATGTAGCCGTGCCCCTGCCAGGCGGGGGCCAGCCAGAAGCCACGGTGATTGCCCGGCTGATCGAACAGCGAGATGTTGCCGATGGCGTCGTCCGGGGCGCTGGCGAGGCGGATCATCCAATGCCATTCCTCGCCACGGGCCATGGCCGGCAGCACTATGTCGCGCACATAGACCAGCGCGCCGTCGTCCGGGTAGGGCCAGGGCACGCGGCGGTCCAGGTAGCGCACCACGTCCCAGTGCGGGAACAGGCGCTGGATGACCTCCGCGTCGGCCAGTTCCATCGGCGTGAGCAGCAGGCGCGCGGTGCGCAGGGTGGGTGTGGGTTGGCAGTCCATGGCAGGTTCCTCGAGGCTTCCGGGACAGTCTGCCGTTCCTCGGAAAGGTAGGCCAGTGCTCCGTTCAGCCCCTGGCCTACCGGCTTCAGACCGGGCGCCCGAAAGCGGCGATGGCGAAGTCGAGGAAGCTGCGCAGCTTGGGTGTCAGGCGCCGGTCCGGGGCGTAGAGGATGTGCATTGGCGAGGTCGGCACGCTGTAGTGCGGCAGCAGTTGCACCAGCGTGCCGCTGCGCACTGCATCACCGACCAGTTCCTGCGGCTGCAGCACCACGCCCAGCCCGGCGATTGCCGCTGCCAGCAGCGGGTCACCCTGATTGATCGTCAAACGGCTTGTAATCGGTACCTCGATTCGGCCGTCCGGACCGTCGAAGGTCCAGCCGGAGCGGCCATCGGAAAAGGCGAAGCCCAGGCATTCGTGCTGGCTCAGGTCTTCCGGCGTGCGGATCGCCGGGCGTCGCGCGAGGTACGCCGGCGCGGCGCACAGGACCAGACGATAGGGTGTCAGCGGCACGGCCTTGAGGCGGCTGTCGGCCAGCTCGCCGATGCGGAACACCACGTCGTAGCCGTCGTTGATCAGGTCCACCAGTTCGTTGGAGAGCGTCAGGTCCACCGACACCTGCGGGTAGCGCACCATGTACTCCAGCAGGCGCGGCGACAGGGTGCGCATGCCGAAGGTCACCGGCGCGTTGATCCGCAGGCGTCCGCTGGGCGTGCCACGGGTGACGGCGGCGAGATTCTCCGCCGCCTCCATGTCCGCCAGGATCAGCTTGGCACGCTGGTAGAAGGCCCGGCCGAAGTCGGTGAGGCTCTGCCGTCGCGTGGTGCGGTTGAGCAGCGACAGGCCCAGGTGCTGCTCGAGCATCTTCACCTGCTTGCCCACCAGTTGCGACGACATCTGCAGCTCGTCGGCCGCCGCGCTGAAGGAGCCCAGCTCCACCGCCTTGACGAAGGTGGCCATCTGTTCGAGACGGTCCATTGCAAACCCTGTGTTTCAAGTGTTCGGCCATCCTAGGTCTTTATCCGGCTTCGGCCAACGCCTAGATTTTCCCTCCATGCCGCAGACGGTCGAACATCGCTCCGCGGACTTTCTACACTCCCATTCCGGCCGGCGTTTTGGACGCAGGCCTTTGCTTGAAGAGAGGTTGCCATGGCCCGCATTGTCAGAATCCACCAATACGGTGACGCCAGTGTCCTGAAACTGGAGGCGGTGGACGTTCCCGCGCCGGCGGCGGACGAGGTGCAGATCGCCGTCAAGGCCATAGGCCTGAACCGCGCCGAAGTGATGTTCCGCAACCATGCCTACCTGCAGGATGCCGAGTTCCCCAGCCGCCTGGGCTACGAGGCATCCGGCGTGGTGAGCGCGGTGGGCAGTGCGGTGAAGAACGTTGCGGTCGGCGACGCCGTGAGCCTGATTCCGCCGCTGGATATCGCCCGCTGGGGCACCTACGGCGAAGTGGCCAACGTGCCGGCGTACCTGGTGGTGAAGCACCCGGGCAACCTCAGCTTCGAGCAGGCCGCCGCGTCCTGGATGCAGTACGTCACCGCCTGGGGTGCGCTGGTGGAGCAGGCGAAGCTGTCGCAGGGCGAGTTCGTGCTGGTCACCGCGGCGTCCAGCAGCGTCGGCCTCGCAGCCTTCCAGATCGCCCGCATGGTGGGCGCCACCTCGATTGCCGTGACCCGCACCCAGGCCAAGAAGCAGGCATTGCTGGACGCTGGCGCGGATCATGTGATCGTCAGCGACGACGAGGACATCGTCGAGAAGGTGATGGCGCTGACTGGCGGGCAAGGTGCCCGCGTGGTGTTCGATCCCATCGGAGGCCCCGGCTTCGAGGCGATCACCCAGGCCATGGCGCGTGGCGGCATCCTCCTCGAATACGGCGCACTGAGCCCGGAGCCGACGCCATTCCCGCTGTTCACCGTGCTGGGCAAGAGCCTCACGCTGAAGGGCTACCTCTACGCCGAGATCGTCGCCGACCCGGCGGCGCTGGCGCGCGCCAAGGCGTTCATCGTCAAGGGGCTGGAGTCCGGCGCACTGAGCCCGGTGATCGCGCGGACCTTCACGCTGGACGAGATCCAGGACGCGCATCGCTTCCTCGAAGCCAACCAGCAGGTGGGCAAGATCGTCGTCACGGTCTGACGCGATCAGTTCGGCGGCAGCGCCTGGACGGCCCGCTCGACGGCCAGCAGCGCGCCCTCCATGTAGCCGGCCTGCTCGCCGCCGGCTTCGCTGCCGATCAGGCGCAGGCGATGTTGCGCATGGCCGTCGAACAGGCCGGTCAGGTCCGGCAGGCCGTGCCAGCGTGGCGGAATCTGGTCGTCCTCGGTGGCGGTCAGCGGTTCTGCCGCCCAGTCCTGCAGGCGGTCATCGAGGGGGTGCGCGGCCGCTTCGCCGAACAGCCGGACCAGCTGCGCACGGCAGGCCGCCATGAGCGCCGGGCCATCCAGGGCGCGACGTTGTGCGGCACTCAGGCCGAGGAAGCCGAACAGCGCTGCGCCACCCATATGGCCGGCGTCATGCACCTCGGCCAGCGGGCCGACGCCGCTGAAGGCATCACCGGAGAGTCCTGACTCACGCCAGAACGGCCGCGCATAGCGGGCCACGTACTTGGCGTGGGAGGCCATCCAGGTCGGTACCTCGGCAAGCTGCTTTATCACATCAGCTGGCAATGCCGGGACAAACCTCAGGCGCGCCGCCAGACGTGGTGGAACGGCGAGCCAGATGGCACGAAAGTCACCCTGCATGGGGGCCGAGCCGGCAAGGTGCAGACGCGCTCCGTCGTTATCCAGTTCGATCCGTTGCAGTTCGCTCTGCAGGAAAATACGTTGCGCCGGCAAGTGCTCCGCCAGTGCCTGAACCAGGCGTTCGGTACCGCCCTCGATGCGTAGCGAGAGGTTGCCGGAGGTATAGCCGGGTCGGCGGATCGCCGGGGCGCCCCAACGTTCGACCAGCGCATCGCCGTCTTCGTACTGCGCGAAGGTTGACAGTCCCAGTTCGCCCGCCAGGGCCTGCAGGCGCGGCTGGCAGTCGGGCCAGAACCAGGTCGGACCGAGGTCGATGCCACCGGCAGGCGTCGACAGGATGCGCCCACCAAGGCGCGGACGCGCCTCGAACAGCTCCCAGTCGATACCCAGCCGTTGCAGGCGATAGGCAGCATACAGGCCGGCCAGCCCGCCACCGACGATGGCGATCTTGCGCGAGGACATCAGGGCTCTCCGCTTCATGACGATGGATGACCGGGCGCCTGGCGGCGCCCGGTGCATTTTCAGGGCTTGTCGAACGCCGCCACGGCGTCGAATACCCGGGCCGTGTAGGTCAGTGCAGCCCCTGCGTTCAGTGCGATGGCCACGCCCAGCGCCTCGGCGATTTCCTCGCGGGTTGCGCCGTGCTTGAGGGCCGCCTGCACGTGGGTGGCGATGCAGCCGTCGCAGCGGGTGGTGATGGCCACCGACAGGGCGATCAGTTCGTGGACCTTGGGCGCCAGGTGCGTGGCCGGCAGGTTGCCGAGGGTGTTCAGGCCGCGCATGGCAGCCGGGGCGAGGCCGGCGAACTCGCCGACGCGCTCGATCAGGCTGGTGAAGTAGTCGTTCCAGTTCATCATGTTCGGTTCTCCTGTCATTGACGTCCGGCGGTCACGCCGCCATCCACCGGCAGCACGGTGCCGGTAATCCACGAGGCCTCATCGGAGGCGAGGAACAGGATCGCCGCCGCCACGTCACCCGGCTGGCCGTTGCGGCCCAGTGGATGGAAGGCGTTGAAGGTCGGCAGCACCTGCTTGACCTGTTCGGCGTCCATGAAGGTGCCGTAGACGGGGGTCTCCACCACGGCCGGGGCCACGGTGTTGATGCGGATGTTCGAGCCGGCCAGTTCGATGGCCAGGTTGCGGGTCAGCGCGTGCACGCCGGCATTGGCGGCGGAGTAGGCCGCCGACGGGGTGGCGCCGATGGCCTGGATGGCCCACAGCGAACCGGTCTGCACGATGGCGCCGCCACCGCGTTGCAGCATGGCCCTGGCGGCGGCCTGGGCCATGAAGAACTTGCCCTTGAGGATGGTGTCGAGGAAGGCGTCGTACTCCTCCGGGCTGACGTCCAGGAAAGGCTTGGGCGTGAAGATGCCGGCGTTGTTGATGAGGGTGTCGACGCCGCCGAACTCGCGTTGCGCCAGGTCGACCAGGGCCTGGGCGGTGGCCGGGTCGGCGATGCTGCCGGCAAGGGTGCGCACACGCTGGGCGCTGGGGTCGATCTCACGGGCTGCTTCGCTCAGCTTGGCGCTGTCGCGGCCGCCGATGACGACGCTGGCGCCGGCTTCGACGAGTCGCCGCGCGACTTCCTTGCCGATACCCGAACCGCCGCCGGTGATGATCGCAACCTTGTTAGAAAAACTATTCATGGTGGGAGTCCTCGTTGTGTCTGGGAGGAAAGCTGCTGTTGATCGTCGGAGTCTGTCTGGAGATCCTGTATCTGCTATCTTTCAGGCTTCAACTGGCTCCGGCCTGGTGCGCATTGTCGAACCGGGCGGAGGCCGCAACAACGCAGAAGATCTTCGCTGGCGGAATAGAAAAACTATCCATGACAACACCGGCCTACCTGAATGCACTGCGCGCCTTCGATGCAGCGGCGCGGCACCAGAGCTTTTCCGCTGCGGCGGCGGAGCTGAACGTCACCCCGGCCGCGGTCGGCCAGCAGGTGCGCAATCTCGAGTCGTGGCTGGGCATCGCCCTGTTCGCCCGCGCCAGCAGCGGCAGCGCGCGTCTGGTGCTGACCGATGCGGCGCGCGCGGCGTTGCCGGATATTCGCGAAGGCTTCGAACGGTTGACGGTGGGCCTGGCGCGGCTGAAGGACGCCGGCGTGCATGCCGGGCTGACTATCACCGTCAGCCCGGCTTTTGCCGCCAAGTGGCTGTTGCCGCGCATCGAACGCTTCCAGCAGGCCTATCCGGACCTGGACGTGCTGCTGGACACCAATGCGCGTTCGGTGGATTTCCAGGCCGAGCGGATCGATGTCGGCGTGCGCTACGGCGGCGGCCGATGGCCGGGGTTGACGGCAGTGCGGCTGATGGACGAGGTGATGTTCCCGGTGTGTTCGCCGGACTTCGGACCGCTCAAGGGCGGCACGCTCTCCGCCGAGGCGCTGCAGGGCTGCACGCTGATCCATGACCTGTCGATGGCCAACGAGCCGGACTACCCGACCTGGCGCATGTGGCTGGATGCGTCGGGCTACCCGCTGATCAAGGCGAACCACGGCCTGCGTATCAACAACTCGGCGGCGGTGTTGCAGGCGGCGATGGAGGGGCAGGGACTGGCGCTGGCGCGCAGCGTGATGGTGCGCGACGACCTGGCAGCGGGGCGGCTGATCCGCCCCTTCGCCGACAAGGGCCTGGATTGCCCGCTGACCCAGGCCTATTACGTGGTCTATCGCCCGGAGTGCGGCGAACTGCCCAAGGTGCGGGCATTCCGCGACTGGGTGCTCGGTGAAGCCGGGGCGTTGGCGTCAGAAGCCTAGGTCGGGCGCCGCGTCCTTGATCCACAGGCGGGCGCCCCGCGTGCCCGCCACGCCGGTCAGGCCCATTCCCGGTGGCAGGCGCATCCAGCTCAGGGGGTGCAACCGCAGCTCGCTGAGCGTCATCCAGCCCTGCAGGACCAGCACTTCCAGCCCGCGCGGATTGGCGTGTCGCCAGTGCCCGCCGGGTTCGATGGCCTGCAGCCAGACCCGTTCATCGTCACTTGCGAACAGTGGCTGGCCATTCCCTGGCAGTGCCGGCACGACCACCCGTTCGCGGTCGTGGTCGGGGAATTGGCGCAGGCGGACGAAGATCACACAGCCCTCGGCCGAGCCCGGCGCGTGCCGGCTGCCGGGCGGGTTGCGCACATAGGTGCCGATCGGGTAACGGCCGTGCTCGTCCTCGAAGGTCCCTTGCAGCACGAGGAATTCCTCGCCGCCGGGATGGCCGTGGGCGGTGAAGCGGCTGCCCGGTGCGTAACCCACCAGGCTGGTGGCGCGGGCACGCTCGCCACCCACGCGATACAGCGGTAGCCGCGCCACACCGGGCTGCGGGGAGGCGATCCAGGGCAGGGCGGCACCGTGGCGGATCGCCCGTTGCGACAGGTCATCGTGGAGGCGTTCGGGGATCACAGTTCGGCCCTGCCTCCATCGACGACGATCTCCGCGCCCAGCATGTAGCTGGAGGCGTCGCTGGCGAGGAACAGTACCGCGGCGGCGACTTCCTCGGGACGCCCCATGCGTCCGATCGGCGCCTGGCGGCCGACGCGCTCGGCATAGGCGCGGAAGTCCTCCTCGGTCTGCCCCGGACTGCGGTGGATCGGTGTTTCGATGGCGCCGGGGCTGACCGCGTTGACCCGGATATGACGCTCCAGCAGCTCCGCCGACAGCGTGCGGGCCAGCGAGCGCACCGCCGCCTTGGATGCCGACAGCAAGGCGCGGCCGGGCGCACCCACCTGGTTGAGCCAGGAGGTATTGAGAATGATCGAGCCGCCGTTGCGCAGGATCGGCTCGACGGCCTGCACGGAGAAGAACAGGCCCTTTACGTTGATGTCCATCAGGCCGTCGTACAGCGCCTCGGTGGTGCTCGCCAGGGGCGTCGCGTAGGCGACGCCGGCATTGGCGAAGAGGATGTCCAGGCCACCGAAGGTTTCTCGGACCTCGCTGGCCATGTGCTGCAGTTGCGCACGCAATCGCACGTCGCAGGCCAGCGTGAGCAGGTCGGGCCCGAGTTCCTCGCGGGCGGCGTCCAGTCGTGCGCTATCGCGGCCGGTGATGGCGACGCGGGCGCCGTTGTCGAGGAACAGGCGGGCCGTGGCCAGGCCGATGCCGGAACTACCGCCGGTGATGAGGGCTGTCTTGCCGGTGAGCATGGAAATCTCCTGTCGAGTGGGAAACCGGCGCGAGTCCGGTGCAGGAGCCATGATCGACAGGGGCGGGCCAGGTCGCGACCGATTAAATCTTCGCGCCCGGCATAGAAAAGCTTTGCCGTGCGGATTTGGCCAGGGTGTCCGGCTCACTCGCCCAGGGCGCGCCGGCCGCGAATTGCTGCTCGATCCACGCCTTGAACGCTGTGCTGGTGGCTGAGCTGTAGCGCGCCGAAGGGCGCACGAAATAGATGCCGGCGGCGGCATCCAGCTGCCAGTCCGGCAAGACGCGCACCAGGCGGCCGGCGTCGAGGTCGTGCTTCATCAGCCATTCACCGCCGGCGAGGATGCCCACACCCAGGCGCGCCGCGGAGAGCAGGGCTTCGTTGTCGTTGCTGTGCAGGTTGCCGCTGACCCGGACGGCCTGCTGCCGGCTGCCGTTGGCCAGCTTCCAGTCCGGCCAGGAGTGCAGGCCGGTGAAGCCCAGGCAGTTGTGGTGGGCAAGCTCCGCGGGGGTGCGCGGCGCGCGGTGGTGTTCGAGGTAGCCGGGCGCCGCGCAGAGGATGCGGCGCAGGTCGCAGAGCCGCCGCGCCACAAGGCGGCTGTCGGCGAGCTCGCCGATGCGGATGGCGGCGTCGAAGCCTTCGGCGACGATGTCGACGAAGCGCTCCGAGTACTCCACCTCCAGCGTCACCTGCGGGTGCTCGAGCACGAATCGCGAGAGGATCGGGCTCAGCCACAGGCGGCCCATGGCCGCCGGAACGGCAACCTTCAGGCGGCCCTGAACCTGGGCCGCGCTGCGGGTGGCTTCATACTGGGCCTCGGCGATCAGGCTCGCGGCCTGGCGCAGGCGTTCCACCAGGCGCAGGCCCTCGTCGGTGAAGCGCAGGTGCCGTGTGGTCCTTTCCACCAGCCTGACGCCCAGGCGTTGCTCCAGTGCGCCGAGCCGTTTCGACAGCACCGATGGGTGACGCTGCAGGGCGCGGCCAGCGGCGGCGAAGGAGCCGTGCTCGGCCAGCGCCAGGAGGGTGGCGAGTTCGTCGGCCTGGCGACTATCGAACAGATCCATAGGGTTCCCAATTCGGCAAATCCGTCCACGCGGCGGTGCGTGGCGCAGATCAAGGGGTTAGCACGATGGCCCCTTCGGAGCGGCCTTCCTGCAGGTCGGCGTGGGCGCGGGCGACATCCGCCAGCGGGTAGCGACGCCACACGCGAGGCTGGATGATACCGTCCGCGACGGCTTGCAGGACGTCCTTCGCGCGTTCCTGGTACTCCGCCGTCGTGGCGGTATGCGCGGCGAGCGAGGGGCGGGTGAGGTACAGCGAGCCCTTGGCGTTGAGCGTGGCGATTTCCACCGCCGGCGGCGCACCGGAGGCCATGCCGAAGCTCACCAGCAGGCCGCGGGGACGCAGGCAATCCAGCGAGGCGTCAAAGGAGACGCGGCCGATAGGGTCGTAGACCACGTCGACCTTCTGCCCGCCGGTGATCTCGTGCACCTGATCGGCCAGCGTCGCGGCATCGAACACCTGCACTTCATTGCAGCCGGCGGCACGGGCGCGTTCGACGCTCTGTGGCTTCGACACCACGCCGATGACAGAGGCGCCCAGGTGCCTGGCCCAGGGCACCATGAGTTGGCCCAGTGCGCCGGCGGCGCCGTAGATCAGCACGCGGGAGCCGGGCCCGACCGCGTAGGTGGTCTTGAGCAGGTAGTGCGCGGTGATGCCCTTGAACAGCACGGCGGCGGCCGCCTCGAAGCTGACCGAGTCCGGTAGCTTCACCAGGCGCTCCGCCGGGTAGAGGCGCGCGCTGGCATAGGCGCCGAGGGGCCCGGTGGCGTAGGCGACGCGGTCGCCGACCTGAACGTGGCTGACGCCTGCGCCGATAGCTGCCACCGTACCGGCGCCTTCCAGGCCCAGCGAGGAGGGCAGCGGCACCTTCGCCGCACCGGAGCGTTGGCTCAGGTCGAGTGGGTTGACGCCGATGGCGGCCTGCTCCAGCCACACGCAGCCGGGGCCGGGTTGCTGTGCCGGGGTCTGCTCGGGCTGGAGTACTTCGGGGCCGCCGAAGGCTGCGAACGTGATGCGGGTAATCATGCGGGTGTCCCTGACAGGTGATGGTGCTCACCAGTCTAGGGACCTCGTTCTTGTGCGCCAGATAGGCGGGATGCAGTAGATAGCTGCACCTTGTGCAGCAATCGTGAATGCCTGCTCAGGTGATGGCCAACTCGGCGAAGGCGAGGTGGTAGCCGTTGCAGTCGCGAATGCCGAACTCCCGCGAGCCATAGGGCATGTCCTGCAGAGGCCAGGCGATCTGCGCCCGGTCCTTTACCGTAGCGAAGTAGTGCGCGACGTCGGCCAGTTGCAGGTAGAGGGTGCCGGAGCAGCCCACGTCGCGGTCCCAGAGATCCTGGGCGGTGAACAGCAGGCGGCAGTCCTGCAGCTGGACGGTGAGGGTTCCATCGGCGGAGTCGCTCACGGTGAAGCCGAGCACATCGCGGTAGTGCTCGCGGGTGAGGTTCCGGTCATGGCAGCGCAGCAGCGGGGTCAGCGGCATGGGAACTCCGGACGAGGGGTAGACGCCGCGATCATCGCACGGGGATCAGCGCAGTATCACCCGTAACAATGTGACCAGCGCCGCGCCGAACACCGGCGAGAGCCAGATGCCGAAGGTTCGCAGGAAGAACTGCCGGGCATAGGCGAGCAGGTTCATGTCCGCGGAAGGTACGCCCAGGCTGTGCCGGCAATACGCCAGGATCGCCACGATGAAACAGGCACCGGCGACAACCCCGATCAACCGCCACGCCAAGCCCCGTTCGCTGGCGTAGGCCAGTAGCGCGCCGCAGCAGATGCCGCTGAGGGCCACCAGAATCTCGAAGGTGATTTCCGGTTCGACGAACCACTGTTTACCGTTGAGTCCCAGTACATCGCCGATGAGCCAGCCGCCAAGGCTGCCCAGCAGCAGCGACACGGCGAACCAGGGGAGCGCACGCAGGGCCGTACCGTTCCGCACAGTCAGGGTCCCCCTGAATCAGGTGGGTGATGGCGAAGCAGCGGTATAGCCAGCGTTATCGAAGGCGCCGCGTCCAGCCCGCGAGCGGGCCGGGCGTCACTTGCGCAGGATGTAGACGCGGATGCCGTCCATGCCGGGAATGGCGTTGTAGTGGTGGATCTTGGAGAAGCCCAGGCGCTGGAACTCGCGCTCCAGGGCACGGGAACTGGCGAAGTCGGGACCGCCAGGATGCGGGTCGGAGCCGCAGGGGCAGGCGTCGGGGGCGGGCAGGGAGGTGTTCGAATGATCCACGCGGGCGAAGAGAATCACGCTGTCGCGGGTCACCGGTATCCACTGGTTCAGCAGCCGGATGTTCTGTCGGTTGCAGGCGCTGCGCGGGATTTCCGGAAGCAGCAGGCAATCGACCGAGCCCTTGCGCAGTTCGGCGTGTTCCTGCGGGGCGGGAAGGTCGCGGATGCGTCGCTTCATGGCCTCGGGCAGCTTGCGATGGGCCTCGGCCAGCGAATCGAGGGACGGGCAGGTCGTCACGATGATGCGGTTGCTGTGCTCCAGCAGCACAGGCCAGGCGGCGCCGGGCGACTGCGAGACCTCCAGCATCAGGATCGGCTCCTCGGCAATGCGCAACGCCAGGCGCAGCAGACGCTTCTCCCGCCAGTGGCGAATCCGCAGGCGGATAGCGCTGCCGAACGAGCTGCCCGGGTGGGCATCGTGGTTGCGATGGGGAGCGGAGGCGAACAGGCGTTGAGGTTCGTTCATGGATGCGGACTCGTCAGTTACCGACATTGTCGAGTTACGCGATCAAGGACTCGTCAAGGGCGTGTGAAAAAGACGTCGTGAAGCTCGGCGACGACGCTATCCGAACGTTGGGTGCCGGGGCGGCCGGTTTCTGGTATCTGCAGCGGCGAAATTCAGCGATCTGCTCCGCGTTTTTGACAATTTTTTTTCCTTTCACTGGATAGAGTATCGGCCGATTGCCGGCCGCTGCGTTCTCCTGCGTTGCCTTGCCTCGCCCACTAACGGATTACTACAAGGGACACCCCATGCAACTTTTCCGCTCGGCCCCGATGCGCTTCCTGGCGCTGGTTGCCTTGCTCTGGCTGATCGTCTTCTTCCTGACCCGATTGGTCCTTCTGGTTGGCCATTTGCCCGAAGTGGGCGCGGGCCACGTGACGGTTTTCTTCATCGGCCTGCTCTACGACCTGAGCTTCCTCGTCTACGCCCTGTTGCCGATGGGGGTGATCCTGCTGCTGATGCCCGCACGGGTGTGGCGCGCGGCGTCGTGGCGCTGGGTGCTGACGGCCGGGCTGTTCGTCAGTGTCTACGTGATGCTCTTCACGGCGGTGGCCGAATGGTGGTTCTGGGATGAGTTCGGCGTGCGCTTCAACTTCATCGCGGTCGACTACCTGGTGTATTCGGACGAGGTGCTGAACAACATCCACGAGTCCTATCCGATCGGCCTGCTGCTGAGCATTCTTGCACTGGTTTCCCTGGGGGTGACCCTGGCGGTGTTCAAGGTGCTGGGCCGTCTGCGCGACGCCGACGTGCCT
>CBIGPF010000093.1:0-22874 GCA_966191535.1 uncultured Pseudomonas sp. | reverse complement strand
GATGCCTTGCCCGAGGAGATCACCCGGAACAGGTCGCCGCCGGGGACCGCGCACATGCGCTGTTCCCAGGGGTTGTAGGGCGGGTTGAAGTGAATATCCACCGGATAGCCTTCCGGCAGCATCCGCGTGTTGAGCTTATGGATGATCTCGCGGGCCTTGTTCGGGAAGCGCTGGCAGAAGGCGTAGACCCAACGCTGCTTGGCGATGTTGAAACGGCGCGTCAGGACGAACGCCAGGTCGACGCCCAGCCACGGACGGAGGCGGCGTGCGATCGGGTCCTGCGCGGGGACCGGCAGTACATAGGTCGGCGTACGCTGCAGCATGGTGATGTGCGCGGCCTCTGCAGCCATCGAAGGAATCAGGGTCACCGCGGTGGCGCCGCTGCCGATGACGACCACGCGCTTGCCGCGGTAGTCGAGGTTCTCCGGCCAGTGCTGGGGGTGCACAATCTGCCCCTGGAACTCGTCCTGGCCCTGGAAGTCGGGAGCGAAACCCTGGTCGTAGCGGTAGTAGCCGGCGGCGGTGAAGATCCAGCGGGCCTCCATGACCTGTGTTTCCTGGGTGTCCTCGCGGCGCACCGTGACCTGCCAGCGCTGCCGTTCGCTCGACCAGTCGGTGTCGATCACCCGGTGCTGGAAGCGGATGTTCCGGTCGATGCCATTTTCGCGGGCGGTTTCGCCGATGTAGGCCTTGATCGAGGCGCCGTCGGCGATGGCCTTGTTCTCCTTCCACGGCTTGAAGCCGTAGCCGAAGGTGAAGAGGTCGGAGTCGGAGCGGATGCCTGGATAGCGGAACAGGTCCCAGGTTCCGCCCAGGTCGGCGCGAGCCTCGACGATGGTGTAGGAGAGCGTCGGGCAGTCTTTCTGCAGGTGGTAGGCGGCACCGATGCCGGAGATGCCGGCACCGATGATCAGAACGTCGACGGAAGCAGGGCTGTGGTTTTTTGTTGTAGTCATCGAGTCGCACTCTGGTTGTGGCAACGGATGGTTGTGGCAACGGATGGTTGTGACAACGATTGTTGTCAGTTGACTCTGGAGTGTGACAACGCTTGTTGTCAAGGAGTAAGATTTCGCCATGAGTGAATTACCTTCCCCCGCCGATACGTCGGCGGAGCGCACCTATTCGGGTGTGGCAGTGGCCGAGCGCGCCGTCCAGCGACGGCAGCGCTTCATCGATGCCGGTATCGAGCTGTTCGGTACCGTGGGCTACCACGCCACCACCATGCGCACCCTCACGGCGGCGACGGGCCTGACCAACCGCTACTTCTACGAGTCCTTCGCGACCATGGAGGACCTGCTGGTGGCCTGCTACGAGCAGCTCATGGGTGATTACCGCGAGCGCCTGAGCCAGGTGCTGGACGCGGCCGAGGGCGGCGTCGAGCCGCGTCTGCGTGCGGGCCTGACCTGCTTCTTCGAGGCCATGACCAATCCCCAGTTCGCCCAGGTGACCCACCGCGAAGTACTCGGTGTCAGCCCGCGGGTCGACGAGCTGTACAGCCGCCACATGGGGGAGTTCGCCGAACTGATGATGGAGTACCTCGAGCGCGCGGGCGTACCGATCGCCGCCCATGATCCGCGCGAGATGGCGCTGGTCGGTGCGGCCCTGGCCGGCTCGGCCATCCATGCCGCCGCGGCCTGGGTGCGCAGCCGCTACTCGGCGCCGATCGGCGTGGTGGTGGAAGCGACCCTGAAGATATTCCTCGGCGCCGTGGGGCAGTTGCAGGCACCGAAGAGCTGAAGGCCGGTTGCGGCCGCGGCCCCGCCGTCAGCGCTCCTGGAGCGATGTCAGGAACGGAGCTTCACAAACACAAGCTCGGGATCGCCTTCATCCAGATTCTCGATCTGGCCACTGCCCATGAAACCGAGCTTGCCGAGCAGCTTGCGCATTGGCTCATTCGAGGCATTCGTTGAGGTGAACAGTTTCGCGGCCCCGCACTGAGACTCCAGCGCACGGAGGATCGCGGCCCCGACTCCCTGGCGGCGCGCCGAATCCCTCACCACGATGAGCGGGATGAAGGCGTGTTCGAAGAATGCGTCGTTCAGTACCCCATACCCCAACAACACCGAGGCATCGCGTGCATCCACGGCGACCCAGCATTGGCCGGCGGACACGGCGCGCGCGATGAACGCCTGGCGCCGCGGTTCTCGCCTTGCAATTGCGTCCAGATCAATCAGCGCATCGAGGTCGTTGCTCAAGGCGAGCCGCACGGGTGATTGTGCAGTCATGGTGGCACCGGGTCATGGAATGGGTGTGGCCAGTGTAATCGCCTGCTCGACGTCCGGTGCACAACACATCCTTCTCGACTGCACCGCAGGGCAGGGCGCTCGCGAGTTCGGCATTGGGCAGAGCGCTCAGCCGGTGGTCGACGGCTGCTACCGACCCAAGGCGGGCTTGCCGCTCTCAGGCTCAAGCCGAACGACAACAGCCCATGCAGCAGCCAGCTCGCCCTGTGCTGCGTTTGCGAATTTCGCTCAGTACTAGTCGCCCAGCCTGGCGAGCACATTGGACGCCAGCACGACCACACCTTCAGCCGTCGGTACGGTCCTGACCAGCGCCTGCGCGACATTGCGTGCATGAACGGGCCGATATTTCCCTGGCATCAGCGGCCCCAGGAGCTTCGCGATCGGGATTGCGATCTGTTCACCGAGGCGCGGCGGTTGTTGCAGCCCATCGCGGTAATCCAGCAGCAGCGACGGTTGTGCGATCACCAGCGCCGTCAGTTCCATCGCCTTGAGGGCGTCTTCCAGCTCTCCCTTGACGCGGTTGTAGAACACGGAGGACTGTCCGGCAGCCCCCACCGCGCTGACCAGCCCGACGCGCCGGGCTCCCGCAGCGAACGCGGCCTTGGCCACGGCCAGATTGGCGTCCAGGTCGACAGCACGGAATGCCGCCTGGCTACCGGCGACCTTGATCGTGGTGCCGAGCGCCAGGTAGGCCTCGCCGGTTGGTGGGAGCGCCGGCAGGCGGCCGAAGTCGACAATGTGAACCTGTAGCTTGGGGTGGCTGAGGCTCAATGGTCGCCGGCTCAGGGCATGCACCTCGCAGACCGAGCTGTCCGCCAGCAGCGCCTGGAGTATCTGGCCTCCCACCAGGCCCGTGGCGCCGGCCAGCAGCACTCTGCGTTGATCGTCAGGTATGGGCACGTTTGCGGCTCCTCAGTTCAGGCGCAAGGCATGTCGGGCGCTGTCGGGTGTCTGCCCGGTCCAGTCCTGAAATGCGCGGTAGAAGGAATTGGGATCTTCGAAGCCGAGCAGGAAGGCAATCTCCCCACCCGACAAGGTGGTTTTCCCCAGGTAGTGGCGCGCGAGACTTTCGCGAGTGGCATTGACCAGGTTGCGAAAACTTTGCCCTTCGCCCTCGAGGTGGCGCTGCAGCGTACGCTTGCTCATGCCAAGGCGCACGGCGGTTTTCTCTATCGTCGCGGCGTTGCCTGGCAACAGCTCCAGCAGTACGGCGCGAACGCGCTCCGCAGTGCTCGCCGTCGCGTCGAGTTCACTGAGGCGACGGCGAAGGTCCGGCTCGAACACCCGCCACATGTTTTCGTTGAGCGTGAGAAAGGGACACAAGGCGTCCACGGCGGCAAAGGTGACGCTCGGACTCGTTCCCTGCTGGACGGGGGCGCCGAAGAAGCTCGCGTAGCGTCGGGCATGGGCGCTGGTCGGCAGTTTCGGAAGCGTCACCCGAAGCGCCTTGAGCGGCTCGCGGGTCGCGAGCCTGGCCAGACGCGGGAAAAACGCGATCTCGGCGACCTGCAGCGAGTAGGGTATTTCGATCTGCACGGACAGCCAGTGAGGCGTAAGCGTCAGTTCGCCTGCCTGGCCGACTTCCACCTCCAGCCGCATGGGCGCCACGAGTTGCTTGTACTTGGCCAGGCGCTGCACGGCCTGCATGAGATTGGCGCTGCACAGGGCGGCGAACAAGGGCGGATCGAAGGTCTCGGCGGAGAGGGTCTCGACGAGGCGCAAGGGAAACAGAGCGTCGCCGGCCTCGACCTCCAGGGCGCGCCAGAATCGGAAATAGTCCTCCGTGGAAAGTCCGGGGGTTCCACGGGAAAGCAGGTCGTCGGGAAGGCCGGCACGGCGCACTACATGACCAGGCTGCAGGCCCAGATCCTTCAGCAAGGTCTGCCAACCAATGTTCATGGGAAAGGTCTTGTTCTGCACTGTCGGGGCTCCAGCGGCACTCAGCAGGGAAGCTATGCAGTCCCCTTCGAACCGCACGCCGAGTATAGAAAGGTGGAGGACTTTTTCTCATGCAAAGTGCGCCATCCGGACGTTGAACGGCGCCAATCCCGGACGCTTGCGCTCCGCCGCGGACTGGCGCCGTTCCCCTGAGCAATGGCGTGGATTGCTAGAGCCCTGTCACCGGTCGCTTCTTAGAGTGAGCAGCACAACGGCGTCACGTGACGGGGCAGAGCCTTGCCATGACGCCGTTCAGCCAACCAGCCGATCCGGATGAACCTTGCCCGCCCGATGGGACGCCATCCGTGACTGCTGCCGCCCGAACGACGATTGAGCCTGCGAGCTCGAGGAGACGCGCCATGACCATCCAGACCATTCTTATCACCGGCTGCAGCAGCGGCATCGGCCGTACGACCGCCAGGTACTTTCAGGAGCGCGGGTGGAATGTCCTGGCGACAGTTCGCTCGAACCCGGAAGGAGACCAGGAACTCAATGCCCTCGACAATGTGCTGGTCACCGAACTCGACGTCACCCGCAAGGACAGCATCGACGCTGCCGTTGCCGCCGGGATCGAGCGCTTCGGCAGGATCGACGTCCTGCTCAACAATGCCGGGTATGGCTCCTACGGGCTGCTGGAGGCAACGCCCGAATACAAGATGCGCAGGCAGTACGAGGTCAACGTCATCGGCACGATGCTGGCGATGCAATCGATCCTCCCGCATTTTCGTCAGCGTGGCGAAGGCCTGATCATCAATATCTCGTCCATGGGCGGAAAGATTACCTTCCCGCTCGGCACGCTCTACCACGGCTCGAAGTTCGCCGTCGAAGGAATGACCGAGGCGCTCTCCCATGAGCTCGCTGCGATCGGGGTGACCGTCAAACTGATCGAGCCGGGCGCTATCAACACCAACTTTGCCACCACGTCGCTCGACATGAACCTCGACGCCAGCCTCACCGAGTACAACGCGTTCGTCGAGGCGGTGACCGGCGCGTTCGGCAGTGTCGCAGCGCGCAGTTCCGATCCGCTCATCGTGGCGAGCACGGTGTGGGAAGCGGCCACCGATGGGACCAGCCAGCTCCGCTACATTGCCGGCGAAGACGCCCGGCAGATCATTGCTGCACGCCAGCGGATGAGTGATCCCGAGTACCTCGCGCACCTGCGCAGCCAGTTGGGACTCTGACAGGCCGAAGCAAACCACGGGCAAGGTTAGCCCGGGTGCCTGCCTTGCTCGCTTTCACATCGTGCTGGCAGCCCTGCTCGGCACGATGATGCAGGCCGATTGCTGCCGTTGGTCAGAGGCAGTATCGAATCAGTTGCGGGTACCGATGACGCAGTGGTGCGCAGCGCTCGAATTTCTAAACAGTCCAGAAATGAAAACGCCCCGGCAGAAACCGGGGCGATCCTGGGTGCGAAGGGAGGGCTTAGCGAAGAATCGTGTGGCTCTGTTCGCGCATGTACTGCGGCAGGTAGTTCGGGCCCAGGCCGCCTTTGTGGCTCATGCCCGACCCCTTCCAGCCACAGAAGCTCTGCACGCCAGGCCAGGCGCCGGTGGTCGCACCGCTGGGACGGTTGGCATAGAGGGCTCCGGCTTCCGCATGTTCCAGGAAGTACTGCAGCTCAGCTTCGTCGGTGGTGTAGACGCCAGCCGCGAGACCATAGTTAACCGCATTGCCTTCAACCAGCGCCGCTTCCAGGCCATCCACCGAACGGATTGCTACGAATGGGGCGAAGAGCTCGACACGAACCAAGGGGTGGTCTTTAGGCAGCTCAACCACTGCCGGAAGCACGTAATGGCCTTGGGCGTAAGGTGCGTTCTCGACACGGGTACCGCCATACAGCACGGCACCGTCGCGTCGCGCAGTTTGAACCGCGTCGAGGAAGCGCTCGATGGCTGCCGAATCGTAGAGCGGGCCCATCCAGGCGTCACGGGTCTGCGGGTCGCCGATGGCGACCTGGCGGGCTTCGGCGATCAGTGCCTGGACGAAGTCATCCTTCACCTTGCTGTCGACGTAGACCACCGAGCAGGCGCTGCATTTCTGGCCCTGCAGGCCGAACGCCGAACGCGCGACGCCTCGGGCCGCGTGCTGCAGGTTGGCGCTGGCACTGACGTAGGCAGGGTTCTTGCCACCCATCTCGGCGATCAGCGGCTTGGAGTAGGGCGCTTTGGCCAGCTCACGATGTATAGCCATGCCGGTGGCGTAGGAGCCGGTGAAGGCGATGCCATCGATCTCGGGATGGGCGACCAGTGCCTTGCCGCATTCGTCGTGGCCGGCGAGCAGATGGATCAGATGCCCCAGGCCCGCTTCACGCAGAGTATCGACCAGCAGGTTGGCGGTGATACCGCAGTTGGGCGAGGGCTTGAACACCACGGTGTTGCCGCCCAGCAGGGCGCCGGTAACCAGGTTCACAGACAGCACCAACGGGAAGTTGAACGGCGCGATCACCCCGAACACACCGATCGGGCGCAGGCGGGTGCTGGTTTCCTCGGTGGGGAATTCGCGGCGCAGGGGCTGCAGGTAGCCGTTGTTACGCTCGTACTCGCCACAGTAATACTCGACCATGTCGAGGACTTCATCGGCTTCGCCCAGTGCTTCGATACGCGACTTACCGATCTCCAGCAGGCAAGCGATGGCGATGTCGTATTTGCGACGACGCAGCACTTCTACCCAGCCTTGGAGGGCTTTTACTCGCTCCTGCCAGGGTGTATGGCCCCAGGTCTTGAACTGCTTGCGAGCGGCCTGGACAGCGCGGTCAACGGCAATGGTGTCGGCGGACACAAAGGTACCCAGCAGTGTCTCGTTGTCGATCGGGCTGAAGGCCGAGTACTTGGTGCCTTGTTCGCTTGCTTGGCCATCGATCAGATTGGGCCAGTGACGGCCCAGCCATTTGGCGCGAAACGCCGGGATTTCCTTGTCCAGAAAATCATGCAGTGCTGAGAGGTCTTCGCCCTGAGTGGCGTAAGTGACGCGCGGGAATTGGGTTGTCATTGGAATACTCCGTTGGTCAAAAGAGGGCTCACGCAAGAGCGCCGGCAGGTGTGCGTCGATCGAGGAAGCGGTAGTAGCCGAACACTGCCGGCAGGAACCACGGCTTCTCGCTGTAAAGGGGAAGGCTGGGGAAGCTGCGATCACGGAAGACCGTGAATGCGTCCGCGCGACCGAGAATGCCGGCGGCGATCTTGCCGCCCAGGTAGGTGCCCATCGGCACACCTACGAAGCAGTAGCCCAGCGAGTAGTGGATGCCCTGGTGAGTGCCCAGGTGCGGGTACAGGTCAAAGGTTCCGCTGCAGCGGCCAGTCCAGGAGTGCTCGATGGCTACTTGCCCCAGGTCGGGTAGCAGGCGGCACAGCAACGTGCGCAAGCGTTCGCCCTTCTGCTCAGGGGTATCGGGCTGCTCGCCCGTGAGGGCGCCGAACAGCAGGCGGGTGCCATCCGGCGATTGGCGCACGAAGAACGGGTTGTGGTTGGTGTCGATGCATACCCGGCCATTGGGGATGATTCGCTTCACCAACTCCGGTGACAGGGCTTCGGTAGAGATCATGTGCGCGTCGAACGGAATGATGCGACGACGCAGCCAGGGGAGCAGATTGTCGGTGTAGCCATTGGTGGCCACGATCACATCCCTGGCCATGATTTCGCCACGCGATGTCTCCACTCGTACCTGGCCATCGCCTTGCGGTTGAAGGTTGCTGACGTGGGTATTGGGGATCACCGTCGCGCCTGATTTCAGTGCGCTGGCCAGAAGCCCTGCGTGGTACTTGCCCGGGTGTAGTCCACCCAGGTCGGGCAGCAGGGCTCCACCTTGGTAGATGTCCGTGGCGAGCTCGTTTCGGACTCGTTCACGGGGAATCATCTCGAACTCGAAGCCCAGGTGCCGTCGCTGGGTATCCAGGTCATTCGCCAGGGCTTCATAGGCTGCTGCAGTTGGGGCTGGCATGAAGCGTCCGATCATCTGCAGATCACAGTCGATCGATTCGCTCTGCACCATGTGGCGTACGGAGTCCACGGACTGCTGCAGCTCCCGGTGCAACTGGATGGCATAGTCCTGGCCGTGCTTGCGTTCAAGGTCGCCGAAGCTGTGCTTGAAGGAGCGCGATACGTATCCGGCATTTCGAGTGCTGGCACCGCTGCCGATCTCACCGGCGTCGACGATGGTCACGCTGCGTCCTGCTCGGAGGAGAGGGATGGCTGCGCACATGGCCGTGATGCCGGCACCCACGATCACCACGTCGCTGTAGTTCGGCAACTGCTCGCCAGCGTCCCTGGCGAGTGGTGCTGCCTCCCACCAGTACGGGCTGCTGTTGATGGGCTGATTCATCTTGGAAGTACCTCTCAAACTGCTTGGGCCGTTTCCAGGCTCTGTACGACGTCGTGCAATGCACCTTCGGCCGCTGCAATCACCTGATCGATGTCTGCGTCCGACATGCTGGTCGAGAGCGCCATCAGACCGTAGCTGGCTGCCAGGACGCCTCGGTTGAGCAAGCCAAGATTGAAGGTGGCCAGCAGCTTGGCGGTATCTGCGTTTTGGTAGGCGCTTCGGTAATCCACCACCGCGTTGTTAGTGAAATGAACCTTCAATAATGAACCGCGACCGGTGGTGCGTCCTGGAATGCTCAGGCGCTCGAAAGCGGCATCGATACCTTGGCGAACCCGATTGCCGATAGCTTCAAGGCGCTCGAAGGCAGGCTTGTCGAGCAGACGCAGGCTGGCGATGCCCGCTCGCATGCTGATGGGGTTGGCGGAGAAGGTGCCGCCGTGTGGGAGTGCCGGCTTGCCCGAGGTGGGATCGAACACGGCCATTACTTCTTCACGACCACCCACGGCCCCGATGGGGTAACCGCCACCGATGATCTTGCCCATGGTGGTGAGGTCGGGTTTCACGCCCCAGATACCCTGGGCGCCGTGGTAGCCCAGACGCAGGCTGATCACCTCGTCGAAGATCAGCAGAGTGCCCGTTTCCTTCGCTACGCGAGCCAGGCATGCCATGTACTCGGCAGTAGCCGGTACGAGGCCCGCACGGTTGGGCATCGGGTCAACGAGCACGGCGGCCAGTTGGCCGGCTTGCTTGCGCAGAAGACGCTCGGTGAGTTCGATGTTGTTGAACGGCAGCACCACCACGTCATCGAGCACGCCGGTGGGAGTGCCTTTGGCATAAGGCGTAGAGGTCGGTGCCGAGTCACCCCAGTTCGCGGGAGCGGAATCCAGGCTGACTTCGGCGTAGTCATAGGAGCCGTGATAGGCACCTTCGACCTTGGCGATCTTCTCTCTGCCGGTGAAGGCTCGTGCGGCCTTGAGCGCCATCATCACGGCTTCGGTACCGGAGTTGGTGAAGCGTACCTGGTCCACGCCGGCGAGGCGTTCACAGAGGATTTCGGCCAGCTCGATCTCACTCTCGGTGGGCATGCCGAAGCAGGTGCCCAGAGCGAGTTGCTCGCGTACAGCTTCGTCCACTTTCGGGTGGCAGTAGCCATGGATCATCGCAGTGAAGTTGTTGATGCAGTCGATCCGCTCGGCGCCATCGGCATCCCAGACCCTGCAACCTTCACCGCGAACTGCATAGAGCGGGAACGGCTTCATGTAGACCGTCGTACGGGTGTTGCCCCCGGGAAGCACATGACGGGCACGCGCATAGATCTGTTGAGAGGCGGGGGCGTCATCGGGGTAGTTCATGCGTATCTCCAGCGTGAGCGAGCCGCCGCTGGGCGGCTCGCATGATGACGGTGACGTCAGTTGGTGCGACGGGTGCGAAGGATCTGGTCGAGGTGCGCTGCCGAGCCGGAGCTGGCGGTCTTGCGCAGCTTGTAGATGGCCAGCACGACTGCAAGCAGCACGACGGAGGCGATGAACTGGGTCTGGAACTCAGGACGCAGCGCCATCGCGATGAGCATCGCGGAGATCGCTGCGATCACAGCGTAGGTAAGCCAGGGGAACAGCCACATGCGCAGGCTGAGCGCCTGGGGTGCTTCCCGCTCGAAGCGCGTGCGGATGCGCAGTTGTGCAGCGGCGATGAGCAGGTAGATGAACAGCATGATTGCGCCCGAGGCGTTCACCAGCCAGAGGAACACCCCCTCGGAGGAGACGATGGAGCTGAGCACTGCCACGAAGCCGATAACGCTGCTGAACAGGATGGCGCGTTGCGGTACGCGATTCTTCGACAGCTTGAGCATGCCGGCAGGCGCTTCACCACGCTGTCCGAGACTGAACAGCACGCGGGAGGCGACATACAGCCCTGAGTTCAGGCAACTGAGGACAGCAATCAGCACCACGGCATTCATCATGTCGCCAGCGTACGGAATGTTCATCAGATCCATGGCCGCCACGAATGGGGAGTGGCCCGCTTTCAAGGTGTCCCAGGGCACGACACAGACAATCAGCAGGATCGAACCGACATAGAAGGTCAGTACGCGAACGATGACCGAGCGAGTCATGCTGGCGACGCCGCGAGCCGGCTCGTCCGACTCTGCCGCTGCAATGGTGGCGATCTCGGCACCGCAGATGGCGAAGATCACCATGGGCACTCCGGCGATGACGGCCTGGAACCCGAAGGGCATGAAGCCACCGTGGTCGACGATATTGCCGAAGGTTGGGGCAGGGGACGTGATGCCCAGCGCGTAGGAGGCAGCGACGACGATGAAGACGATGATCGCGGCGACCTTGAGCGAGGCGAACCAGTATTCGAACTCGCCATAGGAGCGCACCGAAAGCAGGTTCACTACGGTCATGGTGCTTAGCAGCACTATGCCGATGATCCATTCGGGTACGGGGATCCAGCGATGGAGCATGCCGGCGCCTACGACTACTTCTACGGCAACCACGATCACCCAGAAGTACCAGTACAGCCAGCCGGAGGTGAAACCTGCCCAGTCGCCCAGGCCTACGCGGTTGTATTCGGTGAAGGCACCGATGCCGGGAATCGCAATAGCCATCTCGCCGAGCATGCGCATGACCAGCAGGACGACCAGGCCGGCCAGCGCGTAGCTGAGCACAGCGGCTGGGCCAATGGTGGTGATGACGGCGCTGCTGCCTACGAACAGGCCTGCGCCGATGATCCCGCCAAGCGAGATCATGGTTACGTGGCGTTGCTTGAGCGCACGACTCAGCTTGGCCTCGCCCTTATGGGCTACAGAGGGGGTGGAATCACTCATTTCCGGGGCCTCGTTGGAGTTATTGTTGGCAGATCAAGTGTTTCATTTTCTATTTTTAGTGCAACAAGTGTTTCATTTCGGGGCGAGCATAAGGCTCGTTGAAGGGAGCGTCAACTACGTTTTGAAACGAATGTTGCAAACGGTCGGCGGAGTGCCTACGGGCGCGCCGAGAGGCCTCAGCGCTCTTTCACATAGACGTTGAAATGGCGCAGTTGGGCATCGCTGTTCGCGACTTCCTGCATGCTGGTTTCTGCGCTGTTGGCAATCAGCAGAGCAGCCAGAGTCTGCGAAACCGCCAGGGCCGGTAACACGGAGGGAAGCAGGGAGGGCGTGGTGTTGGGCGCTAGCAGAACACAACTCGCCGCTGGAGCTGTGGGTGCCAGAGGGCTGTCTGTGACGGTGATTATCTTTGCACCACGCTCGGTCGCGAAGGCGATCGCCTTCAGTGAGTCCTGGGTATAGGGGTGATAACTGAACACCAGGAGTACATCCTGCTCTCCAATGCGCCGAAGCTCATCGGCAAAGGTGCCGCCGATACTTGTCACCATGGTGACGTTATCCATGAACATGCTGCAGGTGTAGTTGAAGTAGAAGGCGGCCGAGAACAGGCTGCGCAGGCCCATTACGTAGATGCGCCCGGCCTGCTGAAGGAGAAGAAGCGCTTCGGCAATGGACGGGTGTCGTTCGGCTCCCAGGGTTTGGACGAGGTTGTGCGACTCCGCATCGAGCCACAGGCTCACCAGCTCTGCATTGGCGTCACCGTGCGGCCCTTGGCGAAGCGCCTTGGCTCGATCAGTCAGTGGCGAATCACGATCGGCCAGCCAGGTTCGGAAGTGCTCTCGAAAGACCTCGTAGTTGTCGAATCGCAGGTGGCGTGCCAGCCGCAGCATCGCAGCAGGTTGAACGCCGGCTTTGCGTGCCACGCCACGCATGGAGTCGAGAGCCACTTCCGTGGGGTTGCCGATGACGAACTTTGCCGCCTGCTGCAGTACTCGAGGCAGAGAGTCGAACTCCGTTTCGATCAGCTTCTCGATCTGTTGCTTGTCCATTCAGTGTCCAGGTGGTTTGGCCTTGGATGGGAACTGTACTGGATTTGGATGAAACAAGTGGATCATTCATTTCTGTGCGAGCTACGGAGGGCGGGTTCGCTCCCGGCTCTGGTCTTTGGCGAGAGGCAGATACCGGCCCATAGCGGGACGCTCAATCGTCCTGCCCGATGACTATTGGAATGGCTGATCCAACGCGGCGTGATGTTCAGTGTTGCGCTGAAATTCGAATCCGTGCTGAATGACTTCGCTTCAATGGTGGCAGTTGCCTGTCTGCAGGATCTGCTATGAATGGAAACTTGTTCTGGCCGACCGGAACCTGCCTTCGGCCCGTGCCCTCTGACGCGGAGACGCCCATGCCACATGTCATCATCAAAATGCTCGAGGGCCGAAGTGAAGCCCTCAAGGTCGAGTTGACGGATGAAATCGCGAAAGCTCTGAAGTCGGTAGTAGGGTGCGGGGACGAGTCGATATCCGTCGCCATTGAGGACGTGGCACCCGCGGACTGGAAGCGGACGGTTTACGACACCGACATCCTCGGCGCAGGCGACAACCTCTACAAGAAGCCAGGTTACAAGCCCTAGGCGTTGCATCCGCAGGGCCTCTACCCGGACGAGGGAAGCTCTGCGGCTTTCCCGCCTATTCCCTGGGTGCCCCGCGTCGGCGTGAGCGCGCAAGGACTTGAGGTCCAGCCAGGGTCGCTACGCCAAACAGACGGCTGTACTCGCGGCTGAACTGGGAGGGGCTTTCATACCCGACCGAGAAGGCCGCCCGTGGCACATCCAGGTGCTCGTTGAGCATCAGCCGCCGGGCCTCGTTCAGGCGTAACCACTTCTGGTATTGCAGCGGGCTCACGGCCGTCAGTTGTCGGACGTGGTGATGGAAGGTCGGCGGGCTCATCTGGACTTTGCCGCCAGGTCTTAGATCCGCAGAGGCATGTGGACGTTCTGCTTCAGCCAGTCGACGGCCTTGGCGATCCGGTAACCCTGGCTATCCACCGAGGCGATTTGCCGCAAACGCGCGGCCTGGTCATTTCGCAGCAGGCGGAAATGGATCTCACGCTGGATCAGCGGGGCCGGCACGGGAATCGCATCGGGGTCGTCCAGCAAGTCCATCAGACGTCCGAACGAGGACAGCACGCCTGGGCTCATGGCGCCGATCCCCCCTGCTGACCGGTCGCTCAAGGGGCAGTGGCAGGCTACCTTGCGCGGTGAATTCGGTCATGCGGTTTGGGTCTGGCGCCTGTTTCGCTAGAAGCTACCTCGAGCTTTGGCTCGCTTTCCATCAAAAAGCTGCACGCCCGGAGGATCAGGCAAGTAATCCAGTGGATTGCGCTACTGATTCGGCCGCGCCTGCCTGGACAATGGCTTCCACGAATTGGAGGAGGGTCATTCCCATGCAAGTCAACGCTTACGGTGCCCACGCGGGCAATCAACCCCTTGAGCCGCTGCGTATCAACCGACGTGCGCCGAATGCCCACGACGTGCAGATCGAGATCGCTTTCTGTGGCATCTGCCATTCGGACCTGCACCAGGTGCGCTCCGAGTGGGAGGGTACGCAATACCCTTGCGTACCGGGCCATGAGATCGTCGGACGGGTGACCCAGGTCGGCGCGCATGTCTCTGCCTTCAAGCCGGGCGACCTGGTCGGTGTCGGCTGCATTGTCGACAGCTGCCAGCACTGCGAAGACTGCGATGCCGGCCTGGAGAACTATTGCGACGGCATGATCGGCACCTACAACTTCCCGACACCGGACGCGCCAGGCTGGACGCTGGGTGGTTACTCCCAGGCCATCGTCGTGCACGAGCGCTATGTGCTGCGTATCGGCCACCCCGAGGAGCAATTGGCCGCGGTTGCGCCGCTGCTGTGCGCAGGCATCACCACCTACTCTCCGTTGCGCCACTGGAATGCCGGCCCGGGCAAGAAGGTCGGCGTGGTCGGCATTGGCGGTCTTGGTCATATGGGAATCAAGCTCGCCCACGCCATGGGCGCTCATGTGGTGGCCTTCACCACGTCCGAGAGCAAGCGCGAAGCTGCTCTGGAGCTGGGCGCCGACGAGGTGGTGGTTTCCCGCGACGCCAGTCAGATGGCGGTCCATGCCAAGAGCTTCGACTTCATCCTCAACACCGTGGCGGCGCCCCATGACCTGGATGCCTTCCTGGTCCTGCTCAAGCGTGACGGGGCCATGACGCTGGTGGGCGCTCCGGCATCGCCGCATTCCTCGCCGAATGTTTTCAACCTGATCATGAAGCGTCGCACGCTGGCCGGCTCGATGATCGGTGGCATTGCGGAAACCCAGGAGATGCTCGATTTCTGCGCAGAGCACGGCATCGTCGCCGATATCGAACTGGTGCGCGCCGAGCAGATCAACGACGCGTACGAGCGCATGCTGCGCGGCGAGGTCAAGTACCGCTTCGTGATCGATAATGCCAGCCTCGCCGGCTGAGGGGCGCCGTGCTCGCCATGTCGATGGCGGCTGCCTCCGCGTTCATGTCGGTGAGCCTGCTGACGCCCATCGCCGCCGACCTGCAAGTCTCCGAAGGCCGGGCAGGGCAGGGTCTCTCGGTCTCAGGGTTGTTCGCCTTGCTCACCAGCCTGGTGATTGCCGCTGTCGTGAGCGTCGTGCGAACCATCTGGGGAAACCAGGGTGGCCAGGTGGACTCGAAGGCGGTCGCCCGGCTGCGCGAGCATACCGATCCGGCCAGCCCGACGCCGATCGTGCTGCATATGTGCTGAGGCAGGCATGACACACACTGACTCCACCCATCTCAAACACTGCCAGGCCATGGCCGGGAACGCCGGCGTGCTGCCCGCGGGAGTTCGCTGATGGATAACGCCGGCGCGGTGAAGTTCGCCTGTGTGGGTTGCGGTGCCTGCTGCCGTGGCCGGTTCGTGCCGCTGACCCGGGACGAAGCCTTTGCCTGGCTGGCCCGGGGAGGGGATGTGGCGATCCTGCTGGAAGCATTCCTGCTCGAGCCCGCGCGAAGCCATGAACCACGCTACGCCCATGACAGTGGTCGCGCTGGCGTTGGCCGGTCGGGCTCTGCGGATATCAACGTCATCGCGATCCTCGCCGGTGTGGCTCAGCCGCAATGCCCGAACCTCGGCGTCGATAACCTTTGCGCAATCTACGCGGAGCGGCCCCTGGTTTGCCGGATCTATCCGATGGAGATCAATCCTTTCATCCCGCTGAACCCCTCGGCGAAGGACTGTCCGCCGGAATCCTGGGGCCGCGCCGACAGTGACGTGCTGATCGCCACCGACCACCGTGTGAATCCCGAGTTCGCCGCGTTGATCGAGGCGTCGCGCCAGGCGGATCGACGCGATGCGGCATCGAAGCTGTCTATCTGCCAGGCCTTGGGTTATTCGGTGGCGGGTTGGAAAGGCAACGGGCTGACCCTTTACCTGCCTGAGCGGCAACGTCTTGTCGACGCTTTTTCCGCCGCGGCGCAGCGGCCGGCGATCGCTTCGCAGTGGACCGTGCAGGTACAGGGGCGGCCGCTGGAGGACTCTCTGCAGTGCCGGGGAGTCCGATTGAACGACACCGGTGGCGAGCACGTTTTCGTGCCGGCTGGACAATGAGGTTGCGGAGACTGGATGGAAAGTATCGATCTGTTGGTCCTGCGAACCGCCTGTGACTGGCTGGCCGTGGGCGAGCGCGTGATGCTGGTGACGGTGGCGCGCACCTGGGGCTCTTCTCCGCGGCCGGTGGGCTCGATGATGGCCCTGCGCAACGACGGCCGGGTTATAGGCAGCGTGTCGGGCGGATGCATCGAGGATGACCTCATTCATCGACATACCACCGCCTACGGCGGAACAGGGCTGCCACACGCTCGCCCCCAGTTGGTTCGCTATGGCGTGAGCGCTGACGAAGCGCACCGTTTTGGCTTGCCTTGTGGCGGCACGCTGGAGCTGATCCTCGAGTTCGAGCCCGACCTGGCGGTTCTGCAACACCTGCTGGGGCGTCTCGACCAGGGGCAACTGATGCGGCGCAAGCTGGACATCGAGACGGGCCGAACGCGCCTTGAAAGCACGGACACACCGGATGAGTTCATCTTCGACGGCCGGCGGATGATCAGCACGCTGGGCCCCGGCTATCGCATGTTGCTGATCGGCGCCGGCGCACTGGCCGAGTACGTTGCCACCATGGCGCAGTTCAATGGGTTCCAGGTCACCCTCTGTGACCCTCGCCCACAGTACCTGGAGAGTTGGAGCGTTCCTGGCGTGCAGCGTATTCAGGACATGCCGGATGACGTCGTCAGAGCCTTTGCGCCGGATGTTCGCAGTTGCGTCATCGCGCTCAGCCACGATCCGAAGCTGGACGATCTGGCCTTGCTGGAGGCGCTGCGTGGCCCGGCGTTCTACATCGGGGCCATTGGCTCGCGGCGCAACAGCGAAAGCCGGCGCGCTCGCCTGATCGAGCATTTTGGTGAGACGCACGAATCGCTCCAACGACTGCGCGGGCCCATCGGCATCTATATCGGCAGCAAGACCCCGCCGGAAATCGCAGTCAGTGTCATGGCGGAAGTTCTCGCTGCCAAGAACGCCGTCGCTCTGCCAGCAGAACTCGCGGTATCCCGTGCCAAGCAACTGCAGGATCGGCGCCGCCGGGCCTGATCGATCGTGCCAACCTATCTTCGGAGACGACCAGCATGAGCAAGAAAATTGTCGATGCCGTCCTGTGCGGAGCGGTCATGCAGGCTGCCGTGGCCAGCGCCGCTGAGCCTGCAACTGCAAACACGCAGCAGATCAGCCGTGCCGGGACGCAAGCGTCGATCGCAGGTCCGGAGCAGTACTTCACCGGGCGCGTGCGGATCAATCCGGTCTGGCCTGTCGACGATCAGATCAATGCCTCGGGCGGTCTGGTGACCTTCGAGCCCGGTGCCCGTTCGGCGTGGCACACCCACCCGGCAGGGCAGCGGTTGTTAGTCACTACCGGGGTCGGCTTGACCCAGGAGTGGGGCAAGCCGGTTCAGGTCATTCGCCCTGGCGATGTGGTCTGGTGCCCGGCCGGCGTCAAGCATTGGCATGGCGCCGCACCGGGTACCGCCATGACCCACCTGGCGGTCACTGGCTCGGTGAATGGAAAGAATGTCGAATGGATGGAGGCAGTCACCGATGAACAGTACAACGCCGAGCGGGCTGACTGACCCGCGCCGGGCTGCTCGCATACTTGGGATTGCACTGGGCCTGGCTTGTGCGCTGGGCTTCATGACACAGACATTGGCTGCACAGGAGGACCAATCCATGGCCGAGAACGACACATCAAGCCATCACAGCGAAACGCTCGATGAGCGTCAGCGGGGCATCGTTCCCATCGCCGCCTTCGCGGCCGCTGGTGATATGGCTGGTCTGAACCGTGCAATCAATCAGGGGCTGGATGCCGGGCTGACTATCAGCGAGGCGCGCGAGGTACTGGTCCAGCTGTACGCCTATGCGGGCTTTCCTCGAAGCCTGAATGCACTGGGCGAGTTGATGAAGGTGGTACAGGCACGCAAACAGCAAGGAATCGTGGACCAACCGGGACGCGGACCCAGCAAATCGATTCCCCAAGGGGATGAGCTTCTGGCAGTGGGTACCGCAAACCAGACCACATTGTCCGGCGCCCCGGTGGAAGGTGCTCTGTTCGATTTCGCGCCGGTCGCCAATGAATACCTGCGCACGCATCTGTTTGGCGACATCTTCGAGCGTGACAACCTGGACTGGCAGAGCCGGGAAATCGCCACCGTGGCGATGCTCTCTGCATTGGAGGGCGTAGCGCCACAACTGCAGGCCCATATGCGTATCGCCATGAACACCGGGGTTACGCTGCAGCAACTCCGTGAGCTGAGTCGGGTGCTGGCCGAGCAGGTCAGTGCCGATGCATCGCGGCGGGCAAACGAAGCGTTGGAACGGCATACGGCTGCCAAGTAGCTAAGCGTCGTGCACTGTCGGGAAGATGGATCGAATGCTCGCAACGTCTGCCGTCGGCCGAATGCATGGTTGGCGCCGGAACGGGCCAGGGCGCACCCAACGCTGAGGTGAATCGCTCAACTCTCCAGGTATTATTCAGGGCTATGCCTGGTGTTCTGGATGATCATTGGTAGTAATTGCCAGGCGCCGGCATCCTGCTGCTACGCGACATCGCCGATGCGATGAAAAGTAACTGGAGGAACGATCCATGACCATGAACTCAATCCATTGGCCGGACGGGTTTGTGCCCGGCTTCACCGAGAACTTCGCTTCCAACGAAGTGATAGTTGCGGGCCTGAGCGCCCAGGACATCTGGCCGCTGCTCAGTGTGCCGTCGCGTTGGCCTGGCTATTACGCCAACTCTGCGAATGTCCGCTTCTACGATGACAAGGGGCCTGAGCTTACGGACGGCGTGCGATTCTACTTCGAGACTTTCGGCTTTCCCGTCGAGGCGCAGTGCATTGAGTATGTGCCGCCTGTGGATGGCCTGCAGGGACGAGTGGCCTGGCATGGCTGGTCCGGAGAAGAGGGCAGCGATGAGCGCCTGGACGTCCACCACGCTTGGCTAGTCGAGGATCTCTGGGGTGGGCGTGTGCGCATTCTCACCCAGGAAACGCAGAAGGGTAATCCGGCTCGGGAACTGCACTTGGCCAAACCCAACCCGATGATCAACGGTCACCAGGATTGGCTGGACGGCCTCGTCGCTGCCGCCCACAGCAAGAAATGACAGCAAGCTAGCTGCTTTGCTCAATAAGGCGTCGGAAGCCAGAGGCCGCCTTCGACCCATAGCTGCCGCTCAGCGGGTGATTTCTGGGTATCGCCGGGGATCGCTGGGCGAGTTGCTTGGCATACCGAGTTCCAGTCGCCAATAGCCCACGTCGTGTCACTCGCCCAGCTTGAATCCGACCTGCGGGAAGGTGCCGATGTGCCGGAATCCCAGCCGTTCATGCAGACCGATACTTCCAGCGTTGGGCAGCGCAATGCCGGCATAGGCTGCGTTGAATCCCTGTTCGGCAAGGATGGGAAGCAGCTCGCCATAGAGTCTGCGGCCCACTCCAGCACGACGCTCACCCTCTGCGATGTAGACGGTCACATCCACTGCCCATCGGTATGCAGCACGCGCTCTGTGCTGGCTGGCGTAGGCGTAGCCAACCAGGCGCCCATCGCGCTCCGCAACGAGGTACGGGTAGTTCTGCAGCGTCGTGACGATGCGCTGCCGCATCTCCTCGATGGTCGGCGGGACTTCCTCGAAGGAGATTGCCGTGCCAGTCACTATGGGGGCGTAGATGAGCTGGATTGCCGGCGCATCTTCAGGACGTGCTTGTCTGATTTCGATGGGCATAGCGACCTCAGATCGAGCGCTGATTCACGCGGGCGGAAAGCTGCTCGGCGCTCTCCTTGCGCTCCGAATAACGATCCACCAGGAAGTCCTGGCGATCACGCAGCAGCAGGGTGAATTTCACCAGTTCCTCCATCACGTCCACCACACGGTCGTAGTACGCCGAAGGCTTCATGCGTCCCGCGTCGTCGAACTCCAGGTAGGCCTTGGGCACCGACGACTGGTTGGGGATGGTGAACATGCGCATCCAGCGGCCGAGCACGCGCAGCTGGTTGACCACATTGAACGACTGCGAGCCGCCGCAGACCTGCATCACCGCCAGCGTCTTGCCCTGGGTGGGGCGCACGGCGCCGAGCGCCAGGGGAATCCAGTCGATCTGCGCCTTGAATACCGCCGACAGCGCTCCGTGGCGCTCCGGCGAGCACCACACCTGGCCTTCCGACCACTGCACTAGATCGCGCAGCTCCTGCACCTTGGGATGCTCCACCGGTACGTCGTCAGGTAGCGGTAGGCCCGAAGGATTGAAGATGCGCGTCTCGGCGCCGAAGTGCTCCAGCAGGCGTGCGGCTTCCTCCACCAGCAGGCGGCTGAAGGAGCGTTCGCGGGTCGATCCATAGAGCAGCAGGATGCGTGGCTTGTGCTCACTGATGCGGGCCGCCGCTGGCGGCAGGTCGAACAGCGAAAGGTCGAGGTTGGGCAGTTGCTCGGACATGGTTCCTCCTGCTCAGAGAGCGCCGATGCGATCCAGCTCGCGCTTGACTTCGTCGCGGCTGAGGGTGGCGAAAGGAAGGGCGAAGAAGTCCCGGCAACGCTGCTCGATGCGGGCCAGCGTGGCGCGGAAGGCAGCGTCGATGGCGGGTTCATCACCTACCACATCGGACGGGTCTTCCAGCCCCCAATGGGACTTCAGCGCCGGGCCGAAGTACACCGGGCAGACTTCGCCGGCGGCCTTGTCGCAGACAGTGATGACGATGTCCGGCGGGTTGCCCTCGAACGCGTCATTACCTTTGCTGCTCAAGCCCGAGATGGAAATGCCTGCCTGCTGCAGGGTGGTGAGGCTGCGCGGCAGCACCTGGCCCTTGGGGAAGCTGCCGGAGCTGACCGCTTCGAAGCCTTCCGGCGCCAAGTGGTTGAACAGCGCTTCGGAGAGGATGCTGCGGCAGCTGTTGGCCGTGCACATGAACAGGACTCGCATGGAGGTCTCCTCCGCTCAACGCGGACGTCAGAGGCTCAGGCGCAGCGCCAGGGCCGAAAGGGTGATCAGCAGGACGGGCAGGGTCAGCAGGATGCCGACCTTGAAGTAGTAGCCCCAGGTGATGCGCATGCCCTTGCGCTCCAGCACATGCAGCCAGAGCAGCGTGGCGAGGCTGCCGATGGGAGTGATCTTCGGGCCGAGGTCGCAGCCGATCACGTTGGCGTAGATCATCGCCTCGCGCACCAGACCTTCTGCGCCGCTGCCCTGGATCGACAGCGCGCCGACCAGCACGCTGGGCATGTTGTTCATCACCGATGACAGCAGCGCCGAGAGCAGGCCGGTGCCGATGGCCGCGCTCCACAAACCCTGTTCGGCAAGGCGGTCGAGCAGGTGGGTGAGGAAGTCCGTGAGGCCGGCATTCTTCAGGCCGTACACCACCAGGTACATGCCGAGGGAGAAGATCACTACCTGCCAGGGGGCTTCGCGCAGCACTCGGCGGGTGGATATGCGGTGCCCGCGAGCGGCGACGGCAAACAGAATGGCCGCGCAGACAGCGGCCACCGCGCTGATTGGGATGCCCAGCGGCTCCAGGGCGAACAGGCCGACCAGCAGCACCAGCAACGTCCACCAACCGACGATGAAGGTGGCGCGGTCGTGTATCGCCGCCTTCGGCTCCTTCAGCGCGTCGAGCGCGTACTGTCTCGGGATATCGCGGCGAAAGAACAGGAACAGCACCAGCAGGGTGGCGGCGACACTGGCGAGGTTCACCGGCACCATCACCGAGGCGTACTCGGCAAAGCCCAGGCTGAAGTAATCAGCCGAGACGATGTTCACCAGGTTGGAGACCACCAGCGGCAGGCTCGCTGTGTCGGCGATGAAGCCTGCAGCCATGACGAAGGCCAAGGTTGCGGCCGGCGAGAAGCGCAGGGCGAGCAGCATCGACATGACAATGGGCGTGAGGATCAGCGCCGCACCATCGTTGGCGAACAGCGCCGAGACAGCAGCGCCGAGCAGTATGCAAAAGGCAAACAGCCGGTAGCCGCTGCCATTCGCCCAGCGCGCGACGTGCAACGCGGCCCACTCGAAGAACCCAGCCTCATCCAGCAGTAGGCTGATGATGATAACGGCGATGAAAGTGGCGGTGGCGTTCCAGACAATCGCCCAGACGGTCGGGATGTCATGCAGCGAAACCGCGCCGGCGGCCAGGGCGATGATCGCTCCCAGCGCGGCACTCCAGCCGACACCGAGGCCCTTGGGTTGCCAGATGACCAGAACGAGGGTGAAGACGAAGACAGCAACGGCGACCAGCATGGCGGACTCGCTTGAAGGGATCAGCAGCAGGCGGCATCACGGACGGGGCGGCCGTCCATGTTCTGCAGGCGAAGAGTGTTGTCGGCCAGCCATTGCGCGTTGGCCAGCAGGGTGACCTGCAGCATCTCGTGTACCCAGGCGGGCAACTCGGGGTTGAGGCGGTAATACACCCACTGACCCTGGCGGCGATCCAGCAGCAGACCACTGCTGCGCAACTGCGCCAGGTGGCGGCTGATCTTCGGCTGGCTGTCGTCCAGCGCGCACATCAGCTCGCAGACGCAGAGCTCGCCCAGGCTGGCGATGAGCAGGGTGGCGCGAACACGAGTCTCGTCGGCCAGGCTCTTGAAGACTTCGGGTGGCGTGATCATAGCTTCACCTTACATGTGGAAAATCGAATATACGTATTTCCATATGTATTGAGCAAGCCTCATTGGACTTGAGCGTCCGCTTCTGGCCGGTAGCTGCCGCTGGTGTGATCTATTTCGAGGTGCGTGGCGGTGAGGTCGGCGCCGTCTCATCATAAGCCTCGGGGCGCGAGTCGGGTCCGGACGTGTGCGGCATAGACGCCAGCATAGCGCGGGATTATGAAGGTAGATTGGTTTCCCCTGAGCCAGGCTATTGCCCTGGACTGAATTCCGTGGCCGTTGTACGCGAGCCACCCGAAGCGGCTGTTAGCGGACAACACGACGCAGCAGCCACACCACC
>CBIGPF010000092.1:0-23343 GCA_966191535.1 uncultured Pseudomonas sp. | reverse complement strand
TCCTAGACCTGTCCTAAATTGCAGGCTTGGAAAAGACGAAGCCCCTGAAACTCTAGGAATTTCAGGGGCTTCGGCCATATGTAATGGCGGAGAGATAGGGATTTGAACCCTAGGAACTGTTGCCAGTTCAACGGATTTCGAATCCGTCCCGTTCGGCCACTCCGGCATCTCTCCGTGCGGCGCGCATGATACCAGCTCAAAGTCCGAACGCGAAGCTTTGTTTTCGGATTTTTTTTCGTGGTATCAGGCGCTTGCGTGCACTCGTCGGATCAGAGCGGTACGCCGAGACGGTGGGCCACTTCTTCGTAGGCCTCGATGACGTCGCCCAGCCCCTGGCGGAAGCGGTCCTTGTCCATCTTCTTGCGGGTTTCCTTGTCCCACAGGCGGCAGCCGTCCGGGCTGAATTCGTCGCCCAGGACAATCTTGCCGTGGAACAGGCCGAACTCGAGCTTGAAGTCCACCAGCAGCAGGCCGGCGTCGTCGAACAGCTTGTTCAGCACGTCGTTGACCTTGAAGGAATACGCCTTCATCTCGGCCAGTTGCTCCAGGGTCGCCCAGCCGAAGGCCTGGACGTGGGATTCGTTGATGAACGGGTCGCCGAGGGCGTCGTTCTTCAGGAACAGTTCGAAGGTCGGCGGAGTGAGCTGCAGGCCCTCCTCGACGCCCAGGCGGCGCACCAGGCTGCCGGCGGCGTAGTTACGCACGACGCACTCGACCGGAATCATGGCGAGCTTCTTGACCAGCACTTCGTTGTCCGACAGCAGGGCGTCGAACTGGGTCGGGATGCCGGCGGCTTCGAGCTACTGCATGAAGAAGGCGATGAACTTGTTGTTCACCATGCCTTTGCGATCGAGCTGCTCGATGCGCTTGCCGTCGAACGCCGAGGTGTCGTTGCGGAACAGCAGGACGAGGCGGTCGGCGTCATCGGTGGTGTAAACCGACTTGGCCTTGCCGCGATAGAGTTCTTCGCGTTTTTCCATGATGGGCTCCGCTTGCTTAAGGGGTGGGCTCAGGCGATGGTGCGCCAGTCGAGTCCAGAATGCTGATCGGCTACCTGCAGCCAGTCCGGGTCGCACCCGAGGGTGTCGACGAAGCTTTGCCGGGCCAGTTGCGGCGAGTTGTTCTTTTCGCTGAGATGCGCCAGCACCAGGTGCTGCAAGCTTTCCCAGCCCAGCTGGGCCACGAGTTCGGCGGCCTGCCGGTTGTTCAAATGTCCCCACTGCCCGCCTACACGGACCTTGAGTGGGTAGGGATACGGACCGCGGGCCAGCATGTCGGTATCGTGATTCGCCTCGATGATCAACGCATCGAGGCCACGATAGCATTCCAGCACCTGCGCCGTGGCGGCTCCCAGATCGGTGAGCTGGCCAAAGCGCTTCCGGCCATCGGAAAACACGTACTGCAGGGGCTCCCGCGCATCATGGGAAACGCTCACCGCAGTGACTTCCAGGTCTTTCAGTACCAGGCGGTCGCCGCACTTGAGCAGCCCCGCTGGTGTCACCGGCTTGCGCATTCCCTGCAGGGTGCCGGCGCTGAGGTACACGGGTATTCGATGGTGCCGGGCCAGCAGTTCGACGCCGTTGATGTGATCGGAGTGCTCGTGCGTGACGAGTACCGCGTCCAGCTGCCCGGGCTCTACGCCCAGGCGCGCCAGACGGCGGATGGTTTCACGCAGCGGAAAACCGCAATCGATCAGTATCCGGGTGTCAGAACTGCTCACCAAGGCCGAATTGCCCCGGCTTCCGCTCCCCAGGACCGCGAAGTGCATTCCGCATACTCTCCTGGAGTTTCTCCAACACGCCCTGCGCCACGTCAGCCGGTGCAGAGGTGTTGATGTCTTTGTCGACGGTGATCTGGACGGTGTTGCTCACGCTGGTCAGGCGAACCTGGTAGCGCTGGGCCTTGGCGTCCTCTTCTTCCTTGGTCTTCTCGCCACCGCCGAACAGGCGGCTGAAGAAGCCAGGCTTGTCTTCGTCCTTCTTCTTCGCGCCTTCGGCGATGTTGACGTAGTACACGCCCAGGCTGCGGTTGAGGTCGTCGACACGGATGTCGGCACGATCCAGGGCGCGACCCACGCTGACCCAGGCGCGGTCGAAGTCGGAGTCGACGGTCAGCACCGGGTTGCCGCTGCCATCCTTGTTCAACTGGACGGCACCGGGGGTGTCGTAGTCCGAATGCGCGGCGAGCAGGGAAACGGAACCGCCCTTCTCGGCGCTGGTGGCCATGCTGGCGATCATTTCATCGAGCAGCGCGGCATCCAGGCTCGGCACAGCCGGCTTGGTCGGCCAGTCGCCAGTGGCGGTGCTGCCGGCCGGGCGGGTTTCGCTCAGCACGTAGACTTCACTGGTGTTGGTCTGCACGCCCGGCTCGATGCGCACGCGAACGCGCGCTTCGCTGTCAGGCTCGACGCCCGACACGCGACTGCTCAGACGGCGAGCCAGCGGAGCGGAAAGCTGCGACAGCGGCTGCCAGTTGGTACTGAATTCGCCAGTCTGCGGACGCTCGTTGGCGATGGCGAAGCCGTTGTCCTGGAAGAACTGGTGGGCGACCGGCCAGACTTCTGCCGGCGGACGCTGGGCGACCAGCCAACGCGAGTCGCCGCTCTTCTGCAGGCTGAAGTCGCTGACTTCGCCAGCGCCAGACAGCGGCTGCGGACGCGGTACTTCGTATTCGCCTTCCTTCTCGGTGCTGGTGGCAACGTTCATCGGGATCGGCAGCAGCGGGTCGAGCTGCTTGCTCTGCATGCCCTCGGGCACCTTCATCGGCGCGGTTTCACGGGCATTGAGGTAATCGTCGCCACGGTCGCGGAAGTAGCCTTCCGGGCCCCACAGCCAGCCGCAGCCGGAGGTGTTGCCAATAACCAGGGCGAGCGCAGTCAGTCCTGCCAGTCGCTTCATGCGAGGGGGCTCCTTAAGCCAGGACGCCGGTCTGGCGCATGGCCTGACGCAGCGGTTCGTGGCAACGCGGGCTGAGCCAGGTCAGAGGCAGGCGGATGCCCTCTGGAATCAGCCCCATTTCGTGCAGGGCAAACTTGACCGGGATGGGGTTGGATTCGATGAACAGCGTCTTGTGCAGCGGCATCAGGCGATCGTTGATGGCGCGGGCAGCGGCGGCATCACCGCGCATGGCGGCGGCGCACAGGTCGCTCATGGCGCGCGGAGCAACGTTGGCGGTCACCGAGATATTGCCCTTGCCGCCCATCAGCATCAGCTCGACGGCAGTGGCATCGTCACCGGAGTAGACGAGGAAATCCTTGCCGACACGGTCCAGTACTTCCTTGCCGCGCTGCAGGTCGCCAGTGGCTTCCTTGATGCCAACGATGTTCGACACCTTGGACAGGCGCTCGACGGTCTCCGGCAGCATGTCGCAGGCGGTACGGCCCGGCACGTTGTAGAGAATCTGCGGGATGGCCACGGCTTCGGCGATGTGGCGGAAGTGCTGGTACAGGCCTTCCTGGGTCGGCTTGTTGTAGTACGGGGTCACCAGCAGGCAGGCATCGGCGCCGCCGGACTTGGCAGCCTCGGTCAGCTCGACGGCTTCGCGGGTGGAATTGGCGCCGGTACCGGCGATGACCGGGATGCGGCCATTGACCTGGTCGACCACGCGACGGATCACGTCCAGGTGTTCGTTCACGTCCAGAGTGGCCGATTCACCAGTGGTGCCGACCGCTACGATGGCGTTGGTGCCTTCCTGCAGGTGGAAGTCCACCAGCTTAGCGAGGCTGTCCCAATCCAGTCGACCCTGAGCATCGAAGGGGGTGACCAGCGCCACCATACTGCCCGCAATCATGCAACCGCTCCTGCCGGAAAAAGAAAGCCGTAATGGTACTGTCGCCACCGGCCACGCACAAGGTGACGCAGCGACCCGCGAGCGGCCAGACATTCCCCTCATCGGCGCTTTTCGCTACCCTTTCCCCTTTGTCGATGCGGCCCGCTTGGCCGCCACTCCCAGGAACGCTGCATGTCCACCTCTCACCCTCGTGAACAATTCCTTCTGATCAGTGCTCTGGGCCCGAACCCGATGGAGTTGACCAGCGTGCTGTGCCGCACCTGCGTCGACAACCGTTGTTCGGTGGTCAGCAGCCGCCTGACCCGCCACGGCGAGTTCAGCGCGCTGGTCCTGCAGGTCTCCGGCAGCTGGGATGCCCTGGCCCGCCTCGAAGGCGGCCTGCCGCCCCTCGCCAAGCGCCACGGCTTCACCCTCAGCGTCACCCGCAGCAATGTCCACGTTACCCGCGCCCAGGCCCTGCCCTACGTGGCCTACGTCAGCGCCGTCTATCGGCCGGACATCCTCAACGAGCTGTGCCAGTTCTTCATCGATCACAACATCGAGCTGGAGAACCTCACCTGCGACACCTACCAGGCACCGCACACCAACACCAGCATGCTCAACGCCACCATCACCGTGACCCTGCCGGCCGGCACCCAGATCAGTTGGCTGCGCGATCAGTTCCTCGACTTCGCCGATGCGCTGAACCTGGACGCGCTGATCGAACCCTGGCGTCCGCAGCATCCGTAAGGAGAGAGCCAAATGGCAGTCGAACTGAACAAGCCCGTCGCCGATTTCCAGGCCCCGGCCACCAGCGGCGTCGAATTCCGCCTGTCCGAGCTCAAGGGCAAGCAGGTCGTCCTGTATTTCTATCCCAAGGACAGCACCCCAGGCTGCACCACCGAAGGCCAGGGCTTCCGCGACAGCATCGAGGACTTCGCCAACGCAAACACCCTGGTGTTCGGCGTTTCCCGCGATGGCATCAAGTCCCACGAGAACTTCAAGGCCAAGCAATGCTTCCCCTTCGAGCTGATCAGCGACAAGGACGAAGCCGTTTGCCAGCTGTTCGACGTGATCAAGCTGAAGAAGCTCTACGGCAAGGAATACATGGGCGTTGACCGCAGCACCTTCCTGATCGACGCCCAGGGCGTGCTGCGCCAGGAATGGCGCGGCGTGAAAGTGCCCGGCCACGTGGATGCCGTACTCGCCGCCGCCCAGGCACTGAACAAATGAGCGCTTGAACAAGGGCTGAGTTGCACCGCACACATGAAAAAGGCCGCTGAACAGCGGCCTTTTTTCGTTTACATCATCGGACTGACTTGTGGCTCCACTGGCGGCTGCCGCGGCCAGGCGTCCAGCACCGCCTTCACCAGGGTCGCCAGCGGGATCGCGAAGAATACGCCCCAGAAGCCCCACAACCCGCCGAACAGCAGAACCGCGCAGATGATCGCCACCGGATGCAGGTTCACTGCCTCGGAGAACAACAACGGCACCAGGACGTTGCCATCCAGCGCCTGGATGATCGCGTGGGCCGCCATCAGGTAAATGAACTGATCGCTCCAGCCCCACTGGAACAGCGCGATCATCGCCACCGGCACGGTCACCACGACCGCGCCAATGTAGGGCACCACCACGGACAGGCCGACCAGCAGGGCGAGCAGCGCTGCATAGTTCAGGCCCAGCACCGCGAAGGCGATGTAGGTCGCCACGCCGGTAATGAAGATCTCGATGACCTTGCCGCGAATGTAGTTGGCGATCTGCTGGTTCATCTCGTTCCACACCTGCTTCATCAGACCGCGCTCGCGCGGAAGGTAGCGGCGGAACCAGTGGTAGAAGCGCCGGCGATCCTTGAGGAAGAAGAACACCAGGATCGGCACCAGCACCAGGTAGATCATGATGTTGACCACCACCGGCAGGCCCGACAGGGAGAAGGTCAGCGCCCACTGGCCGAGCTGGCCCAGTTCATTGCGCGCAGCCTCGACGGTGTGCAGTACCTGCTCCTCGGTGACCATGTCCGGATAGCGCTCAGGCAGCATCAGCAGCGTCGCCTGCCATTCTCCGAGCATGCCGGGCAGCTCGTTGAACAGGGTGAACAGCTGCTTCCACAGCAGCGGCACCAGCACCAGCAGGAACACCGCCAGCAGGCCAAGGAAAAGCGAATACACCAGCCACACCGCGAACAGGTGCGGCATGCGCAGGCGTTCCAGTACGCCGACCATGCCCTGGATCAGGAAGGCGATGACCATCGCCGCCAGCACCGGGGCGAGCATCCCGCCAAAGGCGAGAATGACGGTGAATCCCAACCCGAGAATGACCGCCAGCACTATCGCTTCCTCATCGGAGAAATAGCGCTGCATCCAGTCCTGCAAAACCTTGAGCATCAACGAAACCTGCGAAACGAAAGGGGCAACATCGCGTTACCCGGGATCAGGGCTACTTCTTGCGCAGCCAGTAGCGATAGACGCCGGACTCGGCCTCTTCATGCAGCAGCGAGTGCCCGGCCAGATCGGCGAAAACGCGGAAGTCACGCTGGGAGCCGGCGTCGGTGGCGATCACCTTGAGCACCGCGCCGCTGGGCAGGCGATTCAGCTCGAGCTTGGCCTTGAGCAGCGGCAACGGACAATTGAGACCGCTGGCGTCCAGCTCCGCGTCACAAGCGGGGACGGACGGCGTGGAATCGGACATCGAAACGAACTCCGGTCAGGGCGCCCAAGAATACCGAAAGCGTTGGAAAAGTAACCAGGCCCGTCGACCCGCAGATTCGTTAATCAAGCCATCAGCCTCAGGCCTTACAAGGGCAACGGCATCGAAAATACCCATTTCGAATTGCGCCGCACTTCCACCCTGCAAACTAGGCATAGTCGTTAGCCTGCGGCTAAAGTAGAGCCTTTCTCGGAACGAGCCTCGTGTACATGAAAGTACTCCGCCCTGCCCTGCTGTCGCTCGCCATCGCCTTCGCCATGCCGGCCCTGGCGGACGACCTTCCCTCCCTGGGGGACGCCAGCTCGTCCATCGTCTCCCCGGAGCAGGAGTTCCAGCTCGGCCGCGCGTGGCTGAGCATGCTGCGCAACCAGGTCGACACGCTCAACGATCCCCAACTCAAGGACTACGTCGAGTCCAGCGTCTATCGCCTGGCAGAGTCCAGCGAGCTGCAGGACCACCGCCTGGCGTTCATCCTGATCCGCGACAAGCAGATCAACGCCTTCGCCGCCCCCGGCGGCGTGGTCGGCGTCAACGGCGGTCTGTTCATCTACGCCCAGACCGAAGGTGAATACATCGCGGTACTGGCGCACGAACTCGGCCACCTGAGCCAACGCCACTTCGCCCGCGGCATCGAGGCGCAGCAGCGCATGCAGATCCCGGTGATGGCCGCCATGCTGGCAGGTATCGTCGCCGCCGCCGCGGGCGCTGGCGACGCCGGCATCGCTGCCATCGCCGGCACCCAGGCAGCGGCGATCCAGAACCAGCTGCGCTTCTCCCGGCAGAACGAGCAGGAAGCCGACCGCGTCGGCGTCGCCACCATGGTCCGCGCCGGCTACGACCCGCGCTCCATGCCCAACATGTTCGAACGCCTGGCCCGCCAATACCGCTACGAAGGCAAGCCGCCGGAATTCCTGCTGACTCACCCGGTGACCGAATCGCGTATTGCCGACACCCGTAACCGTGCCGAGCAGTACCCCAAGGGCGGCAAGGAGGATTCGCTGCGCTACGAACTGATGCGCGCCCGCGTCCAGCAGATGTTCGAGGACACGCCAGGCATGGCCAGCAAGCAGTTCCGCGCGCAGCTCGACGAAGATCCGAAGAACGACGCCGCCCGCTACGGCCTGGCGCTGTCGCAGACCAAGATAGGCCAGCTCAACGAAGCCCGCGGCAACCTTCAGCAGCTACTGGCAAAGGCGCCCAATGACATCAGCTACAACCTGGCCATGTCCGACGTGGACATCACCGCCAACAAGTTGCCCGATGCTCAGGCGCGAGTGCAGAAGATGCTCAGCCAGTACCCGGACAGCTACCCGCTGATCCAGGCCAACGCCGACCTGATGATGAAGACCAATCGCGCAGCCGATGCCGAGAAGACGCTGTTCAAGCTGTCCCAGCGCCGCCCGCTGGACCCGGACGTATGGAACCGCCTGGCCGACGCCTGCACCCTGAGCGGCAACGCCATCGGTGTGTACCAGGCCCGCGCGGAATACTACGCACTCACCGGCGACTACAAGCAGGCGATCGAGCAGCTGGACTTCGCCAAACGGCGCGCCGGCGGCAATTTCACACTGGCCGCGCGCCTGGACGCTCGCCAGCAGGAGTTCCGCGACCAGCAGCGCATCCTCAAGGAAATGATGGGGCGCTGAGACTTTCTCCCGCCCATGAAAAAGCCCGGCATCTGCCGGGCTTTCTCATTCGGATCATCGAATCAGGCGTTGCCCGCCAGCTTCAGCTTCGCCGCCTGGGTGAAGTCGAGCATGCGCTTGAGCGGCTTGATCGCCTTGGGAATCAGAGCCGGGTCGACGAAGATTTCGCCCGTTCCTTCCTTCAGGCACGCCAGGGTACGCTCCAGGGTGTTCATGGCCATCCATGGGCAGTGCGCACAACTGCGGCAGGCCGCGCCGTTGCCCGCGGTAGGCGCCTCGATGAATTCCTTGTCCGGGCAGAGCTGCTGCATCTTGTAGAAGATCCCGCGGTCGGTCGCGACGATGAAGCGCTTGTTCGGCATCGTCTGCGCCGCCTTGATCAGCTGGCTGGTGGAGCCCACGGCATCGGCAAGCTCGACGACCGCTTCCGGCGACTCCGGATGCACCAGGATCGCCGCATCCGGGTAGACCGCCTTGAGGTCCTCCAGCTGCTTGGCCTTGAACTCCTCATGGACGATGCAGGCGCCGTCCCAGAGCAGCATGTCGGCACCGGTCTCACGCTGGATGTAGCGGCCCAGGTGCTGGTCCGGAGCCCAGAGGATCGGCTCGCCGTTGTCCATCAGGTGCTCGACGATTTCCACGGCGCAACTGGAGGTCACCACCCAATCGGCGCGCGCCTTCACGGCGGCCGAGGTGTTCGCATAGACCACCACGGTGCGCTCGGGATGCTGATCGCAGAAGGCGGAGAACTCTTCCACCGGGCAACCCAGATCCAGCGAGCAGGTCGCCTCCAGGGTCGGCATCAGCACGCGCTTTTCCGGATTGAGGATCTTCGCAGTCTCGCCCATGAAGCGAACACCGGCGACCACGACGGTCTGCGCCGAGTGCTGGTTGCCGAAGCGGGCCATCTCCAACGAGTCGGACACGCAGCCACCGGTCTCTTCCGCCAGCGCCTGGATCACCGGGTCGCAGTAGTAGTGCGCAACGAGCACGGCGTTCTGCGCCTTCAGCTCGGCGGCGATGGCCGCACGGTAGTCGGCCTCTTCCTGCGCGCTCAGCACCCGCGGCTGCTTCGCCGCCAGATGAGCCTGGACCAACAGGCGTTCGGAAATCTGGGACATCGTGTGGAAACCTCAACAGGCACGGTCTGATTATGCCGGCGATTTTATCACCACAGCCCTACGCGCGATGCGCCGTCGATGGCCGTACGGCAGACTTTTTCCGGCACATGGCAAAAGCCCCGTGACCTTTCGATCACGGGGCTTTTGTCTTACATGTTGGTGGGTCGTGTGGGATTCGAACCTACGACCAATTGGTTAAAAGCCAACTGCTCTACCGACTGAGCTAACGACCCAACGTGGGGCGTATAATACTGATTTCTAACGCAAAAACAACACCCTTCGAAAACTTTTTTCAGAAATATCGCGTCGGGTCGGAAATTTCAGCGGCAGCAAAGCCGTCAGAACGCAGCCGGCAGCTGTCGCATTTACCGCACGCACGCCCGTCCTCATCGGCCTGATAGCAAGACACGGTCAGGCTGTAGTCCACGCCCTGGGCAATTCCCGCCTCGATAATCTGCGCCTTGGAGAGGAACTGCAGCGGGGCCTGGATGCGGAAGCCGTCACCCTCTACCCCTGCCTTGGTCGCCAGATTCGCCATGCGCTCGAAAGCCTCGACGAATTCGGGCCGGCAATCCGGGTAGCCGGAATAGTCCACGGCGTTCACGCCGATGAAGATATCCCGCGCACCAAGCACCTCCGCCCACCCCAGGGCGAGAGACAGGAACACGGTGTTGCGCGCCGGCACATAGGTGACCGGAATACCTTCACTGGGCGCCTCGGGCACCTCGATGCTGCTGTCGGTCAGGGCCGAGCCGCCGATACCGTTCAGGTTCAGCCCGATGACCTTGTGCTCGATGACACCCTGCTGGCGGGCGACACGCTCGGCCGCCTGCAGCTCAGCGCGGTGACGCTGGCCATAATCGAAGCTCATGGTGTAGCAGTCGTAGCCTTCGGCCTTGGCCATGGCGACCACGGTCGCGGAATCCAGGCCACCGGAGAGCAGGATCACGGCTTTCTTGTCATTCGCAGCGTTCTTGACGGACATCATCAGGGGCTCCTCCGCGCTCAATGGCCCGGCTCGTCATTCCAGAGAATCTTGTGCAGCTGCAATTGCAGACGCACCGGCAAGTTGTCGCTGACAATCCAGTCGGCCAACGCACGCGCACTGACTTCGCGATGGCTGGGCGAGAACAGCACCTCGCCGGCGCGTTGCTCCAGGCGGTACTCGATCAGCTTGGACACAGCCCAGTCATAGTCCTCGCGGGAGCAGATGACGAACTTCACCTGATCGTTGGACGTCAGCTCGCCAATGTTCTCGTAGCGGTTGCGCGCCACTTCCCCGGAGCCCGGCGTCTTCAGGTCAAGGATGCGGCTGACACGGCGGTCGGTGGCGGAGACGTCCAGCGCACCACTGGTTTCCAGCGAAACCTCATAGCCGGCATCGCAAAGGCGCTGCAGCAGCGGGATGCAGTTGGGCTGGGCCAAGGGCTCGCCGCCGGTCACGCAGACGTAGCGCGGGCGGTACTGGGCAACCTGGTCGAGGATGGCCTCAAGGCTCTGGACCTCGCCGCCACTGAAGGCATAGGCGGTATCGCAGTAATTGCAGCGCAGGGGACAGCCAGTCAGGCGTACGAACACGGTCGGCAAGCCGGCGGTGCGCGTTTCCCCCTGCAGCGAGTAGAAAATCTCGGTAATGCGCAGGGTCTGTTGCATATCAGCCACGGGCGTGACGGCTACACAGGCCATCCGCCTCCGTTGCGTTGGAGTCGTGGGCGCGCTAACTGGGCGCCCGGCAAGCCCGGAACACAGCAGACATCAGCCGAGCTGAAACCACTGGCGCTTTCCGGGGGGCAGCAATTCTAACGAAAAAACCCGCGACGGGCGCGGGTTTTCGGACGCTGCGGAGGCCTTACTTGAGGTTCTTCAGGTCACGCTGGGACAGCTGCGCAGCCGAAGTGCCCGGATACTGGGCAACAACCTGCTGCAGGATGCCACGGGCCTTGTCGGTGTTCCCGAGGCGACGTTCGACATCAGCGAGCTTGTAGAGCGAATCCGGCACCTTGGCACTGCTCGGGTAGGCCTGGCTGACGCGGGCGAAGGCCTGGCCAGCGCCCTGCAGATCACCCTTGGCGAGGTTGACTTCACCCAGCCAGTACTGCGCGTTGCCGGCGTACTGACTGTTCGGGTATTTGCGCAGGAAGGCGCCAAAGGCCTGGCTGGCCTTGTCGAAGTCCTTGGCCTTGATCAGGTCGAAGGACGCGTCGTAGTACAGCTTTTCTTTTGCCGGGTCACCCGGCTCGCTGCTGGCAGCGGGCTGCTGTTGCTGGGCGGCGGCTACGCCTGCTCCAGCGGCAGCTCCGGCACTGGCGCCGGCAGCGGAGGAATCCTGTTGAACAGCAGCACCGGCCGCTCCTGCACCTGCACCACTGGAAAGGCGGCTGTCGATGTCCTGGAAGCGTTCCTGGTTTTCCTGCTTCATTTGCTGGATCTGGTTCTGCTGTTCTTCGAGCATGCCGCGCAGACGGGACATCTCGTCCTGCATCTGCTGCAGCTGCATGAACAGCTGAGCCTGACCAGAGACGGGAGTTGTCATCCCGCCTCCGGCGTAGGCGCCATCAGCGCCTGCGGTGCCATAACCCGAGGGCGGTGTGCTGGCATAGCCACCATTACCGTCCTGTACCGGAACCGCGGCCGCCGCCATGAGGGGCAGTCCGCATGCGATCAAGGTCAGAAAACGCAGGCGCATCGGCATCAGGTCTTACTTCTTCAGCTCAACGCGACGGTTCTGGGCCCAGGACTGCTCGTCATGGCCAGTGGCAACCGGACGCTCTTTGCCGTAGGAAACCAGTTCCAGCTGAGCCGGGGAAACGCCCTGCAGTACCAGGTAGCGTTGAACGGCCTTGGCACGACGCTCGCCCAGAGCCATGTTGTACTCGCGGGTGCCGCGCTCGTCAGTGTGACCTTCCAGGACTACGCGCTGGCCGGAACCTTTCAGGTCCTTGGCGTGTACGTCCAGGGCACGCATGGCTTCCGGCTTCAGGTCGGAGCTGTCGTACTCGAAGTAGAAGGTGGTGATAGCGCGCAGAGCAGCTTCGTCGCTCAGGGAGCCGTCAACGGCACCGCTGTTGGCGCCGTAGCCAGCGTTCGGATCAACGCCGCCATTGGCGCCTTCGCCAGTAGCATCGCCTTTCTTGGACGAGCAGCCTACGGCAACAGCCATGGCGAGGGCGATAACGGCAAATTTGCCGAATTTCAGCATTTCCATCATGTAACTCCTAATGAACCCCAGTGTATAAATTTGGAACAGTTGGCAACCGTCAGTTCAGGTAAGGGGACCAGGAAGGCTCGCGCACGTCGCCTTGAGCGGTGGGTAGCGGTAACCGAACACGTCCGTTGATGCTCACGAGCATCAACACGCCCCGGTCCTGCTGGCGGGTGGCGTATATTAGCATCGTGCCATTTGGCGCAACAGTGGGCGAATCATCCAGGTTGGTGTTGGAAAGTACCCGGAGATTACCGCGCTGAAGGTCCTGTGCTGCAATCTGGAAGTTGGTGAAACCGTCCTGGCGGTGAACCATGACCAGGGTCTTCTCGTCCGCCGAGAGTTTCGGGTTGGCGTTGTAGTTGCCGATGAAGGTCACGCGGTCGGTAGCGCCCGAATTCACGTTCATCTTGTAGATCTGCGGTTTACCGCCACGGTCCGAGGTGAAGTACAGGGTCGAGCCGTCCGCACCCCAGAAGGGTTCGGTATCGATCGCCGAGTTGTTGGTCAGGCGACGCAGTTGGCGGCTACCCAGGTCCATCACGTAGATTTCCGGGTTGCCATCGCGCGACAGCACGAAGGCCAGGCGGTTGCCGTCCGGCGAGAAGGCCGGGGCGCCGTTGAGGCCTTCGAAGTTGGATATCTGCTCGCGGCGGCCGGTATCGACGTACTGCATGAAGATGCGCGGACGCTTCTGCTCGAAGGACACGTAGGCGATACGGCGGCCATCGGGCGAGAAGCGCGGCGAGAGGATCGGCTCGCGCGACTGCAGCAAGGTTACCGGACGCGCGCCGTCATAGTCGGAGCGCTGCAGGGTGTAGCGGGTGTTGTCCACCGAGAAGCGCTCCGCAGTCACGTAGAGCATCTTGGTGGAGAACGCACCCTTGATGCCGGTGAGCTTCTCGAACGACTGGTCGGCAATGTAGTGCGACATGTCACGCAGCTGGTCGGTGGTACCGCCCACACTGCCGGTCAGCACTTGCTCCTGGGTCGCCACGTTGAGCAGGGCGTACTGGATCTGCAGGCGGCCACCGTTGGGCACGATGCTACCAACCAGCACGTACTGCGCGCCGAGGGCCTGCCAGTCACGGTAGATCACTTCGCTGGCCTGGGCCGGCTGGCTGATCATGTTCTGGCGCGGGATCGGCTCGAAGTAACCGGAGTTGCGCAGGTCGCTGCCGATGATGTTCGACATGTCTTCGGGCAGGACGTTGCCGCCCTGCCAGCCGAACGGAACCACGGCAATCGGGACGGCCGAGTCACGACCGCTGGAGATCACCAGCGGGTCGGCGGCCTGCGCTGCGCCGGCCACCAGGGCCAGGGCGAAGAGCGCGAAGCGAATCAGGGTACTCACAGATCTAAATCCTCCGGTTTGAAGACCATTCGGCGCTGACGATACAGGCTATCGAAAGTGGCACGATCCAGTTTTTGCAGTTCGGGTACACGGCCCACGTTTTTGACCGCCGCCACCGCCGAATCGTCGAACGGCTTGTCACCACTGGAGCGGGTTACGCTTACACCGGTGATGGCTCCGCTCGGCAGCATCTGAATCAGCACTTCTACGCTCATTCCGTTACGAGCTGAAGGAGGACGGCTCCACTGCTGGCTAACCAGGCTGACGATCAGATCGTCGAAGTTGCCCGCCACCTCGTCACCTTGCTCGTCGGCCAGGGCCTGTTGCCGTTGCGTGTCGTTGGACAGCAGGTCGGCCAGCGCCTGGGCCTTCTTGTCTTCCGTGGCCTTACGGGCTGCGGCAGCGGCTGCAGCAGCAGCCTTCTTCTTCGCAGCCTCGACCGCGGCCGCCTTCTTCTTGGCATCGTCCGCGGCGGCTTTTTTCTTCGCGTCCTCGGCGGCCTTCTTCTTGGCCTCCTCGGCAGCTTTTTTCTTCGCCTCTTCAGCGGCCTCTTTCTTGGCCTCTTCCTCGGCTTTCTTCTTGGCGATATCCGCCTGCTGTTTCTGCTCGGCAGCCTTGGCCTCAGCCGCCTTCTTGGCGGCCGCAGCGGCATCGGCCACCTTCTTGGCGTCATCCGCCTTCTTGGCTTCAGCGGCTTTTTCAGCGGCATCAGCAGCCTTTTGAGCTGCGTCGGCCTTCTTTTGTTCCTCGGCTTTCGCAGCAGCCAATGCCTGCTGCTCAGCCTTCTTCTGCTCGAGCTGCTCCTGCTCGTATTGCTTGGCCGCGGTTTTCTTGGCCTCGCCGGCTATCTTCTGGTTGGTCTGCTGGGTCGCCTGGCTCTTGGACTTCAGCTGGTACAGCGTAGCCTGAACGATCGGCCGCGAAGGCGGCAGCTCAGGCGTACTGGCCCAGCTGACGAACAGCATGGCGAAGATCAGGACATGCAGAGCCACGGCCAGGACCGTTGGCCAGAAGTAGCCTTCCGATTGAGAGCGCTCGAGCTGGTGCATCAAGTACCTGGTGCCTCGGTAATCAGACCGACGTTGCCGACTCCGGCTTTCTGCAGACCGCCCATGACGGCCATGACAGAGCCATAGTCGACTGCCTTGTCCCCACGGACGAAGACCTGGACTTTCTTACCCTGACTGCTGTTCTGCGCCATGATCGCGGTAGCTGCAGTCACCAGCTGATCGAGGTCAACGGCTGTCTGGCTGGCCTTGCCCTGATCCGGGTCCACTTCGGAGCCCATGTTCCAGTAATAGGTCTTGTCTGCCTTGATGGAGATGGTGAGCACGCGGGAATCGTTATCCTGCGGCAGCGCTTCGCTGGAAACCTTGGGCAGGTCGACCTTGACGCCCTGGTTGAGCATGGGCGCGGTCACCATGAAAATGACCAGCAGTACCAACATCACATCGATGTAGGGCACCACGTTCATTTCCGCGACCGGCTTGCGCTTGTGACGAACTCTTGCCATGACGGCTTACCTCTTGGTCGTCGATCAATCGTCGCTGGTGTGCACTTTGCGGTGCAGAATCGCCTGGAATTCGTCGGCGAAGGTGTAGTAGCGGCCGATGAGCATTTCCGAGCGGGCGGCGAAACGGTTGTAGGCGATGACCGCGGGGATGGCCGCGAACAGGCCGATGGCGGTGGCGATCAGCGCTTCTGCAATACCCGGCGCCACGGTGGCGAGGGTGGCTTGCTGCACGGTGGCCAGGCCGCGGAAGGAGTTCATGATGCCCCACACGGTGCCGAACAGACCGATGTACGGGCTGGTGGAGCCGACGGTAGCGAGGAACGGCAGGCTGGTTTCCAGCTTCTCTTCCTCACGGGAAATGGCGACGCGCATCGCGCGGGAAACGCCTTCCATCACCGCATCCGGGTCAACGCCGGCCTGCTGGCGCAGACGGGAGAATTCCTTGAAGCCGGCACGGAAGATCTGCTCGACCCCCGAATCCGGATCGGGGTTGCTGCCCGCCTGACGATAGAGCTTGGACAGGTCGATGCCCGACCAGAAGCGCTCTTCGAAAGTTTCCAGGGCCTTCTTCGCCGAGCGCATCATGTTGCTGCGCTGGAAAATCATGATCCAGGAAGTGACCGATGCGGCCACCAGGGTCAGCATCACCAGTTGCACTACAACGCTGGCGTTACTGATCAAGCTCCACATGGAAGTATGGTCGACGACGTTCGGTTCCACGTTAATCTCCTGCTGAAAGGGTGTCCGGACTGCCGGCAAATGCCGCACGCAACACATCTGGGATAGCGCGGGGTTTCAGGTTATCCGCCCGCACGCACGCCACCAGGAATCGCCCCTCGCAGAGCAAGGTCGAATCCGACGCCCGTCGAACCTGTTGACGAAACTTCAGGCTCGCACGGTTCAACTCCTCCACCTCGACGCTGACAAGCAGCTCGTCATCCAGGCGGGCCGGCGCGTGATAGCGCGCCTCAGCCGAATGAACGACGAAAAGCAGGTTCTCCCCCGCCAGCTGTGACTGGGCAAAGCCCAGATCACGCAGCCGCTCGGTACGAGCCCGCTCCATGAACTTGAGGTAGTTGACGTAGTAGACGATGCCGCCGGCGTCGGTGTCCTCGTAATAGACCCGATACCGCTGCTGGAACGGCTGACCCCCGTGTTGCGCGCGCATACTCTAGAACCAAGTAAAGACTTTGCCAATCGGCAATCGTCTACAAATGCAATTAATTACCATCTTCAGGGACGAACAGATCCGATGTCGTCCCCTCCCCCATCCGCTTCGGCACATTCAAGCCGAAATGCAGGTACGCATGCCGGGTCACTACACGCCCCCGAGGTGTGCGCATGATATAGCCTTGCTGGATCAGATAGGGCTCCAGCACATCCTCAATCGTGTGTCTTTCTTCGCTGATGGCCGCCGCCAGGTTGTCGATCCCCACCGGACCACCGTCGAACTTGTCGATCATGGTCAGCAGCAGGCGGCGATCCTGGTGATCGAAGCCTCTTTCATCCACGTCCAGCAGGTTCAGCGCCTTGTCGGCGATGTCGCTGCTGATATGCCCGGTACCACGTACCTCGGCGAAATCCCGCACCCGGCGCAGCAGGCGGTTGGCGATTCGCGGCGTACCGCGCGCACGCCGGGCGATTTCGTAGGCGCCCGCCGGCTCGATCTCAAGGCCAAGGATGCCCGCCGAACGGGCGACGATGCTGGACAGGTCGTCCACACCGTAGAACTCAAGACGCTGCACGATACCGAAGCGGTCACGCAGCGGATTGGTCAGCATGCCGGCACGGGTGGTCGCGCCGACCAGCGTGAAAGGCGGCAGGTCGAGCTTGATCGAACGCGCAGCCGGCCCCTCACCGATCATGATGTCCAGCTGGAAATCTTCCATGGCCGGGTACAGCACTTCCTCGACGATGGGCGACAGGCGATGGATCTCGTCCACGAACAGCACGTCGTTGGGTTCGAGGTTGGTCAGCAGCGCCGCCAGATCGCCGGGGCGCTCCAGCACCGGGCCGGAGGTGCTCTTGATCGACACCCCCATTTCCTGGGCAATGATGTTTGCCAGGGTGGTCTTGCCCAGGCCGGGCGGGCCGAAGATCAACGTGTGATCGAGTGCCTCCTGGCGCCCGCGGGCCGCCTGGATGAACAGCTCCATCTGCTCGCGCACCACCGGCTGACCGACGTAATCGGCCAGCTTGAGCGGGCGGATGGCGCGGTCGAGCTGCTCTTCGCGGTCACGACCGGTTACGGAGGAGATCAGGCGATCGGCTTCGATCATTGATGGCTACCTAGACCATGCCCTTGAGGGCACGACGGATGAGTTCTTCGCTGGACAATCCTTCCTCCTGCACGGCGGCCACGGCGCGGCTCGCCTCCTGGGGCTTGAAGCCCAGGGCGATCAGCGCGCTGACGGCATCGGACTCGGCGCTTGAGACTGCCGCAACCAGCCTGGGTTCCACCACCAGCGGCGCAATGGAAGGAATATTCTCCCACGCCTTGAAGCGATCCTTCAGCTCTACCAGCAGCCGCTCGGCAGTCTTCTTGCCGACGCCGGGGATCTTCACCAGGGTGGAAGTATCCTGCGCCTGCACGCAACGCACCAGCTCATCGACTTCCAGACCCGACATCAACGCCAGCGCCAGCTTCGGACCCACGCCATTGAGGCGGATCAGCTCGCGGAACAGCTCGCGCTCGCGCTTCTCGGCAAAGCCGTAGAGCAGGTGGGCATCCTCGCGCACCACCAGATGGGTGTGCAGGGTCACCGGCTCGCCCAGGCTTGGCAGGCGATACAGGGTGGTCATCGGCACTTCGAGTTCGTAGCCCACGCCATTCACGTCGACGATCAGGTGCGGCGGCTGTTTCTCCGCCAGGGTGCCACGCAGGCGTCCAATCACGGGTGTTTATCCTTGCTCAATGTTTTTCCGGATATCACAGGCGCAGGCGACCGCCACGGCGGCGGGCGCCCACCAGGCCATGCGGCACCAGGCTCTGCCGGGTATGCGCATGGCACAGGGCGATGGCCAGGGCGTCGGAGGCATCGATCTGCGGCTTCTGCACCAGTTTGAGCAGGTGCATGACCATCATCTGGACCTGCTGCTTGTCCGCACCACCCGTGCCGGCGATGGCCTGCTTGACCTGGCTCGCCGTGTACTCGGCAATCTGCAGCCCTTCTTCCGCTGCCGCGACGATGGCCGCGCCGCGCGCCTGCCCCAGCTTCAGCGCCGAGTCGGCGTTGCGCGCCATGAACACCTGCTCGATGCCCATCATGGTCGGCTGGTAGGTCTGGATGACCTCGCGCACACCACGGAAGACGATCTGCAGGCGCTCGAACAGCTCGCCATTGCCGGTACGGATGCAGCCCGATGCCACGTACTCGCAGCCACGGCCGGTGTCGCGCACCACGCCGAAGCCGGTAATCCGTGAACCTGGGTCGATGCCGAGAATCAGGGTCATGTCCGTCCGATCAAACCTTGTCGGTAACCTGTACGTCAGATAACAAAAACCGGAAGCGGGAGGCGCCGCTGACGACCACTCCCGCTTCCGGCTTCAGCACATCGCCGGTGGTGGGATCAGCCCAGCTGGGCCATCACCTCGTCCGGGATTTCCGCATTGGAATAGACGTTCTGCACGTCGTCCAGATCTTCGAGCATGTCGATCAGCTTGAGGACCTTCTGCGCGGTTTCCAGGTCCAGGGCCGCAGTGGTCGACGGGATCATGGTGATCTCGGCGTCCTCGCCCTTGAAACCGGCTTCAGTCAGCGCTTCGTTGACCGAGATGAAGTCGGCGAAGGTGGTGAACACGTCGATGGAACCATCGTCGTTGACCACCACGTCGTCGGCGCCGGCTTCCAGCGCGGCATCCATCAGGGCTTCTTCGTTCACTCCCGGCGCATAGCTGATCTGGCCCTTGCGCTCGAACATGTAGGCCACCGAACCATCGGTACCCAGGTTGCCGCCGCACTTGCTGAAGGCATGGCGCACTTCGGCCGCAGTACGGTTGCGGTTGTCGGTCATGGCTTCGACAATGATCGCCACGCCGCTGGGCGCGTAACCTTCGTAGGTCAGCTCAGCCATGTTGTCCGCTTCGCTGGAGCCCACGCCGCGCTGAATGGCGCGATCAATGGTGTCGCGGGTCATGTTGGCGGTCAGCGCCTTGTCCACGGCCAGGCGCAGACGCGGGTTGTCCGCAGGAATCCCGCCGCCCTGCTTGGCAGCAACGGTCAGCTCGCGAATGAGCTTGGTGAATATCTTGCCCTTCTTGGCGTCCTGACGTTCCTTGCGGTGCTTGATGTTGGCCCATTTGGAATGACCAGCCATAACTCACTCCGTATCGCTTGTTTGCTTCGCTGGCGGCGCCCGCAGTGCAGGCGCCGCCAGCTATTCGAATCGACTTACTCGGCGGCCTTCTGCTGCTCGCGCAGGCGGATGTTCAGCTCGCGCAGGGCCTTGGCATCCACAGTGCCCGGAGCCTGGGTCATGACGTCACCAGCGCTCTGGGTTTTCGGGAAGGCGATGACTTCGCGGATCGAGGCCGCGCCAGTCATCAGCATCACCAGACGGTCCAGGCCGAAGGCCAGGCCACCATGCGGCGGTGCGCCGTACTTCAGGGCGTCCAGCAGGAAGCCGAACTTCTCTTCCTGCTCCGCATCGTCGATGCCCAGCACGCGGAATACCGCCTGCTGCATGGCCTTGTCGTGGATACGGATGGAACCGCCACCCAGTTCGGTGCCGTTGAGCACCATGTCGTAGGCGCGGGACAGCTTGCCGGCCGGGTTGGCCTCCAGCTCTTCCGGGGTGCACTTGGGCGCGGTGAACGGGTGGTGCAGCGAGGTCAGGCTGCCATCGTCGTTCTCTTCGAACATCGGGAAGTCCACGACCCACATCGGCGCCCACTCCTTGGTGAGCAGGTTGAGGTCATGGCCGACCTTGATGCGCAGCGCGCCCAGGGCGTCGCAGACGATCTTGGCCTTGTCGGCGCCGAAGAACACGATGTCGCCATCGACCGCACCGACGCGATCGAGGATCTCGTTCAGGTTCGGCTCGGCGATGTTCTTCACGATCGGCGACTGCAGGCCTTCCACGCCCTTGGCGCGTTCGTTGACCTTGATGTAGGCCAGACCCTTGGCGCCGTAGATGCCGACGAACTTGGTGTAGTCGTCGATCTGCTTGCGCGGCATGCTCGCACCGCCCGGAACGCGCAGGGCGGCAACGCGGCCCTTCGGATCGTTGGCCGGGCCGGAGAAGACCTTGAACTCGACGTCCTTCAGCTGATCGGCCACATCGACCAGTTCCAGCGGAATGCGCAGGTCAGGCTTGTCCGAACCGTAGCGGCGCATGGCCTCTTCGAACGGCATGTGCGGGAACTCGTCGAACTCGACGTTCAGCACTTCCTTGAACAGCTGGCGAACCATCTTCTCGGTGATCTCGATGATGTCGCTTTCTTCGAGGAAGCTGGTCTCGATGTCGATCTGGGTGAATTCCGGCTGGCGGTCGGCACGCAGGTCTTCGTCACGGAAGCACTTGGCGATCTGGTAGTAACGGTCGAAGCCGGCCACCATCAGCAACTGCTTGAACAGCTGTGGCGACTGCGGCAGGGCGAAGAAGCTACCGGCGTGGGTACGGCTAGGCACCAGGTAGTCGCGCGCGCCTTCCGGGGTTGCACGGGTGAGGATTGGGGTTTCGACGTCGAGGAAGCCATTTTCGTCAAGGAAGCGACGGATGCTGCTGGTGATGCGCGAGCGCAGGCGCAGCTTGTCGGCCATTTCCGGGCGACGCAGGTCGATGAAGCGGTAGCGCAGGCGGGTTTCTTCGCCCACGTCAGAGTACTCGTCCAGCGGGAACGGCGGGGTTTCTGCCTGGTTCAGTACTTCCAGCTCGTGGCCCAGCACCTCGATGGCGCCCGAAGCCATGTTCGAGTTGCGTGCACCTTCGGGGCGCAGACGCACCTTGCCGGTGATCTTCACCACGTACTCGCTGCGCACGCGATCAGCCTTGGCGAAGGTCTCGACGCGATCCGGGTCGAACACCACCTGGGCCAGACCTTCACGATCACGCACGTCGAGGAAGATCACCCCGCCGTGGTCGCGGCGACGGTGTACCCAACCGCAAAGAGTGACTACCTGGCCGTCCAGGCTCTCGTTCAACTGGCCGCAATAGTGGCTGCGCATCATGGTGTGTTTCGCTTCTCGAAAGTCTTGAATTCTAGGGAACCGCTCATTCGCTGGCGGAGCAGGCGCCGGCACCGCAACCGGTGGCCGGACAGGCCGCTGGGGCATCGCCGGAGGCCAGGTTCTTCTTCGCTCCGGTCTTGAAGTCGGTCTCGTACCAACCGCTGCCGCCCAGGCGGAAGCCCGGAGCCGACAACATCTTCTTCAATTCGGGAGCCTTGCAGGCCGGACAATCGACCAACGGCGCATCGCTGATCTTCTGCAGCGATTCCAGCTGATGCGCGCAGGACTGGCACTGGTACTCGTAAATCGGCATGGAACACCTTGGCTGTGTAACGCCACGGGTCCGCGTCCCGCGGCAAAGAGGCCGATTATAGCCTGAAAAATCCGCAGGTTGCAGCCGGGCTCCGGTGGCGGAAAAGCCAGCCGGGCGCACACCTTTTAATAGATAACCTCAATCGTTTGCCTTGATATAGACCAAGAGCTTCGCACCCGCCCTGGTGATAGCCTCGAATCCAACACTTTGAATCACCCGTGCCACGATGAGGAGACCGCCATGGACATCGATATCGGAATCGCCAAACAGGATCGCGCCGCCATCGCCGACGGCCTGTCGCGCCTGCTGGCCGACACCTACACGCTGTACCTGAAGACCCACAACTTCCACTGGAACGTCACCGGGCCGATGTTCAACACCCTGCATCTGATGTTCGAGGGGCAGTACAACGAACTGGCGCTGGCCGTGGACAGCATCGCTGAACGCATCCGCGCTCTCGGCTTCCCCGCGCCCGGCACCTACGCCGCCTACGCCCGCCTGTCCTCCATAAAGGAAGAAGAAGGCGTACCGGACGCCCAGGAAATGATCCGCCTACTGGTGCAGGGCCAGGAAGCCGTGGTGCGCACCGCGCGCAGCATCTTCCCGCTGGCCGACAAGGTCGCAGACGAGCCCACTGCCGACCTGCTGACCCAGCGCATGCAGGTCCACGAGAAGACCGCCTGGATGCTGCGCAGCCTGCTCGCCGCGTAATCCTTCCTTATATAAGGAAGCCCGCTGCCCGGCGGGCTTCCCTCCCCCTACGAATGGCCTAAGCGGTTGATTTGAGAAGGCAAGTGGTTTGCTGTTAAATAACCACCGTGCGTTTCGCGCATAGGCCGTCCGGCACGCTTTCATTTCCTTTTCTGGCGTCGCTTCACGGGACGGCTGCTTCTTTTTTCGTTACCCGCTCAAGGTGAATCCGTAGCCATGCTCAAGATCGTCCATCTCGTGACGGGCGTCGCCGCACTCGTGCTGTCCCTTATCCCGAGTCTGCGCAGTGATGCCCTGCCCTACCTGCAACAGAGCGATGCCGTCTACCTGGCCCTGCTCGGTCTGACCAGCCTCCTGCTCGCCCCGAGCAGCCAACTGAAACAGCCTTCGGCCCTGCAAGGCCTGGCCACTGCCCTGGTGGTGCTGGCCGTGGTACTGCAGGTGCTGATCCTGCTCGCCCCGCTACCCTTCATCGGCGAACAGCCAGCCATCGTGCTGCCGCTGCTGAGCCTGGCGGGTGCCGTCGTCCTGCAATGGATCGCCAACCTGAACCCGGCGCCCGCCAGCGCTCCGTTCGAAACCTTCGGGGGTGAGAACCGCGAAACCGGCACCGTGAAGTGGTTCAACACCTCCAAAGGCTTCGGCTTCATCTCGCGCGACTCGGGAGAGGACATCTTCGTGCACTTCCGCGCCATCCGCGGCGAGGGTCACCGCATCCTGATCGAAGGTCAGCGCGTGGAGTTCTCCGTCGTCCAGCGCGACAAGGGCCTGCAGGCGGAGGATGTCATCGCCGCCCTGCCCAACCGCCGCTGATCGACAGCACCATGAAAAAGCCCGCCAAT